>JBAPOI010000231.1:0-4471 GCA_049279555.1 Candidatus Sulfotelmatobacter sp.
GCGACAATCAAGTTCGCTGAGCGGGTTCGCGCCAAGGGAGTGGCCTACGTCGACGCTCCTATGACTGGATCGAAGATTGGCGCGGGTAATGGCACTCTAATCTTCATGGTCGGAGGAGACGACGCCAACATCGAGCGCCTCAATCCCCTGTTCGCAGCCATGGGCAAGAAGATTTTCCGCATGGGTGAAACGGGCAAGGGTCAAGCCACCAAGCTCACCATGAATCTGCAGATTGCCCTCATCTTCGAAGGCTTCGCAGAGGCTCTTACGCTGGCCACCAAGCTGGGTGTCGATCCAAAGCAACTTGTCTCGCTGATCGAGGCCACGATGGTGCGTTCCGGAGTCGTGGAATACAAGGCGCCCTTCGTCCTGCAGCGTGACTTCACTCCCAATTTTCCGCTGCGCCTCATGCACAAGGATATTCTGCTCGCACTCGAAGCCGCGAAAGAAGCCCGCGTAAAATTGCCGGGGCTTGAAACTGTAGAAGAGGTTTACGAAATGGCCACGGAAGATGGCCACCGCGATCTCGACTACGCCGCGACGTTAACTCTGCTGGAAAAGTGGGCGGGAGTGCAGGTGAAAGGCGAAGCGGCTTAACTGCAACGGCCCCGTGGTGCCAGCCGCGTTCGGTTGTCCCGCGCGCGGCGGAGACCAGCGAAACTATTACACCCGACACTAGTACGCCAACAGAATCCTCAAGTCGCGTAAGTTGTTTCCGGTCGGGCCGGTCTCAATCGAATCGCCAAGCGCGCGAAACAACGGATACGCATCAAATTTCGCGAGTGCCACTCGGATGTCAAGCCCTTTCGATTGTGCCCGCTCCATCGTTGTTCCGTCCACGACCGCACCCGCCGCTGGACTATTCCCATCGACGCCATCGGTCCCAGCGCTGAGTACCGCGACATTCTCCCCCGCAATCCTCGCAGCACATGCGAGCGCAAATTGCTGATTGCGTCCTCCGATTCCACTATTCGTAACTTTCACCGTCACTTCCCCGCCGGAAATTAGACATACACGAGCAGACTGTTTTCTCAACTCACGGAGCCGTTTCAGTAAATGCTCCGCGGCAGCCTCGTAATCCCAGTCATCGCAGGAATTGTCCACATACACGGCGAAGCCAGCACGCTCGGCTGCGACACTCGCCTGCTCGACCGCGGACTGATTGGAGAGAATCGTCCACCAGCGCGAACGATGAAAAGCCTGATCGTCCGATTTGGGCGTCTCCTCAAGGGCATGGCGTTCGAAAAGCTCGCGCGCAGAGTGCGGAAGCTGTGGCAACAATCCATACTTCTCTGCGATGCGGTAACAATCCTTTGCAGTCGTCGAGTCGGGCATCGTCGGTCCGGATGCCAGAGCATCGGGAATAGCATCGGGAACATCTGAAACCAGGAGTGAGACCTGCTGTGCCGGAAAGGCAGCTTGCGCAAGCCTCCCGCCTTTCACGGCTGAAAGATGTTTGCGGATGGCATTGATTTCCGCGATCGGCGCGCCGGAATGCACGAGTGCACGATAGGTTGCTATGAGATCGTCAAGAGAAATTTCTTCGTCGATGGGCTTCTCGACGATCGCCGACCCTCCACCGCTAAGCATAAAAATTACCAGCGACGACGCGGTTTGCACATCGAGAGCCTTGCGGATGGCATTGGCTGCGTGAATGGATTCCGCATTTGGAGTGGGATGTCCGCCATGAAAATAACGAAAACCGCGCACCTGCGTGGAAGTCTCAACCGAACTCGCCACAATTCCCTCAAGAGAAGACTCTCCTATCTGCTGCGCCAGCGCTCCAACCATCGTGTTTCCGGCTTTGCCGATCGAGACAACCAGCACGCGCGAATAAGCGTGCAGGTCGTAGAGATCTTCGCGGACACGTAGCACTCCGCGCTCGCAATTCACATGCCGAGCAAATGCCTTTGCAATCGAAGCCTCGGCCAGAGCCTGACGAAAGATCTCCACTGCAGTGTCACGCATTTGTTGGAAGTGGGTTTCGTAAGTGCGGCTCGCGGACATAGCCAATGATTATAAAGATCCGGATCTAGCTTAGAGCACTAATGGCTGAGAGCTGACGGTCTCCTTCACCCAGCCTTCAATCGTCTCTCTCAACTCGCGCAATCGTCCTTCGAAGAAGTGATCCGCGCCTTCAATTAGAACCAGCCTCTTGGGCTCCGGTACCAAGGCAAACAAAGCCTCCAGCTTCGCCCGCGGACCAAATTGATCCCGTGCCCCGCTCACGAACAGTTTCTGTTTGGCGCAGTCGCGCAGAAAATCAAATGTATAGGTCCGCGGCGTTTCGGTATCGGCAGCCACTGGACCCACCGGAGTTCCAACACCAATCAGCGCCTTCACCCGCGTGTCTGCGCACGCCGGCCGAAGCCCCACCGCGGCTCCAAAAGAAAAACCGGCGAATATCATCGGCAAGTGAAACTCATTGTCGAGCCAGTCGAGGGCGGCGCGAACATCGTCGGCTTCCCCGCTGCCGTGATCGTGTTCACCATGGCTAAGTCCCGCGCCGCGAAAATTGAAGCGCAGCACCGGAAAACCAAAACCGTTCAGCGCCTTCATGGTGTGAAACACAACTTTGTTATGCAGCGTTCCGCCAAACAGCGGATGAGGATGGCAGACTACCGCCGCGTGCGTCGCATTCTCCGCGCCCGCATTCAGCAACGCTTCCAACTTCCCCGCAGGGCCTTCGAGAAAGAACGAGCGAATGGTTGAAGTCTCATGCACAGGTTCAGATTACAACAGGGTAGAAGCCAAAAAGCGGAAATAGAAATGCATACCTAGAAGTGTATCTCGACGTCAGTCATTTTTCTTTCTTCTGCCTCTTAATTCTGCCTTCTGCACTCACACTTGTCCGGATTCACGAACCCCATCCATCCGTATGGTGTGGGAATTTGTTTCTGCTGCTATTCTTTTTGCCATGGACGCCATTACGCTCACCCGGCAACTTGTCGACATCGAATCGATCACCGGTAACGAAGCAGCCGTAGGAAACTATCTGTATGGAGAGTTGTGCCGAGTCGGCTATCAAACCCGCAGAATGCCCGTCGAAGGCACTCGCTTTAACGTCTACGCCACATCGCCCGAGCAGCCGCATCCAGCGATCGTGTTCTCCACGCATATGGACACGGTTCCACCGTTTATTCCTTCCTCCGAAGATGCGACGCGCATTTACGGACGTGGCTCGTGCGATGCGAAGGGCATCATCGCCGCACAGGTCGCTGCCGCAGAACGGTTGCGCCAAGAAGGCGTTTACGTTGGACTCCTGTTTGTGGCGAGCGAAGAGGGTGACATGCTGGGCGCGAAAATAGCGAACGAATATGCTGCAAAGCAGTATGCGGAGAATCCGCAATTGCAACGCTGCAGGTATCTAATCGACGGGGAGCCAACCGAGAACCATATCGCGCTCGCCTCAAAAGGCGCGCTTCGCGCAGAGGTCACGGCTTCTGGACGCATGGCGCATTCGGCTTATCCCGAACTTGGAGAATCCGCTATCGACAAGCTCATTGCAGCTCTTTCGCGGTTGCGAGCGATGCCGTTGCCATCCGATCCGGAGATCGGTCCGTGCACGCTGAATATTGGATTGATCGAAGGCGGTCGCGCGCCCAACGTGATTCCCGATTACGCTCACGCGGACTTGCTCTATCGTCTCGTCGGTTCTTCACAAGATCTGCGACGGCAAATTATTGAGACTGCTGGAGATCAAGTCAAGGTTACATTTCCGCTGGAGATCCCCTTCGTGCGCCTGCGCACGGTCGACAGTCTGCCGGCGATGATCGCTAAGTTCACCACCGACATTCCCAACCTAACCAACTGGGGCGAGCCTCTGTTGATGGGTCCAGGATCGATTCACGTCGCGCATACCGATGGTGAGTTTATTGAGAAGCAACAACTGGCGGGAGCGATTGATTTGTATTGCATGATCGCGAAGCGATTGATCGCGGGCTAAGTCACCTTGGTCACGGCATTGTTTTACGACGGCTCACGCATTTAGCCTGGAGTATCTCACTTTTATGATCGCGTCTTGCCCTGTATAAGGTGACTTCCGATTGCCTTGATCTACTTCTTGTGTCGCAAGTAAGTTGCGCCTTATACTCAAGCCTCGCGTCATTTCGTTCAACAGCTTGCGACTAAGGAGGTTAATGTGAAAAAGACCAAAAAGCTCGCGATCAGGAAAGTGACTTTGCGAAATGTGGATGAATCTAAGTTGGATGGAGTGGTGGGCGGCAACACGGGCGACACCTGTGCAGGGACATGCTATCTCACCTGTCCCAAGACCTGCTCGGTCTTGCCGCCGGGGAAGCCCGGGCCTGAACGCGCGGGCTTTTGCTGATTATTGGATTGTGTAACCTGACAAGCAAGGAGTCTCGAGGAATCTAACTAAGGGGCTCCTTGTTGCAAGGTGTTGATTAAATGGATTGTGTCACCGGCCAAGGGGCCCTTGAGGAATTTATACAAACGGGTCCTTTTTTAT
>JBAPOI010000232.1:0-8160 GCA_049279555.1 Candidatus Sulfotelmatobacter sp.
GGATTATATTCCGCGATCAGTTGGTATCTGCAAGGACTTCAGGAACGCAGCGGACTAGAAGTCCGCTTTGAGATTTCGGAGCAGTTTGGAAGGCTACCTAGCGAATTGGAACTTGTGATCTTCCGGCTGGTGCAGGAATCTTTGACAAATATTCATCGACATTCAGAAAGCAAGACCGCTTCGATCCGAATAGATCGAGAACCGAATCAGATCACTTTGGATATTAGGGACCAGGGAAAGGGGATGTCGTCCGAACGTTTGGCCGAGATTCAATCGGGACGCTCGGGTGTTGGAATAGGAGGCATGCGGGAACGCCTGCGTCAATTCGAAGGGTCCATGAATATCGAGTCGGATACCTCCGGAACCAGCATTTTAGCGACCATCCCGCTCCCCAAAGGTGCATCGCCGGAGGACCAGAGCAATGTTGAGCCCTTGCAAGCAAGCGTGCCAGACATTTTGAATAGGGTCTGATTAGAAGAGTGCTGGTCGCGGAGGACGATGAGCTGGTCTGACGCGGGATAGGTAGGGCTCCTATCACGGGAGATCTGCGGCGAGGACTCGAATTCCGGCGAAACGCCAACGGATTCTCGACCTTCCGATCAAGCCCTCGAGTGCTTTGCCTTGGAAGGAGACCGCCATCTGCCATTTTTTTCGGGCACCTGTGTCCATTTGTTCCGCGTGAGCTGCCCCAACGACAGCTGCCAGGAACCGCGCCGCGTCTATCGCTTCTTCTCGCGTGAGTTGATCCATTTCGAGTTTGAGGTCTTGCGGGAGCAGTTCCCGAAGGACGACAGGCTTCCCCGAAAAATGTCCCGCCAGCATGCGCTGCCCGAGGAAAGGCGATAATTTTCGTGCGCCCTTGACGACGCGCTCGGCATAATCCGGCGGCATAGGCGCCTTAGCGGAATGAGGTGCACCTGCCGGGACGGCCTCCTTGATATCGACCAAACAAAAACCTTCTCTGTTTTTCTTCTTTTTACCGATGCCCACTAGGACGGCAAATCGCAGCCGACCGAGAGAGCTGCACCCCTTCATCCAGTAGGCGGCATCGACGACTTCCACCTCATCATTCTTGTCGCGCTTCTTAAGGGACGTGATGAGGTCGCGCACTTCCGGAAGTTTAAATATTCGCTGAATCTCTTTCTTCTCAGCGGCCGTGACGGGCCAGAAGCGTTTGCCCATAGGAATCTCGGGCCGCACGTCTTCAATACGCTCTTCCGCCAGATGGCGCCAACGCCGCTTTAAAGCGCGTTTCAGCACGCGCTGCACAGATACAGGCGCGGCAGATTTTCTTGGATTTTTCCCCGGATCAGCCAACGCGCCCTCATATCCTTCCATCATTTGTTCCAGCATGAGAGCAGTCGTCACCCCTGGCAGATCCGAGCCCCGAATAGCAGTTGCAAGCGAGAGCCCGAGGCGAATGAGATCGTGGGCAGGATTTCCTATAACCGTCTGATCTAGGTCCCGGATCGCTATCTTCACTCGGCCCTTGGCGTCGGCCACAGGCCCCAAGTTTCCCAGGTGGCAGTCTCCGCAAATCCAGACGGGCGGCCCCTGCGGCAAAGATCGCGCTGTGGACGAACCCAACCATTCGTAAAACTTAAGGGTACTTCCGCGAACGTAGGAATGCGCTGAGAAGGCCATTTTCAGTCGCCGTCGCTCGGTCAGCACGGCCTCCCGATCTTCGGGTTTGCAGATGTCGGTTCGTGGAGTGTTCATTGGGGTTCATCATATACGCCCTCGCCTAAATGCCTGACAAATCGAAAGTTAAAAAGCAACGGATAGGGACCGAAGGGAGTCTTAGTTGCGTACTTTATTGACTCTTGAAGCGGACTCATTGCGTGGGGCAAGGGATGAAGGAGTGTTAAACATGGCTGACAAGGAAGTCTTGAAGGATCTGCTGGAAGACGAAATCAAAGATCTATATTCCGCTGAGAAGCAGCTCACCAAGGCCATTCCGAAAATGGCGAAGGGATCGAACGATCCCGCGCTGCAGAATGCGTTTAAAGGGCACCTCAAGGAAACCGAAGCGCAGGTGCAGCGGCTCGAACAGATCGCGGGGATCCTCGAAATCAAGCCTAGCGGGAAAAAGTGCCTCGGCATGGAAGGCTGCATTAAGGAAGGTGCGGAGGCATTGAGCGAGGAGGGAGACAAAACTGTCCTTGATCTAGGCATTATTGGCGCTGGTAGCCGTGTCGAGCACTACGAGATGGCCGGTTACCTGACCGCCATCAGTCTGGCGGAACAGATCGGTGAAAAAGAGATCGTCACCCTGCTTAAGAAATCCTTGTCAGAAGAACAGGGTGCGGAAGACAAGCTAAGGAAGATTGCCGCGAATTTATTGAGCGGCGCGCCGCAGGAAGTAGCGGCCTAATATTCTTTATCGTTATCGTTCATCGCAGAAACGCCGCTTTCTAGGGGCGGCGTCTGAGCTTTTTCATGAGATCTGGAATAAAGGGAGTCCCCATGCTTACCAGGCGAATGGGTTACGTAGTTGTTTTGGGTTCGATCGCGCTAATGTCGACAGCATGTAACAACGGCAGCGATACGGACATGAGCTATAAAGCGGCGATCAACGACCATTTCAAGACCTTGCCGGTTTGCATCTGGTCGCAGTCCAAAAAGTTCCCCGTCCAGGCGGCCACGTCGGACGATGCCAAGACCGAGGGATACGACGCATTGACGCAGGAGGGCCTGCTAACCCGGACTACTGCAGAGAAGAAGGTCCTGATCGTTGCCTCGAAGCAGGTGAACAATTACGACCTGTCAGAGAAAGGCCGGACGTCGTGGACCCCGGATTCCACGCAGCCTGGATATGGCAACTTCTGCTACGGACATCGAGAGGTCACATCAATCGACAATTCGACGCCGGGCACGAATAGCGCAGGCGTGAAGACTGTCGCTATCTCTTACCACTATCAAATCGCTAACGTCGCCGATTGGGCCAATTCGCCGGAGATCAAGACGGCATACCCTGGTCTCGCGTCCTCGCTGGGCTCGAATCCTTCGGACAACGCGACCTTGGTCATGACCGGGGATCACTGGGCCTATACGAAGTAAGAGACTGAATCGGTATACACACGCCGTCCCCGCTTGGCAGGCATCAGGCGATCACAACCTAACCGACTCACGCAACATCCAATCGCGTTGGAGAAACAACGTGAAAAGATCCACAAAGGCAATCATTGGCGGATTCTGTTCAGGAGCCATCCTTGATTATTTACGCGTGGCGATGGTATTACGGGCGCCGCAGAATTTCAGATTTTCATCTCACGAACAACGATCTGAATTATTCCGATCGGTCCGCCGAGGAACTCGTTTCCGAGCATCTGACTGATTTAAATTCCGCCAGCGCCGATCAAATGGCGGATCTGGGGCTCTCCGCGGAGACTCAGGAGCGTTTGATCGATAATCGTCCGTATCGTAGCAAGCTCGAACTGGTCTCCCGCATGATTCTGTCGCAGGATGAATATGTGGAAATTAGGGACAGGGTGTCGATTGCCGAGGCGAATGCGCCGGTCAAGATCGCATAAGAGTTCTTCGTCACCCAGGCGGAAAAAAGAGGGAGTCGCTGTGGTCAGGAAAACAACGAACCTTGCTTCCGGAGCTCGTACTTCGAAAAAGCAACCAGCAGGCTATTCCGATGTACACCCGGCCGGCGGCGGCGAAGTGCATCAGATCTCCAGTGGTCAGCATCCGACGCTGACCACCAACCAAGGTGTCGCACTCTCAGATAATCAGAATTCTCTCAAGGCCAATCCGCGCGGTCCTGTGGTTCTCGAAGACTTCATCCTGCGCGAGAAGATCACGCATTTTGATCACGAGCGTATTCCCGAGCGTATCGTTCACGCACGAGCCACCGGTGTACATGGATATTTCGAGCTGACCTCTTCGCTCAAGACATACACCACCGCCAGAATACTCACCGAGGTTGGTGAGAAGACGCCGGTCTTTACACGCTTATCGACCGTCGCAGGCGGCGCTGGTTCGGTGGACACGCCTCGGGACGTACGCGGATTTGCTGTAAAGTTTTACACGAAAGAAGGAAACTGGGACCTGGTCGGAAACGATATTCCCGTCTTCTTCATTCAGGATGCCATCAAATTCCCGGATCTCATCCATGCGGTGAAAATGGAACCCGACCGAGGTTTCCCTCAGTCTGCTACGGCGCATGACACGTTCTGGGATTTTATTTCCCTCACGCCAGAATCCATGCACATGGTGATGTGGATCATGTCTGATCGCACCCTGCCCCGATCGCTGCGGATGATCGAAGGATTTGGTATCCATAGTTTTCGACTGATCAACGATGCCGGGGAGTCGACTTTCGTAAAGTTCCACTGGCGCCCCAAGCTGGGCTTGCAATCGACGATCTGGGATGAAACGGTCAAGATTTCGGGCGCTGACCAGGATTTTCACCGTCGCGACATGTTTGATGCCATCGCTGCCGGCGACTTTCCTGAGTGGGAATTTGCGGTTCAGCTGTTTACACAAGAGGAAGCGGATGCGTTCCCGTTCGACCATCTGGACGCGACAAAGCTGATTCCGGAAGAACTGGTTCCTTTGAAAGTGATTGGTCGCATGGTACTGGATCGATGGCCGAACAATTTCTTCGCCGAAACCGAGCAGGTGGCTTACTGCCCTTCCCATATCGTACCTGGCATCGATTTTTCGAACGATCCGTTGCTGCAGGGTCGATTGTTCTCTTATCAAGACACACAGCTATCGCGCCTGGGATCGCCTAATTTCCATCAGATCCCGGTCAACGCGCCCAAGTGTCCGTTCTCGAACCAGCAACGCGACGGCCACATGCAGATGGAGCAACCGGAGGGACGTGTGTCCTATGAGCCCAATTCCTTGTCGAAGAATTCACCACGTGAGAGCCCTGTAAACGGATTTCGCAGTGCCGCCATCAGCGAGGCTGGAGAAAAAGGTCGCGTCAGGCCTGAAAGCTTCGCCGATCACTACAGTCAGGCTCGCCAGTTTTATCTCAGCCAAACGGTCTACGAGCAGGCGCATATTGCCTCCGCATTGGTGTTTGAGCTTTCAAAGGTCGAGCACCTGCATGTTCGGGAAGCGATGGTGGGCCACCTACGTAATATAGAAGAGGATCTTGCCCGACGTGTAGCTGGCGGTCTGGGATTGGAGACGATGCTGACCGCGCCCAAGCCCGCTGCACCCGTACAGAAACTGAAACCCTCGCCTGCGTTGCAGATTATTGGAAAGATGAAAGACACGCTGCAGGGTCGCGCCATCGGCATCCTGATTGCGGATGGTTCGGACGGAGCTCTCATCAAGAAGATCAAGCAATCCGCGATCGAAGCGGGCGCCACCGTTAAGATCATTGCGCCCAAAGTCGGCGGCGCAAAGCTGGCTGGCGGGTCGATGATGTCGGCAGACGGCCAATTGGCCGGCATGCCTTCTGTACTATTCGACGCCGTCGCGATAATTCTCTCCGAAGAGGGCGCAAAAGAACTGTCATTAGAGAGTGCGGCTGTTGACTTTGTCCGCGATGCATTCGGTCATCTCAAGGCCATTGCCGCTGACGAGGGCGCAAAAGCGCTTTTGAAAACGGCCAATATCGGAAAAGACGGCGGCGTGGTTAGTGCCGACGACGAGGATGCCTTTATTGCTGCAGCTAAGACAAGACAATGGAACCGGGAAAAGTCAGTACGGGTGCTGGCTTAAGGCAGAACAGAACGTGTCAGTTCCTGAGAATGGATGCTTTTGAACGCTTCAACGCGAAAAAATACCGTGAAATTCCAGACACGGTAAACAGAAACGGAGAATTGCATGTTGATCCTGATCATTATCCTGATTTTGGTGTTGGGCGGCAGTGGAGGTTATTACGGTCACAGTCGTTGGGGTTATGGAGGTGGTGCTGGTATTGGGCTGGGCACCATTCTGTTGATCCTGCTCATTGCCTACCTCCTTGGAGGTTTTCGCTGAGGCGACAATCATTTCATCGCTTCACACGAGGGAATACGACACCGGAACGATTTCTGAACAACCAAACTAAAAGGATTTCCCAATGGATGACAAAAAGAAAAATCAATGTGCGCACACCGGCTGCAGTTGCTTAGTAGGGAATGACAGCCGATATTGTAGTCCACACTGCGAAACGCTAAAAACAGACCCTGAGCTTGCCTGCGAATGCGGGCATGCACAATGTGCCGGCAAGATTGATTGAGCAGCCTGAGCAACTCAGTACGCGCGAGTCTGGAATTGGAGTTGCGCGAGAGCGGGATCCAATTCGCAAGACGGAGCGAGTGCAGACTCAGTAGGGGCGGCGTAACAATTCGCAATGGGCGAGAAGAACGAGCTGCCAAATCCGGTATTTTTGAAACCTCTCGATTCCGCTGACGCGCAGATCCTCCACGATTGGATTACCCAAAGAAATGACGGAATCTTGCATATCCGACGTTTCGATTGAAGAAAGTCGCAATTTTTCGCGGCAGCCTGTTCGAGTCGGATGCGCAGGATGGAGTATCCCACGACTGGCCGCTGCGAATTTCGCGTCCACAGGAAGCCACTTGGAGCTCGCGAGCGTTTAACTGTTGCGAGATCAATTCGTCTTTCTATCGTCCACACAAGAAAGAAACTTGGAAAAGGTGGGCCAGGTCGGTGCTGGCTGAGTTCCGCTTCTCAGTCAAAGCCCCCAAGATAATCACCCATGAGGCGAGGCTGAATTTCGGAGGTCTTGTCGGCATTTCTTGAACAGATCAACTGTCTGCACGAAAAGCTTGGTCCGGTCCTTATGCAACTGCCACCTACTCTGGAATTCGACTATGCCCGCGCAAGGAAGTTCCTCTCACTGATTTGTGGAAGTTTTTCAGGAGATGTTGTATGGGAGCCACGCCACAGTAGCTGGTTCGATGTCCAAGTGGATGATTTGCTGATCGAATATCAGATTGCCCGCGTAGCCGCCGACCCGGCGTGCGTACCTGCCGCCGCCCGGCCGGGTGGTCTGTCAAGTTTAGCTTACTTTCGGCTCCACGGGTCTCCCCGCCGATATTTCTCTGCCTACTCCAGCGACTCCCTGAATATACTCGTCGCGCAAGTGGCACGTTTAGATGCAAGAACGCGTGTATGGTGTATTTTCGACAACACTGCTTTCGGCGCTGCAATCCCAAATGCACTTGAGTTGGCGGCAAAGCTTAGGAAGCTCTGAATAATTCCTATCTTCAGCGCTGCCATACCCCGACGGTTGGCTTCGAGTAAGACTTGAGTTTTGAAGCTGCGGAACGTGGCGTCGCAACAGTTGAGAGGCATCTGAATGGTGTCGAAGGGAAATCGTGCGACAACATCTTTAAATGGATTTCTGGGTCTTTATGTCCCGTGAAACCCGGCGCTTCACCCAAATGATGGCCGCCAAATCCAAGCGCAATCTGTGCATCGGCTCGCCCAATTTTTCATTTTCATAGACGACTTCATGAATTTGCCAGACGTCTAAATGATCGGTTTGCAGTCGCCGGAGCGATTCCTCCAGCATGCGCATCGCAATCTTTTCTCGCGACCATGCGTGCACACCTTGGTCATCACTATCGCTTGGTCACGCTTTCCTTTGTTGGAGGATGGATGGACGGTTGTGATCGCGAATGGTGCCAGATCCGACTCTGCAAACTACTCTTTTTGAGAGGTAAAATCGGTAGGCGTGGCCCCCTTTGGAGTCAGCTGGCCATTTTGAAGTCCGACGGGTTCCAATGCCGTCGCGTGATTCCACTTCCTACCGGTGATGCCATGGTCACACCGAGAAACAGAAAGCGCCGTTCAACCAGCCTCAGATGCGGATCCGCCTAACCGGACAAGCGTCGCCAGATCTCCAGCCCGCTCGGGACATTGAGATGCGAAAGGGCCTGCGTGGTCGAGTCGACCTGATCGTCGTATTTGGTTCCCGGAAAGCCAGTCAGTTCGGTCACATAGTCCGCGAGCCATTGGGCTTTGCGTGGCAGAAACACAAAACCGTTTTCGAACCACGCCGTCTGGGCGTGCAGGCGCATGACCTTGTCCATTCTAGACGGTGGCTCGTACGGGCAGATCCCAAATAGGTGTTCGGCCTGCAGATCTTGAATCAGCTGCGTTCCGGATGCCTTGTCCTCAATCAGAATGCTGTTAACACCATGGAGATAAGCCAGCCCTTTCACTTTGCGTTTGAGATCA
>JBAPOI010000233.1:0-14548 GCA_049279555.1 Candidatus Sulfotelmatobacter sp.
TACTTACTCTGTTCCGGAGTGAGAGCCACTACCTCGATGCCGGCTTCGCCCAGCACCCGCAGCATCTCTTCGCGCCCGCTCTTCGCCAGGTGATCGGGGACGAATCCGCGGTTGCCCACGATTAACCCCATCGTCATTTTCTTGTTCCCCATAAAACTCCCTGCTGCGAAATGCAAAAATCAATTCATCTGTAACTCGGTGCGAATTTGAGACAATAAATCAGTCCGACCAGCAAGAGTGCGGCGCCCCACCAGACGTTGGCGTGCAGATTGAACAAGACAATGCCCGGGTTGGCGGGAGGGTTCACCAGTTGATAGACGCCAGCGGCCAGGATCAGCGCGCCATTCACTGCCAGCGAAATGCCGATGAAAAACCAGATCGAGATCATCCTGCCTCGCCTCCGCTTACTCGAAAATCCGGCAAACCAATAAAGTGCAACACCGCAACAGCGAAGACAAAACTATCGAAGACGAAAACGTATTACCAGAAGATAATATTCAGCACGAAGAAAATCACCGTAACCACAGCTGCCCAGAACAGCGGCTTCTGATAAAACGGCACATCCCCTATCGAGGGAACTTCCGTTAAGCCATACACCAAGCCTGTCAATGCCGCGTCCGGCATGGGTTTGGTGGCCAGGCTCACCACCACCGTCACCACCACGCACACAATAAAAGACCACAGCGCCTGATACATATCCTGCGCCAGGCCTTTGGCGTGCGGTGAGAGCGCAACATAGCGCAAAGCTGCAGGATCGACCTTTACCCACGCCCACATGCTGATCGAGCACAGCGTTCCCGACAGCAATCCCCAGAATCCGCCGGCGCCGGTCGCGCGCTTCCACAGCATTCCCAGCACCACCGTGCCGAACAGAGGAGCGATGAAAAAGCTGAACAATGCCTGCACATAGTCCATGATGCTGGCGAACTGCATGACCAGATACGCCGTGCCAACACTGATTAGCACGCCGATCACCGTGGTCCACCGCCCCATGTTCACGTAGTGATGATCGCTGCCCGTTTTGTTGATGAAGGGACGGTAGATGTCGTAGGTCCAGACTGTAGTGAATGCGCTCACGTTTCCCGCCATGCCCGACATAAAACCGGCAATCAGCGCTGTAACTCCCAGGCCAAGTAATCCCGGACCACAATAGCGGGCCAGCATGAGCGGAAGCACATCATTATAGCTATGAGCTCCGGTCACCGAGGCCACCGATTCCGGAACCAGTTTTTCCGGCAATACCGCCAAACCCAGCAACCCTGGCAGGATCACAATGATCGGTACCAGCATTTTGAAGCCGGCGCCGATGATGGGCGCCATCTCCGCGCTGCGAATATCTTTCGCCGCCAGGATGCGCTGCACCACCAGAAAGTCCGTGGTCCAATAGCCCATAGATATAATCGCGCCCAGCCCAAACACGATCCCCGTCCAATGGATCCCCATCGGATTGTTGGTAAACGAACCCAAGCCGGACCACAGATGCACATACTGCTCCGAAGCTCGCTGCGCGATCTGCAACTTCAGGTTGGTCCATCCTCCAGCTTCGTACAGGCCGAGAATCGGAATCAGCAAAGCCCCGGCCCAGATCAGAAAAAATTGCAGCACTTCATTAAAGATGGCCGAGCGCAGACCGCCGAGAGTTACATAAATCGCAACCGTCAACGACGAAACCCAGATGCTGAAATTAATGTCCCAGCCCAGCACGATCTGCATGACCTTGGCCATGGCAAACATGTTCACGCCGCTCATCAGCACGGTCATGAAGGCGAAGGATACTGCCGACAACGCGCGGCTGGGCTCGCCGAAACGCAGTTGCAAATAACCTGGCACCGAGTGAGTTTTCGAAATGTAATAAAACGGCATCATGACCAGCGCGAGAAACAGCATCGCCGGAATGGCGCCGATCCAATACCAGTGCGTCGCCAGAATGCCGTACTGATAGGCCGAACCCGCCCAGCCCATCAACTCGAGCGCACCCAGGTTTGCGGAAAGAAAACTGAGACCGGCCACCCACGCCGTCATCTCCCGGCCGGCCATAAAAAAATCTTCGCCAGTGTTGGCACGCCCCCGCAGATACCATCCGATCGACAACACTAGAGCAAAATAAAAAACCACGATCACCACGTCGATCGCAGATAAATGCACCAGCCGCGCAGGCACAGCAATCGCCAGTGACGTCATCGAGGGTCCTTTGTTTGCCCGTAATATGCCTGCTCGCCGTGCTTTCGGAAGTAATGCTTATTGCGCAACGCCTGTCCAACTGGCTTTGCGGCCACATCGATTGCCAGGGTAAAGTATGCCATTCGCGCAATCGATTCCAGGATGGCGGCATGATGTGCCGCACTTCTAGCGTCCTTGCCCCACGCGAAGGGACCGTGATTCGCCACCAAAATCCCGGGGGTAGCTTCTGCACTGGTCTTTTGTAGGGCCTGCACGATCACGCCACCGGTATTCTTCTCGTAGTCTTCTGCAATCTCGGAGTCGCACATGTCCGCAGTCACCGGTATCTCGCCATGGAAATAGTCGGCATGAGTTGTGCCGAAGCATGGGATTGGCTTACGGGCTTGTGCCCATGCGGTTGCATACTCGGAATGAGTATGGGCAACCCCTCCGATCTCAGGAAACTCGTTATACAACACAAGGTGCGTAGCAAGGTCAGAAGAAGGATTGAGGTGCCCCTCGACCTTGTTGCCAAGCAGATCAGTGATCACAAGGTGCTCAGGCCGCATCTCATCATAGGGAACTCCGCTGGGCTTAATCACGACCAGCCCTTCTTCGCGCGAGATTCCGCTGGCATTGCCAAATGTGTAGAGAACCAGGCCTCTGCGTACCAGTTCAAGATTGGCTTCCAGCACTTCTTCCCGCAATCGTTGCAGCATAATCGTCCTCAGTCTTAGTGCCCAACCAGATCCCTGCACCTGCCCTCGGGAGCGTATCAGTAATCGTTTACTCAAAGAATGATAGATTATTCCCCAACCGACCACAATTGCAAAGGAATCTTTGGCTGCGTGTTGATCGGGTTTGTATCTCTTGCAATCGGCCAGTTTCTCGCACGGTAGATTACTACTAGAGTTGTGACGCTAACGCAAATCCGCACCGGGATCTTGTGGCTACCGGATCGTGTGGCCTTCTCGGGAATTGTCGCGTGCCGCCCACCTAAAGCTAAAGACGTCGAGCGCCTCAACACCAGGTTTGTGGTGAGTTCATACTTGGCCTGCGGCGGTTTCTCGCATTCGACCTCCTTCAACAGGGCCTGGAATGCAATCTTCGCCAACCCAGCCTGAGACATTTGTACCGTTATGAGAGGAGGGATCGTAGACTCGGCTAAACGGATATCGTCGAACCCGACCAAAGAAAGGTCGTCCGGTATCCTGATATCGCGATCATAAGCTTTCCACATTATCCCGATGGCGGTCATGTCATTGGAGCAGAGAACGGCTGGGTCTCGGACTCAACTTGTTGAGCTCCACCAGTGCGCGCATTCCCCATTCCATCCGATGGTCTCCGACGATCAAATCAGGAGAGAGACCGATCTCTGGCAGTGATTGTTTGAAGGCTTCTCTCCTCGTCAGTGCAGACTTCAAATGCAACGGGCCCGTGATAAACGCGATCCGCGTATGACGCAGCGCCGCCAAGTGTTGTACGGCCTGACGGATTCCTTTTGATAATTGATTCGGATATAGGCAATTCCAGGAACGTCTGGTCCGACATCAACAAACACTAAGGAACTTCCGGAAGCGAAGGTGTTCGATCAACGTTTCCTCCATACCGAAAGTAAGGATGGTCACCCCGTCCACACGGCGTTCAATCATGCGCGCACTGACGATTCCATCCGTTTCGGGTCGTGGACGGTGGAGGTCACGAGAATCTCGTAGTTATTCTCGACGGCAAGATTTTCGAATGTCTGCACCAATCTCCGGGGAAATGGATTGGTGATCTCGGAAATATTTAGGCCAAAGATACGGCTCCGTCCCGAAACTAAGGCACGAGCTTGCGTATTAGGGTAATACCCTAGCTCGTCGACGATCTTCCAAATGCGTTTGGCGAGCTGAGGATCGAGATCAAAAGCCTTGGCCCGATGAGCATCTTAAATCATAGCGACACTACGCTGGCAGATGCGGGAAACGTTTGCTGTAAGATTTGCGGACACCTCTGGTTCCAGCGGCGAGAGCTGCGAAGATGAAGGTGAGAGCCCCACGAAAGCGGGCCGGGGTAATGTTTCAGGGTCACCTTGTCGCGTTACAGCCCGGCCATCACACAAGCAAGGTGCTGCGTCTCCTTTTGTGCGGATTGATGTGTCTGATAAATTCTGTTATCGGCTAGAAGGCAGGAGCCTTGGCGCTCATAATTTCCCGAGCAAGAAACAGCTCGGCTTGGATGGCCGACTTCCGAGAACGCAATTCATCGTGGCACCGTGTTAACAGCGTTGGGCGAAATGTTTACGGTCATAGGGTTGTTAGTTCAGGAAGACAGGCTCTCTCCCGTCGGTTAGTCCTCGGCTGAGACGAAGACCGCCTCACGCGCCACTCGCTTGATCGTCGGTTGAGCCTGCGATTGAGAAAGACCAGCAGTTTCCTCCTGGAGTCGCCGCTCAATCGCTTTTGAAAGACTGGCAATCGTAAGTGTGTCGAATAATTGACGCAACGAGACGTCGGTATGGAAGGCATCCTTCACACGCGCCACAATACGCGTGGCCAATAGCGAGTGACCGCCGAGGGCGAAAAAGTCGTCGTAACGACCTACTCGATCCACCTTCAGCACCTCGGCCCAGATAACCGCGAGCGTGGTTTCTATCTCCCCCACCGGAGCTTCATAGCCACGCACCGCATAGGCATCACCTTCTGGCGCCGGCAAGTTTCTCCGATCCACTTTCCCACTCGCCGTCAGTGGCATCCGACCCAGGCGCACATAAGCCGCCGGCACCATGTACTCTGGCAAATCTGCGTTCAGGTGCGCACGCAAATCCTCGGCTCCTACAAGGGCTTCGCCGGGCTGGCTGCTCTCGGGACACGTGTAGTACGCCACCAACCGCTTATCCCCGGTCGTGTCTTCTCGCGCTACTACCACCGCTTCCCGCACTCCCGCATGCTTGCCGAGCAGCGCTTCGATTTCTCCCAGCTCCACGCGGAATCCTCGGATCTTTACCTGAAAATCATTCCGCCCCACGAAGTCGATGTTGCCATCCGGTTGCCAGCGGGCCAAGTCCCCCGTCTTGTATATTCGCGCCCCTGCTTCGGTAGCAAATGGATCGGGCACAAACCGCTCTGCCGTCAAATCCGCGCGATTCAAATATCCTCTCGCCAGGCCCGCTCCGCCGATAAAAAGCTCTCCTACCACTCCTACTGGCATCGGCTCCCCACGTTCTCCCAAAATATAGGCGCGAGTATTAGCAATCGGTCGCCCAATCGGTATGCTTCGCGCATTTTCTGCTACAGCATTAACTTCATGAGTTATCGCAAAGGTAGTAGTTTCAGTGGGACCATATCCATTGAGCAGGTGCTGTGGACGATTGCTATTTATCACCCGCCCGATTACTCGCGGATCGAGCGCATCGCCTCCGACAATTAGATACCGTAGGCTGGAGAATTGTTCCGCCAATGCGTCAATGTACTGATTGAACAAACCTACCGTAAGCCACAGAATGTTTACCGCTTGCCTCTTAAGTGTCTCTCCAAACTGAGAGGCATCAAGGAGCACGGATTGGTCAATGACCACGATGCTTCCGCCATTCAGCAGCGGACCCCACACCTCCATGGTCGTGGCATCGAATGCCGGGTTCGAAGCAAAAGCTACGCGGTCACTTGCCTCGAATTTTGCATGGCGGTTATTCAACACCAAACGATTGATCGCACGGTGAGGCACCATAACGCCCTTGGGTTGGCCCGTGGAACCGGAGGTATAAATAATATACGCGATGTTTTCCGAAGTAATGCCTGTGTTAGCCGGTTTCAGGTTCGCCTCCGGCTGATCGGCCCACCCTGAAGTATCGCTAAGATCTAGCATTGGGAGTGTTTCGCCGATTCCAGAAACCAGTCGAGCGAGACCGCCCTGCATCAACAGTGCGGCCGGAGCACAGTCGGTGAGCATGCACTTCAACCGCTCCTCCGGATATGATGGATCCAGCGGCACATAAACTCCACCAGCCTTGAGTATGGCCAGCAGGCCAACGATCATCTCGAAGCTGCGTTGCGCGCAGATTGCCACTCGTACTTCAGGTTCCACCCCCAACTCTCGCAAGCGCCACGCCAGTTGATTCGCCCGCCGATTCAGTTCTTCGTAACTCAGTTGCTTCTGCTCATGCACCACTGCAACCGCCTGAGGCGTCCGCTCCACCTGCGCTTCAAATAACTCATGAACGCATTCACTCCCGTGGTAATTGGCCGCAGTGTCGTTCCATTCGACCAATAACTGCCGTCGCTCTGCCGGCGTGACCAAGGTCAGGTCCCTCACTTTTTGATCCGGATTGTCCGCGACTTCTTGTAACAGCATTTTGAAATGACCGAGGATTCTTTCGGCCACGGTGCGGGTAAAATGGCGGTTGTCAAACACCATAATCAAAGACATCTGCTCAAGAGGTTCGATCACCATCGTCAAGGGGTATCCGGGACCTGTGTAAACATCCAAGGAAAGGAAGCGCAGATTTCCACGCAGCTCCTGTCCGCCCTTGGCCAAAGGAAAGTTTTGAAATGAAACAATACTTTCAAATAGCGGAAGCTGTCCTGTAATGTCGCTCCACGTCTTAACCTCCACTAAGGAGCAGTATTCGTACTTACGGATTTCCACCTGATGATCTTGGAGCTTTTTTAGCCATTCGAGCAACGGCTTGTCGCCGCTAATCGCTACTCGCATCGGCAACGTGTTGACCATGAGCCCAGAAATGGAATCCGCTCCAGGCAACGACACCGGGCGCACCGTAAGGGCGACTCCGAACACCACATCTGACGCCCGGGTATAGTAACCCAAGAGCCAAGCCCAGGCTCCTTGGATAAGGGTACTTACCGTAAGCCTGTGCTGACGCGCAAGGGAGTTGAGCTTGGCGGTGGTTTTACTATCCAAGCTTGCGGATAGTTGGTGGAAGTCAGGACCTTCTGCAGCGTTCTGAAAGGTTCCTCCTGTTTCGTTGCCCAATATCGTTGGTGCCGTAAGGCCCTTCAGATCACCCCGCCAGAATGTCTCCGCCTTGCTCTTCTCTTGCTGTTGTATCCAACCAATGAAATTCCGATAAGGACGAGGTAGCTCCCGACTCACTTCGCGATTTTCCAAATAAGCACGATAGTATACAAACAGATCGTCAAAAATGATATTTGAAGACCAACCATCCACCACCAGATGGGAACAGCTCCATAAAAACTGATATAGATTTTCGCTCAACCGGATGAGAGCCATTCTCATGAGCGGCGCGTGAGAGAAGTTGAAGCCGCGGCGACGTTCTTTGTAGAGATATTCTTTTATTTTGCTTTCCTGATCCTCCTCTGACAGACCTCGCCAGTCTGGCTGATCCCACGTCAGGCCAACCTCTTTTCTCACAACCTGGAGAGGTCTTTCAACCCGGTCCCAAACAAATGCGCTTCGTAAACTGGGATAACGTTCTAGGATTTTCTGCCAAGCGCGTTGAAAGGCAGGAATATTACAGTCACCCTGTATCTTAGAGTTGACCTGTATTACATATGCCCCGGATCCAGGCTCATACAAAGCGTCAAACAACATCCCCTCTTGCATGGGTGAAAGTGGATATACGTCTTCAACATTTTTCATTGCACATCCTTGAATATCGGTGAAAGAGGCTGGTTGTCTGTGTGGATTGAGGCCCGGGTGGGCAGGCCCCAGACCATTGCATAGTTATCCCAGTACAGCTTTTCTAGCTTCCGTTAAGTTCCCTGTGAATCGCCGGGAAACGCATCCGAACGGATGACGTTGTAACTGATTGCCCATAACGTTGTCGACCGCAGCGTGAAGCGTAACGTCCTGATTTATTTACTAATGCACTCCAGCTTTCTCGGGCTAATTAGACAGCCTAGTAACGCGGCACAAACCGGACAACCCGCCTTTCGCCGAGAAGAAACCTAGACGGTTAGTCGAGGTTCGTATCGGCGTCGCGCTATGGTATTTTTGGTTTAGCTGACTGGCCGCACAATATCTAAAGAGCGCCAGTCGGCCTACCAGTTAAAGACTTTCCTGCACTTTCGGAGTCAACGTGATAAAGCAAAAAGCAATTTTGCTGGATATAGAGGGTACGACGGTCCCAATCACATTCGTCTACAATGCCCTCTTTCCGTATTCTCGCGAGCGCATGGTCGCCTACTTGTCACAGCATGGAGACGACCCCGAGATACAGGATGCGCTTTTCAATCTCAGAATGGATAATCAGGCAGATGTAAAGTTTGGCGCGCCGGCGTCAAACGGGAAAACGGGCTCCGAGTACCTAAATTGGGCTGCCACATACTGTCTGTGGCTAATGGATCGGGACCGTAAAACGACGCCTTTGAAGACGATCCAAGGCCTCATCTGGGAAGAGGGATTTAAGCGAGGCGAACTGCAGAGCGAACTATTTTCAGACGTGCCAGGATGCCTTTCTTCCTGGCACGCGAAACGCTACCGCATTGCAATTTATTCGTCCGGCAGCGTATCCGCTCAAAAGCTAGTCTTCGGGCATACGCCGTTCGGCAACCTGTTGCCCCTTATTGAGGCATTCTTCGATACCCGCACCGGCCCGAAGCAAGATGCAAAGAGCTACGAGAAAATCGCCAGCGAATTGTCGTTGGAAGCACGGGACGTGCTGTTTGTCTCCGACGTTCTCGCGGAACTCGATGCCGCTTCCCAAGCCGGTATGGCTGTAACTCTATCTGCGAGGCCGGGAAATGCACCTATCTCGAGTAGTCACCATTACCGAACTATAACTTCCCTGGTCGAACTATAAGCATCGTAATCGCTCGACCTACCTGCCCACATACTTTCCAATGATCAACTTGAGCTTCTTCCTTGCTGCCGCGGGAATTGTCTTCGGATCCGTAATAATAGCGTGTGCCAAGGCCGAGCCGCATTTGCATCCCCTGTCGCGTGGCATTGCTGCCACGGTCGCTCGTATCACCTTCCCCGCGTTCTCAGCATTTTTCAACAGCACGGCGATTACCTGGTCTACGGTCACGGAATCGTGATGCGGATGCCAGCAGTCATAATCAGTCACCATCGCGACAGTGACATAACAAATCTCCGCTTCGCGCGCGAGCTTTGCCTCTTGCAGGTTGGTCATACCGATCACGTCCATGCCCAAACCACGATATACGTTCGACTCCGCCTTGGTAGAAAACTGGGGCCCTTCCATGCATAAATATGTTCCGCCGCGGGTAGAAGTCACGCCCGCCTTCTTGCAGGCGGCGTCGATCACACCCGCCAACTCCCCGCACACGGGGTCTGCGAACGCCACATGGGCGACGACTCCACTCCCGAAAAATGTATCCACACGGTGCCGCGTGCGATCGAAGAATTGATCCGGAATGACAAACTCAAGCGGCTTGTGCTCCTCCTTGAGCGATCCAACAGCTGACACGGAAACAATGCGCTCGACTCCAAGCTGCTTGAAGCCGTGAATATTGGCTCGAAAATTCAGCTCACTGGGAAGAATCCTGTGCCCGCGAGCGTGCCGCGCCAGAAAGGCGACCTCACGGCCCTCGAGCGTACCGCACACGTAAGCATCGGACGGCGCACCGAACGGTGTGGTCAGGCTCAATTGTTTTATCTTATTTAGTCCTGGCATCGCGTACAGCCCACTGCCACCAATGATTCCGATTTCCGCTTGTCCCACTTACCCTCCGAGCATCATATGATTTAATCAACCGGTGATTATATAGCCGACACTTCCAACCCCGTCCAGATTCCTTTTAAGAAGCGCTTCTGTGATACCGCCGGAAGACAAATATATAACAAGCAGAAACGCTATTTGCGATTGGTCGCTCCCTGTTACCCAAATGTTTTCCACCCCTACTTTTAGTTTAGGTTTCGCCTCACCCGTTTTGCCGTTCCACATCTCCAGCTGGCAAGCGACAATTCCACCCGTGGCTCAAAGTGAGGGGAGCACCATAGCACCCTAATGATTAATTCTGCGAATTTGGATAACCGCTGGCTGGCTGTCCAGGTTCGAGCCGGTTGGGAAATGAGAGTCGCTCAAGGTATGAGACGCCGGAAATACGAAGATTTTGTGCCTTCGTACCGGCAAGAGCGCAGTTGGTCAGTTGCCCTCTTGAAACAGTCAGCATTCGTTGAGATCGAGGGGCACGACATCACACCGATCGGGTGTCCGGAGAGCGAGTGTATTCCAACAGACACCGTCGGATTAATTCCACGTTTGCGGTCCACCAACGCCTCATTTCAAGAATGCGCTTTCAGTTGAAATCAATGGGCTGAAGACCCTTATACCTTCAGGAGCGAAATACATGTCTTTAAATAGTGGAACAGCATCCGCAGTAGGCACGCTTAACGAAACCCCACGAACGCTCGATGCACGCACCCGCGAGTTACTCGCGGAATCCGCACTTCTGACCGAACAGTGGTGCGAACAATGCACCGGCAAGCCCAAGGGTGGCATGGAGGAGTGGGCAAAAGACAATCGTCGCGGCAATGCCGATGATTGCGCGTGGTATCACGGCACTTGGCAATATCTGCGCCTTCTGGACATGGTTGCAGTGCCGGACTGGCACCGGGAGTTCTATCACAAAGCGCTCGGAAAAATCCTACGGCAGAAACCAAACGCCAATGTTCTGATTTCGGCATGCGCCGATTACGGCATGCTGGCCATGCTGCATGAGGCAATGGGGCTCACAGGCGCTACACCCAGAATTGTCATTTATGACATTTGCAAGACTCCCCTGCTTTCCTGCCAGTGGTATGCCAAGCGGCACGGTATTAGTGTTGAGACAAAGGTTGATAACATCATCACTAACCCAATTCCTGAAGCGCCATTCGATCTTATTGTGACCGATGAATTTTTTACAGTCTTGAAGGCCGAATACAAGCCGCTCATCACGAACAAGTGGAAGCAACTCCTGAAGCCTGGTGGCTCAGCGGTTACGGTTGCCATGTTGGGCAGCGAGACAACACCTGAACTTCGGCGCGGCTACGCCGAGCGGGCCCGCCAGTTATTAGAGGCGTCAAATGGCAACTTCTTGTCGGGGCAAAATGAGCAACAGACCGAAGCCATTATTGATCGCTTCGTCACGTTCGCCGAAATTCACACACGTCATATGGTAACAAGCGAGAACGAGGTTCACTCCTTGCTTTCCGGCTTCGACGACGTTACGGTCCGGCGCATTACAACCCCGGGTGAGTGTGTCAATCCGACTGACTCTTTTCAGATCGTGGCCACCTTGGCTGAACGCAAGTAGGGACGAGCCTTTCGACTGCGGGGTTTTGTCTTTATAGAACCGACGACTTGCATTACGGGCTCCTTTGCCTACTTGGAAGGGGGCCCGCCTTTTTGCATGGACCTCTCCTTCTAGCTTGTACACTATCTCACAGCCGCCTTGCTGGAAATTGCCTATGGTCCACGAACAGCTCTTGGTTAATCTAACCGGAAAATACCGATCCTTTGGGTTTATGCAGCGAAGGGTGCTTTTTCGGGCTCGGCGATCTTTCGCTCGCTACCTACAGCGGGCATAAGCAATGGCCAACCCTGGCGTAGTACATAGTCAAGCCACGCACCAGCCATCTGTGAAGTTAAGACGGCCGCCAGTACAAGAGTCGTGTAAAACTTAGGGCTGATGATACCCGCATCAAACGCTACGCTAGCCAAAACGATGCCAGGTCCGCCACGCGCGTTAGTCGTGATCGCGAGGTTGATGAGATCCAACCCGCGGAACCCCGCGAAACGCCCCGCCAGAGATACCGAAAGAATCTTCACCGCACAGCTTCCCAAGATGAATGCAGCAATCATCCACAGGGACAGCCCGTGAATCAAGTCGAGTTTCAATCCAACAATCGCAAAATATACGGGGATAAAAAAAGCAAATGAAACCTTCCCTATTGCGTCGAGCGCCTCCGAAAACAGTTTGCGCCTCTTGTGGACAACCGCGAAGCCGGCAAGAAAGGCGGCGAATACTAAGCTAACATTGAGCACTCCAGCGACTACACAATATCCAAGTAGTACCGCAATCGTGTAAGCGACCGGCGAATGTTTCGCGACCACATTAAATCGTGACCTGTTAATCCGCTTTACGATACGGGGAACGATTGTTAAGCCCAGTCCAAAGAATGTAATCGTCCCGATCAAATGAACCGAAATCTCTCTCGTATTGACTACAGTTTTGCCGGCTATCGCGGTCGCTACCGCCAGCGCCAACCATAGCACGATGTCCTCAAGCATGGCGACGCCGAGAACGATTCTTGCAAAGCGGGTATGGAGTATCTTCAAATCGGCAAAAATCTTCGAAACAACCGGAACGGAGGTTACAGCGACCCCAACGGCGAGAATGATGATCAGGGAAATGCGATTACCGTTGGGGCCGGCAAGGGCCGGACTGATTAGCCGCGGTCCCAACATAAGTCCGAGAACAAAGGGCATCCCCGTACCCACAATAGCAAGCCAAGCTACTTCACGGCGCTCTTCCCGACCGAACAACTCGTGGGTTTCCGCTCCCGACAAGAACATCAGCAACAACAACCCGAGCCAATAAACAAAATTCAAAATGTTTACCTGATGCTTCGTGGCTTCCATCAGCCCTGACGCGAACGGTAATCGGCCGATCAAATCGGGCCCCAGCACGATACCCGCGAGGATTTCGCCAACCACCTTTGGCTGCCGCAGTTTCACGAAGAAGTAGCCGCACAACTGCGCCAAGCCAACCAACAGTAGGAGTATAAACAGGACCGAAGTCAAGTCAGAATTTGACACGTTTGCTCCCCGGCATCCTTAGGGATGCCTAGCGTATTGCGGCCAGCCCGGCGACAAATCCGATTAGGCGATTGCGGCCGGCTCCTGGCTGCTGCTATCGCCAGTGTTGTCATCGGCATGGTCCGCTGCGGACAAGGCATATTCCAGCTCCAACAATCCCTTTTCATCCAGACCAGCAAGAGGAAAATCGGATGGGCTGAATCTCTCTGTTTCAGTTGACGTAGAAAGCGCGATCAACTCTCGCACACTCTCAATAAACTCGTCTGCTAGTTTGTTGGCCGTCGCTGATTTGTGTAGCGCATTGCTGTAGATCCAATTCATCTCCAGCTTCCCGTCACGAATGAAGGTGCTGACTTCAAAGAAGTAGCTGCGACCAGTACGCGGGTCGCGAGAGTGCGCCACCGGTACGGTGAGGGGTTTTATAGCATCGTTCGTTCGGGACTGTTGGTCCAGGTTTCCGAGATAACTGAACTTAATCTGGGCCTGCGGCAGCGACTTCAGCTTCGCAACCAGTGACAAGTCCTCGCCGAGATATCGCAGAAGCCCGTATCCAATTCCGTGTCTTGGAATGCGGCGAACTTGTTCCTTGACTGATGGAAGAGTTTGGTTGAGATCCTCAAGATGCAACCTTTGCAGAAGGACCGGCGATGTCGCAGCAAATACTCCGACAGTTCGCGACAGGTTCATCTCCGGAAACAGTTCTTCTCTCCCACGTTCTTCGATGTCGACCAATAACTTATCGTTTGCCGCCCATTTGCCGATGCTGCGGACAAACGCTGTCAAGAGTAACTCGCTTATATCCGCATGGTTCACCGCCGTGGCATGTTCCAACAAACTCTTGGTTTCTTCGAACTCGAGCGATCGCGAAATACTTACTTCCGATTCGACTGTATTATTGCCGCCCGGCAAATCCACCGGGAGATCCGCGACTGTGGACCTGGCCTCATTCAGCCATTCGCTGCTCTCTTCTAATATAGTGGGTGAGTCTGCGAATTCAGAGAGCTTGCTCGCCCAATATTGATAGGAGGTCGTCTTTTCTGCAAGGTGGACATCAGTACCTTGGAGCAATTGCTGGTATGCCAAATTAAGGTCTTCCACAATGGTAGCCATCGATAGACGATCAGCCACAAGTACATGAGCGATCAGCAGCAGCCGTCCTGGAGACTCTTCTCCGAAAGAAAAGAAAGTGGCGCGAAATAGAGGTCCGTGAGCCAAGCCCAGACTTGCCTGCAGCCTGGCAACTTCACGATCAAACTCGACCAATCGGTCAGCCTCTCTGCTCTTTGAAAGATCGATTTCCGAAAAAGATACGCCTCCGTCGTTAAGGCTCACGATTGTCTGGCGCCATTCCGAAGCTACAAGCTCAAACCTGGTGCGCAAAGCATCATGATGGTTCATCAGTAAACTAATTGCTCGTCGCAGGACATTCGTGTTGGTATTTGCCGGAACATTCAATAGCACCGAGTGGTTGTAGTGTTGGATCGCTGGATGGTCCTGTTCGAGAAACTTTCGCTGCACCGGCGTGATCGAAACATTGCCAACAATTTCTCCCTGTTCCGCATGGACAGTTTCTGATGTTGTCGCAACCGCCGCCAACGAAGCGATTGTCTGATGCTCAAATAACTGTGCGGCAGTTAATTGAAAACCCTGCTGATTGATTTTTGG
>JBAPOI010000234.1:0-2031 GCA_049279555.1 Candidatus Sulfotelmatobacter sp.
CCGGAGGTTATCGCCAAACTCAACGCCGCGCTCAATAATGCGCTGGCCGACGGCGACATCCGGCAGCGCCTTGCCGCCGACGGCACTGAGGTGATGCCGGGCACGCCGGAGGCTTACGCCGCCGATATCGCCAGCGAGGAAGCCAAATGGGGCGCCATCATCAAACAGACCGGCGTGACCGCACAATGAGGCGCGCTTCGCGCAGGATCATCCAGGGATGAGCCTATTTCCACAAAAGTAGTGCGCAAGAATGGGGATTTGCTACTTCTTGCTGCGGTTGTCTTTTTCTCAACTTTCCAGTCTGATCGCCCTATATGAACTCGCCCTATATCAACTAGCATCATCCGACCGCCGGGTTGCTCGCCCGCGCCGCTTGGTTGGCGGCCGCAGAAACGCTGCGGCATACAGCGTGCAGAAATCCTTTGGACTCTCGACGGCGAGTTGCATGAGACTGCCAACGGGGAAAGGTTGGCCGGTCCAAGCCCATGGTGACTGGGACTCAACCTGATCAGTTTGCCCCGTCGCCCGGTTCTCGCCTGTCAACCCAACATGGTCTCGAACCTCATCGTTGATTTCTTATATTGTCCGGCGCGGCGCCTCCGTGAACCCCTCAGCGTACTCTAGCATGAGTATATTAATGAGCAGCACGGTACAGTAGATCCGCAGGTGATATTTGATGAGCCAAAAGAAATAGCCAACGAGACCGTTCTTGCCGTGCCCGTCATATCCGACGCGGTAGGCCGCTTCCAAGATCGCCTTTTTGTAATCGATTGAGAACACGTTTGGCGTGCCGCGCTTGCGCCCGCCCCGCTTCTCGTGGCCCTGTTTGAAACTGCCCGACCGTCGATCCGCCGATTGTGCGCGACCCGGGGCGCTTCCTCGCTTGAAAGGGTTGGTCATTTCTGGGCACTCCTCTTCAAAGTGAAGGAACGGATGCCCAGGATTCTCAATATAACCTTCGCCAACGCGACACGTCAACCTCTGTAACGTCTCAGTTTGAAGAGACACTACTTCAACACTTCAATTTGCTAAAAAAGAATCCGCAGCACCGGGCGAGCCATTCGCTCTGCTCGGATCGCAGCGGTGAGACGATTTCACGCGTTTGACGGCGATCCACACCAGTAGCGTGCAGCGGGTGATACTCTTTATCATCGCTTACAGTTTCGCAGCTTCGCTCAGCGATGCTGGCATCGATAACGAATGTGTTCACCGCTCCTCACGTCCTTCACGAAGAAGAACCTCCGAGGGCGTCTGGTGCCGACGTCTTGTCAATTTCCGCAGGTCGGCGGCTAATGTGTCGAAGGACGGTTCAACGTCGCCGATAAGGGTCTGGCGGAGGATTTCCCGATGCTCGGCTTCGGTCGAGCGGCCGTGCCGCGCCGCGCGACGTTTCAACCGAGCGATCAGGTCGTCATCCAAATTGCGGACATGCAAATTGCCGGGCATCCGACACTCCGTGATATCATTGATATCAATGATCTCACATGGGACCAAGCGGGTCAAGTACGTCGTATACGGCACTGTCTACGAAAACACGCTGACTGCCCCCATGCGGCACCAACAAGCTGTTAGCTCTTTCTCGGTTGCCGCTTTCGCAACCGGACCCCTGGGCCACCGGCGTTCTCCTCGATGAATTCAATCCGGCTGACTCGAAGGCACGTAGAATGGTTTCAAGCGTCGCCCGTTCCGGTTGCTTTCCGCTGCCTCCCACATTGGCTTCGTTCTGCTAATTCATTTCCGGCTTGCTCGTCGGGACTTCCGAAATCGGACGCCCTCGCCTGTCCCGTTTCCCTCAAGGAAATCAATTCCGGCCGATTCAAGGGCACGCCGGATCGCAGCCTCATTGGCGGCGGTAACTGGAATCTCTCCGTCGACGACCTCGACCCTTCTGATTGTTGCAACTCCGACTTTAGACGCCGCGGCCAAGTCAAGCGCAGTCCATCGAAGCATGGCGCGAGCCGCGCGCAATTGAGCGCTCGAGATTTTCTTCATGACAGGGCTTGATATTTAATATACAACATTATATAATCT
>JBAPOI010000235.1:0-4259 GCA_049279555.1 Candidatus Sulfotelmatobacter sp.
CTTCGGCCCCGATGAGACGCTTTCAAATCTTTTGGGCGCGATCTTTGAAACCACCAATCGTCAGTGGGAAGCGCAAGAGGTTAAAACGGATGAATTTCTCGCCCCCGCCGGACGGGTGGTGGACTCGATGTTAAGCGAACACCAGTGCGAGGGCTGGTTGGAAGGTTATTTGCTGACCGGACGGCACGGGCTGTTCAACAGTTATGAGGCATTCATTCGCATCGTGGACTCGATGTTTAGCCAGCACGCCAAATGGCTGAAGGTCACGTCGGAACTGCGTTGGCGTCGAAAAATCGCGTCGCTGAATTATCTGCTCGCCTCGCACGTCTGGCAGCAGGATCACAATGGCTTCACGCATCAAGACCCCGGCTTTCTCGACCACGTTATCAACAAGAAGGCCGACATCGTCCGCGTGTATTTGCCGCCGGATGCGAACTGTCTGCTGTCCGTATTTGATCATTGCCTCCGCAGCCGGCATTACGTCAACGTCGTCGTGGCCGGCAAACACGCGCTCCCGCAATGGCTGACCATGGACGCCGCCGTGGTGCATTGCACTGAAGGCATCGGCATCTGGCAATGGGCCAGCAACGACCAAGGTTCCGAGCCGGACGTGGTGATGGCCTGCTGCGGCGACACGCCCACGCTGGAGATTCTGGCCGCCGTTTCCATTCTGCGCGTGCATTTGCCCGAACTAAAAATCCGAGTGATCAATGTTGTTGACCTGATGAAGTTGCAATCTGCGAGCGAACACCCGCACGGATTGAGCGAAGCCGATTACGATTCACTCTTCACCAAAGACAAGCACATCGTTTTTGGCTTTCATGGCTACCCTTGGCTGGTCCACCGGCTGACCTACCGCCGCACCAACCGCAACCTCCACGTCCGGGGCTACAAAGAGGAGGGAACAATCACGACTGCTTTTGACATGCGGGTGCAGAATGACTTGGATCGCTTTCATCTGGTGCAAGACGTGGTGGATCGGGTGCCGAATTTAGGTTCCAAGGGTGCCTATCTGAAACAGCAGATGCGGGACAAACTCATCGAGCACAAGCATTACATTGATAAGCACGGCCAGGATTTGCCGGAGATTCGGAATTGGAAGTGGGGCCAGGGTGAAACACAAAACGGGAAAACGCGGGCAGCAAAGACACGTGTCCCGGAACTAAAGTTGCGACGGAACATAGGGAGCAAAAATGGGAAGCATAACAGCGTGACACGAACCAAAGGAGCGTAAAATGCCCATTCAAATCAATGAAGAAAATGGCGGGAAGCTGCTCGTCGTTCACGTCAGCGGGAAACTGGTAAAAGCAGATTACGAGCACTTTGTGCCCGAGTTCGAGCGACTCGTCCGGCTGCACGGAAAGCTGAACGTGCTGTTCGATATGACCGGCCTTCACGGCTGGACAGCCGGTGCTTTGTGGGAGGACACGAAGTTTGCGACGCATCATTTCAGCGACATTGACCGGCTGGCGGTGGTCGGAGAGAAGAAATGGCAGGAAGGGATGGCGACATTTTGCAAACCGTTCACGAAAGCAACGGTCAAATACTTCGATCACACTGATGCCGCTGAGGCGCGGAAATGGTTGGACGAATCAATAGCTACAGGAAACAAAACAGGAGAACGACACATGCTTAAACACCAATTGCTTTTGCCGGACGGGATACTCATTCTCGAACCCGACGCGCCGCTCGAAGCGGCCGACTTCGAGGGCCTGGTTCGCGAGATCGATCCATATATCGCGGAACATGGAAAACTATCGGGCTTGATGATTCACGCCAAAGCATTTCCCGGCTGGGCGAATCTTGAAGCGTTTCGCGCCCACATGCAATTCATCAAAAGCCATCACCAAAAAATTGTCCGACTGGCGATGGTCACCGACAGCAAACTTCTGGGGGAATTGCCCAAGATCGCCGCCCATCTTGTGGATGTGCAGGTCAAACACTTTTCGGAATCGCAGCACGAGGACGCGTTGCGCTGGCTCAAGGAGGGAACTCCGGCCAGCCCCTGATCCGCACTGAAAATATGAATGAATTAAAGCACGATCACAAATCGCACGGAGATCCGAATGGCGGCCCGATTAACCACGGCCAACCTCCTTATTGGCGACGCGCGCATCGGGATTGGCGCATTTGGTTTTGCGTAATTTTGATGCTGGCCGCCATGGCGGTTTATTTGATGACCGGTGATTTGCGCTGGCCTTTTCATGGCCATCCGCAGCCAATGGTGCCAATCGCCGGCTGAAAATATTTTGCAAGCCGCCATTTACCTACATGAACACGCAACTGTTAATAGATACTGCCAGCAAACTTGTTGCCGACGACAAAGGTTTGCTGGCGATGGATGAAAGCAATCCGACCTGTAACAAACGATTCGCAAAGCTCAACATTCCGCAAACGGTGGAGGCCCGGCGCGCGTATCGGGAATTGATTGTGACCACGCCCGGTCTCGGCGAGTTCATCAGTGGCGCGATTCTCTATGACGAAACGATCCGTCAGCAGAAAAAGGACGGCACTCCGTTTCTCAAAGTCCTCGCTGATGCTGGAATCATTCCCGGCATCAAAGTAGATACCGGAGCAAAAGACCTGGCCGCTCATCCCGGCGAAAAAATCACCGAAGGTCTGGACGGCCTGCGCGACCGGCTCAAGGAGTATTTTCAAATGGGCGCGCGTTTTGTCAAGTGGCGGGCGGTGATTACCATCGGCGATGACATTCCCAGCCGCAGTTGCATTGAAGCCAACGCGCACGCGCTGGCGCGCTACGCCGCGTTGTGTCAGGAAGCCGGACTGGTTCCGATTGTCGAGCCGGAGGTGCTCATGGACGGCAGGCACACTTTGGAGCGATGTCGTGAAGTGACGGAAGAAGTCCTGCGAACCGTTTTCGTCCAACTGAATTCCCAGCGCGTGCTGCTGGAAGGCATGATTTTGAAACCCAACATGGTGCTGCCGGGATTGACCTGCCCCACGCAAGCATCCGTGGACGAGGTGGCCAACATCACAGTGAAAAGTCTTTGGCGAACTGTCCCAGCCGCCGTTCCGGGGATTGCGTTCCTGTCAGGCGGCCAATCTGCCGAACTCGCTTCGGCCCGTTTGAATACCATGAATCTTCGATTCAAGTCGAAATTGCCCTGGGCGCTGGCGTTTTCGTTTGCCCGCGCCATCCAGCAACCGGCTTTGGAAATCTGGCAAGGCCAAGAGGAGAACGTGAAAGCGGCGCAACAAGCTTTGCTTCACCGTGCCCGATGCAACCGCGCCGCGCGCCGGGGTGAATACACTGCTGCGATGGAAAGAACATGAGCATGACAGAAAGAAGACATGCCAAGGATGAAATATCTCTGTATCCGCTTCGATTTGAACCGATCTATCAGTATCGGCTTTGGGGTGGTCGGCGTTTGGCTAATCTACTCTCTGCTCCGCTGCCCGGCGATGGACCCATCGGCGAAGCGTGGCTATTGAGCGACCGCGAGGATCATCCGAGCCGCGTCGCCCATGGACCACTCAAGGGACGGAGCATTGGACAATTGCTTCATCAGTGGCCGGAGCAGATGATGGGAAAACTGGCTGGCCGTTTCCACCGGTTACCGCTCCTGCTTAAATTTCTCGACGTGCGCGACACACTTTCGGTCCAGGTGCATCCATCGGATCAGCAAACCAAGTATATCCCGGCAGGCGAGACCGGGAAGACCGAAGCCTGGGTGGTGCTGGAGGCGGGAGCAAAAAGCCGCATTTACGCCGGTCTCAAGCCTGTCGCCACGACAGACACTCTGCGGCAGGCGCTCGCAAACGGAGCGGTGGCGGAACAACTCGCATCGTTCACTCCGAAGACCGGCGACGGAATTTTCATTCCGGCCGGAACCGTTCATTCGTTGAGTGATGTGGTAGTCTTTGAAGTGCAGGAAAACAGCGACGTGACGTTTCGTCTTTACGACTGGAACCATATTGATGCCAAGACTGGCCAGCCCCGGCCTCTGCAAGTTGATCAGGCGATGGCCTGTATTGATTTTGCGCAAGGTGCCATCAGTCCAGTGGTGCCAATGGTGGATGAGGTAAAGCCGGTGTTGCGGGAGCGGCTCTTTGATTGTGAACATTTCGGGTTGTGGCGGTTCGGCGCAGAATCGCCATTTGGAGTCGGCGCCGAAAGAACCCCGCTGGTGCTGGTGTGTCTCGCCGGCGACGGTCAGGTGGAGCACGACGGCACAAATTACGCCATCAGCAAGGGGGACGTGCTGCTTTTGCCCGCCGTGGTCGGAGCGTGTTTGTGC
>JBAPOI010000236.1:0-23347 GCA_049279555.1 Candidatus Sulfotelmatobacter sp.
AGCGATGATGATGCGGCTGCCTTCGATCCCTCCGAGTTCGAGAACACGGCCTTCGATTTCGGCTGAGCGTACGGCGAACCCGACGAAGAAAGCGCCAGTGAAGGAACTGCCAACAAACCGCCAGCGGTATTCGAAAATGAAACGGCGCTTAGCACCGGCGATACCGAAACCACAAATCCGTTTCCAACTCCCACGGTGAGCACATCCGACATTCTCAAGTTCCTCATCGACCGCACCGGCTACATTAAGCTGCTCGAAGCCGAAGATACACCGGAAGGATTCTCGCGCATTGAAAACCTGCACGAACTGGTGAACGCGGCCATGGACTCGCGTGATCGCGGCGAAACGCTCGACCAGTTTCTTGACCACGCCGCCCTCATCAGTGACGCCGATGACTACGACGAGCGGTCGCAAGTCACGCTCATGAGCCTGCATGCCGCCAAGGGCCTTGAGTTTCCTCTAGTCTTCCTCAGCGGCCTCGAAGAAGGACTCTTCCCGCACTCGCGCACCATGCTGCAGCCCGACGACGTCGAGGAAGAACGGCGCCTCTGCTACGTCGGCATGACCCGCGCCATGGACCAGTTGATCCTCACGCGCGCCGTTTACCGCCGTAGGTACGGCACTGACTTGCCCGAGGCAAGCGTGCCGTCGAGATTCCTAGAAGAAGTACCCGCCCAGTTAATCGAAGAGTTGGGAGGACGACGTACCGCTCGAACGGGCACAGGCTATAGAGAGACCTATGCGGGCACAGGCCATGTGGGGACGGCCGCCCACGGCCGTCCTGGACGCGGCCAAAGTGCTTACGAGGCAGGCGACACCCACTATTCCTACGAAGACGAAGATCAGAGCGCAAGCTGGAAGCGCAACAGCGGGCAGACGAGTCGGCAAAAAAGCCCGGCTGCAGCCAAGCCCTATAACTCCATCGAAAACATTGCCGAGTTCTTCGCGTCGCGCGGCAAGAAGTTTACAGTCCCGAAAATGCCGGTTGAAGAGCCCTCCGGCAAGCGCGGATTCCGCCCCGGCCAGAAGGTTCGTCATCCTAAATATGGCGAGGGAACGGTCTACCAGCGGGAAGGAGAAGGCGAAGAAGCCAAGATTACGGTACAATTCCCTCGCTTCGGATTGAAGAAATTAGTGGAGAAGTACGCCCAACTGGAACGCGGTTGAAGGCGATTTGGCGATTTTGTAATCGGGTAATTTGGTAATTTAAAAGCATCGGTTTGAAATTACCCGATTACAAAATTATCAAATTACAAAATCCTGGTTTAGGAAAGCAATCATGGCAAACACAGCAGAACTGACGAAAGAAGAACGTAAGAAGTCGAAACGCGCCGCGCGCAAGAAGGCGAAAGGGGAAAAGCCCAAGAAGCCCCGCGACTACGCCCGTGGATCGAAAAAACGCAAGGTGAAGAAGCTGGCTCGCGGTCAGTCGAAGCGGTAAGCGGCAAATTGAAAGCTCGGCGTTTGGCCGGGGCGATTTCCGAACAAAATGGAAATCGGCCCCGGCTAAGTGCTAGTTGCTAGCTGCTAATTGCTCGTCAGGAGACAACCACCACTTGTCCGAATCATCCACGGAACCCGCCGCCACGATTCGCACCTCTGACAACCAGCTATTCTGCTGCAAGTCGATCGATAAACTGATTTCCGAATCCGAGGCCCCTGGGCAGCGGCTGCAAAAAACCCTCGGCCCATGGTCGCTGACGGCGCTGGGCATCGGCGCAATCATCGGCTCGGGAATTTTCATCCTCACCGGCACCGCAGCGGCGGGCGAATATTTCCAGGCTCCATCGATCCTGCATGCGCAGGCGCTCGACATAATCGTGAATTTACTGCGCACCGGCAGCACCGCGGGAGCGCTCATGCACGGGCGCCCTCCCGCCGGGCCATCGATTGCGATTTCGTTTCTCTTGGTCGCGATCGCCTGTAGCTTCGCCGGCCTCTGCTATGCCGAACTCGCGTCGATGATTCCCATCGCAGGCAGCGCGTACACCTATTCATACGCGACGCTCGGCGAAATTTTTGCCTGGATCATCGGCTGGGATCTCATCCTCGAATATGTAGTCTCGAACGTGGCAGTCGCGGTTGGCTTTGCCGGTTATATAAAAGCGCAACTGGCGGTATTCGGGGTCAACTTGCCGGAAAAACTTGCCAGTCCGGTCTGGGCTGGCGGGCAAGCGACGGGCGCATATTTCAATCTCCCCGGCTTCCTCATCGTTTTCATTCTCACGCTGCTGTTGGTGCGCGGAGTGAAGGAGTCGGCGGAGACCAACAACATCATGGTGGCCGTCAAAATCGGCGCGATCCTGACCTTTCTGGTAGTCGGTGGGATGCTGGTGAAGCCCGCGAACTGGGTACCTTTCGCGCCGTCTGGTTTCGCTGGAATCGTTACGGGAGGGGCCATCGTTTTCTTTACTTACATCGGATTCGATTCCGTTTCGACAGCCGCCGAGGAATCGCGCAATCCACAAAAAGATTTGCCCTTCGGCATCATCATGTCGCTGGTGGTCTGCACGCTGCTCTATGTGGGCGTGGCCGTCGTCCTGCTCGGCATGATGAAATACACAACCTTCGTCTCCGGCGCAGCCGCCGAAGCGCCCGTGGCTTACGCGATGAAGTATCTGGGAGTGCACCCGATCTTCCGCTCGGTCATCGTGATCGGCGCGCTGACGGGCATGATTTCTTCGTTACTTGTTTTTCAGTATGGGCAGGCACGCATCTGGTACGCCATGTCCCGCGACGGCTTGCTGCCCAAACTGTTCTCCGCAGTACATCCGAGATTTAAGACGCCGCACATTTCCACCTGGATCGCCTGTTTCGCCGTAGGCATTCCGGCAGGCCTTGTGGACATCGGCGATGCCGCCGACCTCGCCAACATCGGGACGCTATTCGCGTTTGTTTTGGTTTCGCTGGGAGTGATCATCCTGCGCCGCAGGCAGCCTGAGCGCAAGCGCGCGTTCAGAGTCCCGTTTGTCCCGTGGTTCCCGCTCATCTCCATCATCCTTTGCGGCGGGTTAATGTTCGGACTGACCGTGATCACTTGGTTGCGATTTGTGATCTGGCTAGGCCTTGGTCTGATGATTTACATTTTCTATAGTCGTCACCGCAGCGAGTTCGCGAAAAAGTAGCTCTCAGCTTTCTGCCACCAGCCCTCAGCTACGGCGCTGCCATCCTGAGCGCAGCGGACCGGTGAGCGAAGCGAGTCGGCCTGCGTAGCCGAAGAATCCCTTTAGCCATTCGGCCATGAACCGGCCCAAAGAGGCATTTTCACGACTGTCTTCCTTCCTAGTTCTCCGTGACTTTGTGCCCCAGTGGTGAATCCCGCTCCGCCTCCTCGCAAATCTTCCGCCAAAAAACTACAATCAGGAAGTCATGGCATCCGCACCCGAGCGTCCGAGCAGCTTTCTGCGACTCTTGCCCAAGGCCGAGTTGCATCTGCATCTCGAGGGTGCAATCGATCCTGCCACGTTGCTCGAACTTCGGCAGCGGCACGGCGAACGGCCCACACAGGCCGAAATCGACCAAGTTTATCGATACGCCGATTTCGCCGGTTTCCTGCTCGCCTTCAAAAACATTACCGAGCACCTGCGCACGGCGGATGATTACGAACTCATCACTTACCGCCTGATGCAGCGCCTCAAAGAAGAAAACGTCCTCCATGCCGAGGTTTACGTTTCGGTGGGAGTATGCCTCTGGCGCAAGCAGGATTTTGCAGCTATCTTCGAAGGTCTGGATCGCGCCCGCGCCCGCGGCGCCCGCGACTTCGGCATCTCGCTGCTTTGGATTTTCGACGCGGTTCGGCAACTCGGAGCGGAGGCCGCGCAAAAAGTTTTCGGGTTGGCCGTTCGATACCAGGACCGCCATGTCGTTGGCATCGGAATCGGAGGCGACGAACTCAAAGGTCCGCCAGAAATCTTCCGCGACGCCTACGCCTGGTCCGCCGACCACGGCATGCGCCTGACGGCTCACGCCGGCGAGACCGGACCTCCTGAATCCGTATGGGGCGCTCTTAACTTGCGCGCCGAACGCATCGGCCACGGGCTCACTGCCTTCCACGACCCCGATCTCGTCGAAGAACTCGGCCAGCGCCAGGTTCCCGTGGAGATTTGCCTCACCAGCAATTTCCGCACCGGCCTTTGCCCCAACCTTAACGACCATCCGGCAAAGAGTTATTTCGACCACGGCGTGATGATCACGCTCAACACCGATGATCCCGCCATGTTCGGCACGACGCTCGCCCGCGAATACCAGCTCGCCCAGCAAATTTTCGGATTCACTGATGAGCACCTTCGCGAACTGGCTCGCAACTCGTTTGAATCATCATTTCTGCCAGCCGAAAAGAAACTGGAGTTTCTGAATCTCTTCGACGCCGCCGCAGCCAGATGATTAACTCGTCGTTGTCCAGTCGCGAACAGAACATCCTTGAGGTAAAACTGCACCCAGCGTAGCCTTATTCTGAATTCTGAGAACCGAGAACTGCCTTAATATGCCCCAACACATCGGCATCGTCGCCTGCAGCACCGAAGGAGCGGCGCTCTGCTACCGCACCATTGCGATCGAAGGAGCACAGTTGCTCGGCACTCACGATCATCCTGAAGTCTCTCTGCATTCCCACCCACTCGCAATGTATATGCAATTCATCCGCGCCAACGATTGGGCGGGTGTCGCCGAGTTGATGCTCTCGTCGGCCGATAAGCTGGCTCACGCGGGCGCCGATTTTCTGATTTGTCCCGACAATACGATTCACCAGGCTTTCGGCCTAGTCGAACATCGCTCACCTCGGCCCTGGCTGCACATCGCGAGGGAAGTTGCGAAAGAAGCTCATCGCCGCCAGTTCAAACGCTTGGCCGTGCTCGGCACGCGTTATCTGATGGAGGGGCCGGTTTATCGCGAAGCTCTGGAGAAGGCTGGGATCGAGCACCGCGTGCCCGCAGCCGAGCAGCGCGAACACCTCGATCAGATCATCATGGACGAACTTGTCAATGCCCAGATCATTCCGCGTTCGCTCGCCTATTACGTGGAAGTGATCCGGTCGTTTCAGGATGAGGGCTGCGACGCGGTTGTGCTCGGCTGTACCGAGATCCCGCTCCTGATCACACCGGTATCTTCCCCGCTGCCTACGCTTGACTCCACGCGCCTGCTCGCGAGGGCAGCAGTGCACAAGGCGGTGGAGGGCTGAGATTTATTGGCAGCCCCCGTTATTCTAGAAAACGACGGCGACCCGAGAAAATCTGCTGTTTGTTTTCGCCCGCTCATGACTGACGCGAACCATAAAGAGGTTAACCCTAAACGCCATCACCTCAAATTCCGCCAACTCCCCGGCCTCTATGTCATTGTCCGCTTCGACCCAGGAACAACCATTCCCCACTGGGCCACAAAGGGCGATTTCACCTCGATCACCCGCACGGCAGACGAACTCTCGGTTGTGTGCCCGACGGAAAATCTTCCTGCCGAGGTGGATTCTCAACCTCGATGGATCTGTCTCAAGCTCGAGGGTCCTTTTGCGTTTTCGCAGACCGGCATCCTGCTTTCATTTATCGAGCCGCTCTCCTATAGAAATGTCCCGATTTTTGCAATCTCAACCTACGACACGGATTACGTACTCGTGCAAGAGGAGCACTCGCAATCCGCTTTCGACGCTTTAATCGCCACCGGTCACGAGTTCATCGGAGAGCGATGAGCCGACTACAACCCTCATCTGAGGCGATCCAATCCACGGTCCCAGTAGCGCCATTCGCCCTGTCAAACTTGCTGAACGCTGTCGCGGAGGCTGCATTTATCGCGCATCCATGCTGTAATTACTAGGTAAGCAATGCCCTCAACCCTCACAACCTTGCGCCGCCGCGCCAAAGCGCTGCACCGTAACTTGCGGGGAGCGGCAATGGCTGCGCGAGCTCTGGCCTCGACCGATCATCCCCTGCTGGCGCATATCATTCCCGTTCGCCGATGCAACCTGGCTTGCACCTATTGCAATGAGTTCGACGATTTCTCCAATCCCGTACCCACAGAAGAAATGTTCCGCCGAATTGACAAGCTGGGGGCACTCGGCACCGCGGTGGTCACAATTTCCGGCGGCGAGCCGTTGCTGCATCCCGAGCTAGATGATGTGATTCGCCGGATCCGCGCAAATGGCATGATTGCCGGCCTCATCACCAACGGATACCTGCTCGTCGCCGAACGCATCAAGCGCCTGAACCGCGCCGGACTCGAGTGGCTGCAGATTTCCATCGATAACGTCAATCCTGACGACGTCTCGAAGAAGAGCCTGAAAGTCCTCGACAAGAAATTGCAATGGCTTGCCGAGCACGCCGAGTTTCACGTGAATATCAATTCCGTGGTGGGTGGTGGCATTCCGAATCCGCAGGACGCGCTCACCATTGGCAAACGCGCCATCGAACTCGGTTTCAGTTCGACTGTCGGAATCATTCATGACGGCAGTGGCCAGCTGCAGCCGCTCGGCGGCGAAGAGCGCCGGATCTACAACGAAATGAAGTCGTGGGAGAAGCGCAGCTTCACCCGCATCAACGCCTTCCAGGACAACATCGCGCAAGGCCTGCCCAATGCGTGGCGATGCCGTGCCGGCGCCCGCTACCTCTACATTTGCGAAGACGGGCTGGTGCATTACTGCTCACAGCAGCGCGGCTATCCCGGCGTGCCCCTCGCAACTTACAAGCGCGACGACATGCGCCGCGAATATCTCACGGAAAAAGGCTGCGCTCCGCATTGCACTGTTTCGTGCGTCCACCAGGTTTCCATCTTCGATGGATGGCGCGCCCCGCAGCATCTTGCCCCGGCTCTTCCATCCCAAGATGCGGGACTGATTCAGATCAAATCATAGTCGCAGCGGTATCTGACCGTTTCTGGCCACAGCCGCTTACAATGCTCTCTTGCGAATTCTGATCTCAGCTGGCGAAGCCTCGGGCGAAATGTACGGCGCCCAGCTCATCGAATCCCTGCACCGCCGCGACGCGTCGCTCGAATTCTTCGGCGTCGGTGGAGAGCGCATGCGCGCCGCGGGCTGTGACACGGTCGTCGATGCGAAGGATCTCTCCGTCGTCGGCATCACCGAAATCCTAAGCCATCTGCCGAAAATCTACGGACTTTACAAGCATCTGATTGCAGAAGCCGACAGGCGAAAGCCCGATCTCGCCATCGTGATCGATTCTCCAGCCTTCAACTGGCGCGTCGCCCGCCAAATGAAAAAGCGCGGCATCCCCATTGTCTACTACGTCGCGCCACAGTTCTGGGCGTGGCGCCAGGGGCGCGTCCGCCTGCTGCGCAATTACATCGACAAGGCTCTCGTCATTTTTCCGTTCGAAGAAAAGTTTTACTGCGACCGCGGAGTGGATGCGACCTTCGTCGGCCATCCCCTCGCCGAATTGCCGCGCCCGGCAATCGACCGCAACGACTACGCTGCCCAATTTCACCTCGATCCCTCTAAACATTGGATCACTCTCATGCCCGGCAGCCGCGTCAAAGAAGCCCGCATGAATCTTCCCACCATCCTCCAAGCAGTGGCCCAGTTAGGCCGAGACTACGAATTTCTACTCCCGGTTGCACCTACCCTCGACCGCGCTTTTCTGCAAAACTTAATCGACACAAAAACTACCGCTCAACCTCGCATCACACTCGTCCCCGATTCCCTGCCTGCCCTACACCACTCCCACGCCGGCATCATCGCCAGCGGCACGGCCACAGTTGAGGCAGCGATGATGCACACCCCATTCGTGATGGTCTACTGCGTCTCACCTGTCACTTATATTCTTGGCAAGCCGCGAGTCAAAGTTCCCTACTTTGCCATGGTCAATCTGATCGCTGGGGAGCAAGTCGTCCCCGAACTGGTGCAGCACGACTTCACCGCACAAAATGTTGTTGCCCGCCTGCAGGAAATTCTCCCCGATGGCCTCGCACGCACCCGCATGCTCGAAGGCCTGACCAAGGTGAAAGCCCAACTCCGCGCCCCGGAAGGCAACCTCAAAGGCTCGCCGCCCCAATACCCCGCAGACCGCGCTGCAGAGATCATTCTCGCCCTGGTGCAACGAACTCAGTCTCCGTAATTGTCATTCCGGGGGCAAACCGTGCTCTCGCTCTGCTCGAAAGGTCACAAGTGTTCGTTAAACCTTGTGCTCCCAGCATCTTTTAGGGGAGAATCTTCATCATAGGGAATGGTTAGCCCCGTTTCCTGGAGACTCTCCTTAATGCAGATTCGCTTTCGGCGCGTCCCGAGCGTCCTGTCGAGTTCCCTTGTCCTTTTGCTATTGGCTTTCGGCTCGACTCCCTCCCAAGGCGCGGAAAAGATACGCCTGCGCGTCGACGATTATCAGATCGAGGCCGAACTTACGCCTCATATTCATCAGATTTCTGCTCGCGCCAAGGTCAAATTCACCGCCCTTCAAGATCTCAACACAGCCATTTTTGAACTGCACAATGGTCTGCGGGTGACCCGGGTCCTCGACGATAAGAACCAGCCGTTGTCCGCCGAGCGCGTCACTCAGGATTCCACCATTCGTGTGCCCCTGCCTGCCGGCCTTAGCAAAGATGCTTCGACAACCCTCACCTTCGAGTATGAGGGCGCCCTTGAGACCGCCGACGACAGCCCAGTACCCGGCCTCATGCTCGCCCACATTGGCGACGACACCAGCTATTTGCTCTATGCCGGGCGCTGGTTCCCTGTCAGCGGCTACGGCCTCAACCGCTTCACCGCAAATATCAGCGTCACGGTTCCCGCCCACATGATGGTGATCGGTAGCGGAAAGACCACAGTCACTAACAATCCGGCGTCCAAAAAACCGAACACCAACGGCCTTCCGACGAAGACGTTTACCTTCGCCTATTCGAAGCCGAGTTTCCCCGGCACCATCGTCGCCGGCATCTTCCAGGAATACAAAAGCGACGAAGCCGGCATGGATCTCCACGTCTTCTTTAAACCGGATCATCAAAAATTAGCGCCCGAGTACACAACGACCGCGGTGCAAGAGTTCACTTATTTCATCACGCTATATGGCACGCCCCTGTCGTCGAAGCTCAATGTGGTCGAACTTCCGGGCGATACCGTTCCCTATGCGTGGGCTCCGGAAATCGCAGGTCTCGCCGGTCCTTCGATTACAGAAAAAACCAACTACCGCCTGCTCGCCAATGCCATCGCTCATCAATGGTGGGGCGTTTCTGTCAGTCCCGCGACGAAGGACGACTGGTGGGTAATCGACGGATTTTCCCGCTACTCCGAAGCCATGTACGTGGAAAGCGCCGCGGGATCCACGGGTCTCGAAGAGGCGATCAAGGACATGTCGGTCGGCGCTCTTGCTTATGACACTATTCCGCTCTCCAGCGCCGCCAAACTCGATCCGTTCTCTACCGAGTTTCAATCGCTCGTCACCGACAAGGGCGCGATGATCCTGCACATGCTGCGCTGGGTGCTGGGCGAAGACAAATATCTCAAGACCATGCGCGAGTTCTCCGAAACCTACGCTGGAAAATCGGCGACCATGGACGACTTCAAGGAGATCGCGGAAAAAAATTACGGCGACCAACTTACCTGGTTCTTCTCCCAATGGCTTGATTCCACCGGCGCGCCCGAATTCAAAGTGAAGTACACCACTTACCGCATGGGCAACAACAAGGGCTTCCGCGTAACCGGCGAGATTTCGCAGGACCTCGACTTGTTCCGCATGCCCGTGGATCTTCGAATCGACACCGACGGAAAAACCGAAGACAAGAAAATCGAGGTGGTTGGCACCAGTTCACCCTTCACGGTAGAAACCTTCGGGCGGCCGCGTCGAATCGCCGTCGATCCCGACCATCACCTGCTGGCCAATACCTCAGATGTAAAGCTGCACGCCTCCATTCTTCGCGGTCAGGCCTTGCAGCAGCAGGGAGACCTTTCCGGCGCGCTTACCGAATTCAACAAGGCGCTCGATCTCAACAAGAATAGTTCCCTTGCCCACTATCGCATCGCGGAGATTTTCTTCCTGCAGCGAAACTACCAGTCCTCCGCCAACTCCTACCGAGCCTCCATCAACGGCAACGGCGAACCGCGCTGGACTGAGGTTTGGAGCCATATTCAGTTGGGTAAGATCTTCGACATTACGGGCCAGCGCGAGCGCGCCATCAACGAATACCGGCAAGCCATCCAGACCAACGACGATACGTTCGGCGCGTTACAAGAGGCCCGCAAATATATGCAAAAGGCCTTCGAGCGGCCGAAGAACAAGGGGTAAATACCTGGTTCTCGCTCAACGATTCCTTGTTCCAGTACCCAAAGCCTTAGTTTTTTTCTCTCTCCTGTGAATGAATTCCAAGACCTCACCCTGCAAAGTTTGGCGAGACCTCGCAGCGACGATGCCCTTAGGCCGACCGTTCGTGCCGAACCAAGCTCCCGCGATTTCGCGATAGGCTCCTTCAAACGCCTCGAACCGCACCTTTTGTAGCGCATCTCGTCGCGCCGCAAACCCGTCCGGTACAACCTCTTGTTGCCGGAAATCGACTACTTCAGTTCTGCTGTTTAACCGCGCGATATGTGCCACAGCTCGATCAACCACGCGAGCGAACGCAGCTCCGTCCCGCGCCTCGCGCCCTTCCCGCAGCCTTCGCCTCGCATCCTGCACCGAAAACCAAGTACGGTCTCGATTCGCTTCCTGCGGCGGACTTAGCCGAGACACCTCGCACAGATGAGCGTTGACCGCAGTTTCTTTTTCGATCACTCCGCGGGATTTCCGTCCATCACGTCCATCACTTCTCTTACGCCGAACATAACGAGCAAACGAAGCTTCTTCGATTCGCCCATGAACTCCCGCTTCTTCAAAGGCTTCAAGAGCAGCCGCCTGTGCATGGGTCAAGCCAGCTTCGGTGCTGCCTTTCGGAAAAGTCCAGCGACCGCTGCCGCGCGTCCGGATAAGCAGAAACTCGACTCCCTCGCTCCCCAGCCGGTAGCAAACCGCCGCGACCTGTTCGCAATCGCGCAGTCTACGAAGCTGCGACGGTCGCACCTGTCTCTCCGGTCGACGAAGGGACGCAGACGAACCAAAAGTGCCCGCACTTCTCTCTCGCGCCCGATCCGCACTCATGGCAACAGCGTGCACGATTCTCTCCACCTCTGCCTAGAGCACAACTTGGTTCCCGGGCTCCGGCTACCTGACCGGAACTCACCAAGCTTCTCGCCAGAATCTTTCTGCATACTTGCTGCCGCCCCAACATGAAGCCACTATTTATCTTTATTCGGCGCGGTCTTTTATCGGCAGTCTTTATATCGGCACAATCTTTATCGACGCAATCCGCCGGGAGAGTTTCTTGCAGAACATGCATTGTCTTCGTTGCAATCGCGAACTCGAAACTGGCCAGAAATCGGTCGCCCTCTACATGTTCGCGCAGACGGTCGGCATCAAGCCGCGCCAGAAGTCGACCGCTCATCGCATATCGTTTTGCCCTCAGTGTTCGGTTTCTCTCGCCATGGGCCCTCCGCCGGAGGGCGCTCTTAACCTAGCCGCCTGGGATATGATCCGTGACCTCGTCAGCTCCGATCCCGCCCTCAACGAAGCCGCCTGGGAGCATTTACGCGGGGTTGTCGGCTTGCTTCCTGCCACCGGAACCGATGGCCCTTCGCGGTCGCAGTCGTCCGGTGGCTATTTCGAGTTCTGATTCTGAAGCACTTAAGGGCACAAATCTCCCGTCCGGCTAACGTTTCTCGCAGTTTCACGGTCTAATCACAAACAGCAGCGGGGAACTTCGCATGCACCCTCTGCGTACCATCCAGTAGATCGTTGGGCGAGACTGAGACCCCTCGCCTGAACGTTGCCCCCGCGCACTCTCCGGGAGTCGCGGGGGTGTAACTCCATGCGGATACTACTCGACATCGTTCGGCAGTCGCTCTCCACGCTGTGGGCGCACAAGCTCCGTTCTTTCCTTACCATGTTCGGCATCGCGTGGGGAGTGGGTTCTCTGCTCTTGCTGGTGGGCCTCGGGGAGGGTTTTCGCAGCGGCCAGGAACGAGAACTTGCCAACCTTGGGCAGAACATTATGTTCATGTTCCCCGGGCGCATCCCCACCGTCCAGGGCAGCACCCAGTCCGGCCAAACTTATTACTTCACTTACGCCGACTACCAGGCCGTTCGCCAGCAGGCGAAGTTTGTAGGAGCCGTCTCTCCAGTACTAAATCGCGAGGATATCCGCGCCGTCAGCGACTACGGCTCGACCAATGGCCAGGTCTTCGGCGTGGCCGCCAATTACAATCAGATTCGCAACGTCCCCATTGCTCCCGGCCGCTGGTTTAATGATCAGGACAACGCCGAGCGCCGACGGGTCGCCGTCGTGGGATGGGAACTGCTCAAAAATATCTTTCCCGGCCGCCCCGCCGTGGGTTCCACCATTCTTCTGAATGGCGTCAGTTTCGAGATCATCGGCGTCGTCTCCAAGGTTGGCCGCGATGGCAATAACGGCACAAACTCGCGCATTTTTATCCCGGTCGAAACCATGCGCAATCTGTTTCGCCTGACTAAGGCGAACTCTGAAGATGCCATTTCATTCCTCAACTATCGGCCGGTCAGTAAAGAGATGCACAACGAAGCCAAGAACGAAATTCATCAGATCATCGCCGACCGTCACGGCTTCGATCCCAAGCTCGAAGACGCCTTCGAAGATTGGGACACCATCGAAAACATGCAGCGCGTGGGTAAGATCTTCAGCGCCATGGATTGGTTCCTTGGCGTGGTGGGCGTGGTTACCCTCGGGCTAGGCGCGATCGGCATCATTAACATCATGCTGGTCTCGGTGAGTGAGCGCACTAAAGAAATCGGCCTGCGCAAAGCGCTGGGCGCGACTTACCAGAACATTCTTACGCAATTTTTTATCGAAGGAGCTTTCCTCACCGCATTCAGCGGTGGCATCGGACTGGCTCTAGTCACCGGCTTCGTCACACTGCTGGCTATGCTGCCTGCGCCGGAAGGCTTCGACACGCCGCGAATCATTCCCGCGTCAGCCCTGGCGGCAATCGGTTCGCTGGCCATCGCAGGAATCTCCGCTGGCCTCTACCCTGCCCGCAAAGCCGCATTAATGGAGCCGGTAGAAGCGCTGAGGCAGGAGTGAAACCAGCACCCATTACGACTGTCATCCCGAGCAAAGCGAGGGACCCTGGTGTCTGTGAGCGCTCCGATTGAGCAAACAGAAACCAAGATCCCTCGCTGCGCTCGGGAAGACAAACTCAGGCTGAACGAGCTGGAAGCTAGGGGCCAGAAGCTAGGAGCAGTAGTTAATGATCATCGATCTCGCCACTCAGGCCTACAACGCGCTGCGCCACAATCGTCGCCGCAGCGTGCTGACCATGCTTGGCATGGCTTGGGGAATCGCCACGGTCGTTCTCCTTCTGGCCTACGGATCAGGCTTCGAACGCGGCGTCTGGGCCGCTTTTCGATCGTTTGGAACCAACCTGGTCCTCATCTTCCCGGGCCGCACCGAACTACAAGCCGGAGGCACCAAAGCCGGCACCGAGGTTAAGTTAACCATCAACGACCTCGACTACATCCGCAACGAGGTGCCCCTTCTCAAACATGTTTCTCCCGAAGTCGCCAAGCAGACTCTGGTTGCATACGGCACCCGCAGTGCCACCTATGGCGTCAGCGGCGTCTACGCAACTTATGGCCGCATGCGCCGTCTCGACACTTCGGAGGGAAGCTTTTTCAGCGAGGCCGACGACTTCACGCACACCCGTGTCGCCGTCATCGGTTCCGATGTGCGGAAGAAACTCTTCTCAGGCCAGAATGCTCTCGCTGAAAGCATTCGTCTCGATGGTATTTCCTACCAGGTCATCGGCGTGCTCAAACACCAGGTGCAGAACGGCGACGACAACATCAACGCTCACGTCTACATTCCTTTCAGCGCCATGAGCGATCTCGCCAAGACGTATTACCTGAATTCCGTCGTGATGGAATACGAAGGCGATCACGCCAAGGTTGTGCAGGCAGTGCGCACCTCGATGGGCTTTCACCACAACTTCGATCCCAAGGATCACCGCGCGATCTTCGTCTTCGACGTATTCGCCGATCTGCTCGATCTGCGGGTCATCAGTACAGGCATCAAAATTCTGCTGGGCTTCATCGGCCTGCTCACGCTCGGCATCGGCGGCGTCGGTCTGATGAACATCATGCTGGTCTCGGTAACCCAGCGTACCCGCGAAATCGGTGTAGAGAAAGCGCTCGGCGCTCACCGCTGGCACATCCTCTTCCAGTTCCTCACCGAAGCTCTTGTGATAACCGCGCTCGGCGGCTTGTTGGGGGTTATACTCGCCTATCTGGTTTCGTGGAGCGTGGGCTCCCTGACTCTGTGGAGCGCCTTCGAAGAGAACGCCAGCGAAGGCGACATCCATCTCTACATCGACGCCGCCACGCTGATCTGGTCGACCGCCATCCTCAGCTTCGTCGGCATAATCAGTGGCATGCTACCTGCAATCAAAGCCGCCAGACTCAATCCCATCGAAGCCTTGCGCTATGAGTGAATTTGTAGGGACAGCCGCCCTCGGCTGTCCGGCGGCAAAGCCCTATCTTCGGATCTGTCTTCCTGAACGAAGTTGTTGTTTCGCGAAGCGAAGCAACAAAGCAGTCGGAGGATCCCTTACATCTCAGCAGCACCCGCAACCCGAATGGGAGTCTCCAAGGGCTTTCACGTGTCCTTGCTTTACAATCCTCCTGTGCCCGAAACTGCCCTCACGCGCCTTGACCGCGTACTTGCTCAACTCCGTCTCTACGAACACCCGCTGCTGAATTTCTCCGCTCGAGCCAAAGGCGAAGGCGTAGAAATTATCATCCAGTTCAAGGATGCCTCGATCCCCGTTCATACCTACTATTTCGATCTTCATCCCCGCGACCTCGACCACCCGCAGTTCGAATGGAGCTTCCAGCGCCAGCTCTATGACGCGCTGTACGACTATTTCGTAGAAATGTTCATCCGCACCCCGCAGGACCGCGAAGACCGCCGCGAAAACAATTTGTGAATTCCCTCCGCCAAAAGATCGAGCAGGAAATCCACGAGCGCGACCCCATCCCCTTCTCGCGCTACATGGAACTCTGCCTCTACGATCCCGAACTCGGCTACTACTCGCGCAACGCCGAGCAGTTCGGCAAGGCTGGCGATTTCTACACGTCAAGCGATGTGCATAAAGTTTTCGGCCGCCTTCTGGCCCGCGAGTTCGAAGAAATGTGGCGCGCTTTGGATTCGCCTGAGCGAATCGAATTGATAGAACTCGGCCCCGGCCGCGGCCTATTCGCGCAAGATGTTCTCGACTGGTCCGAAAGAAAGTTTCCAGATTTTTCCCGCGCGCTGCGTTACGTCCTAGTGGAACGCTCGCCCACGTTGCGCGCGCGCATCGGAGCGACTCTCACTCGCCACCTACAGTCTGAAAAAACCGCCCTTGTGTCCGAGGTTGAGCAGATGGTGCTGCAAAATAGCCATGTGGGGACAGCCGCCCTCGGCTGTCCAGCCGAGCAAAGCCCGGCAGCCCCTCCTCGATCCGGAAGCCAATCTCCGAACGACAGGGCTTTAGCCCCTAAGTTCCCTACCATCATCTTCGCCAACGAATTCTTCGACGCCCTCCCGGTTGAAATCCTAAGCGCCGAGGGTTCCCTTCGCATCGACACTCACAACGCCCGTTTCATCGAAACTTGGGCTCAGCCTTCGCCCGGAGAACTCGACTTCCTCGACCGCTATTCAATCCATCCGGATACAGAAGAAAAAGAACGCGTCGAGGCCGCGCTTGTCGCACAACAATTCATGAATCGCATCACTGCTAGCATCCAGCGCGGATTCCTAGTCGCCATCGATTACGGTTACACGCGTGAAGAGCAGCTCGCCGGTCGCCATCGCGGAACGTTGAAAGCAATTCGAAAGCACTCGATCAGCGAAAACCCCTACGAAGCCCCCGGAGAACAGGACATTACCGCCGATGTAAATTTCACCGCGCTCGCCGCCGCCGCAGAAAAACTCGGCATGCAGACCCACAAGCTCCTCACACAATCTCAATTTCTGATGGGCATCGGCGAAGCTAACCAGTTTGCTGACGCTTTCGAAGAGTGCCGCCTGCCGCAGGAGCGCGCTAAGGTCGCGTTGCAACTCAAACATCTGGTCACTCCCGCCGGCATGGGCGAAAGCTTTCAAGTGCTAATTGCCAGCAAAGGGGTTAAGCAAGAAAGGATGGAATCGCTATCCGGCCTCAGCTTCGGCCGCAAAGTAAATCGTGGATCGAACTAACGCTTGACACCTGCCATCGTAGCTTTTTCCAGCGGCGCCGATTCCGCGGGCTTCGTCTTCGCTGCCTCGGGGTACTCATACACTCCGCGACCCGACTTTCTTCCTAACCGCCCCGCCTTCACATACTGTACTAACAGCGGCGCAGGCCGATATTTTTCTCCCAACGACTTGTGCAAATATTCGAGAATGTTCAGCCGCGTGTCCAGCCCCACTAGGTCGACTAGCTCGAATGGCCCCATCGGATGGTTCAGCCCAAGCTTCAGCGCTTTATCGATATCCGCGGCCGAAGCAATCCCCTCCTGCAGCATATAGAACGCCTCGTTGCCAATCATCGCATTGATGCGGCTGGTGATGAATCCCGGCGATTCTTTGATCACGACCACTTCCTTACCCATGCAACGGCCCACGTCAACCGCAGTCGCCAACGTTTCGTCGTCGGTTTCAAGAGCGCGCACCACTTCAAGCAGTTTCATCTTGTGCACAGGATTAAAGAAATGCATTCCCACACACTTCTTTGCGCGGTAGGTCACGCTTGCAATTTCCGTAATGCTTAGAGAAGAAGTGTTCGAGGCCAGAATCGTCGTTGGACGGCAGATTTTGTCGAGCAGGGTGAAGATCTCAATCTTCGACTCCATCTCCTCGGGAACCGCTTCAATGATCAGGTCAGCTTCACGCACCGCCTCTTCCACCGAACCCGCATATTCAAGCCGCCTAAAAGCTGCATCAGCGTCCGGCGCCAGCACCTTCCCCAACTCGACCGCCTTGTCGAGATTGGCCCGAATTTCGCTTTCGGCCCGGCGCAGCGCCGTCGGCAGCAAGTCTTCAAGAATCGTGCGATAACCACCCAGCGCCGCAGCATGCGCGATTCCACGGCCCATGATGCCGGCGCCGATCACCGCCACGGTCTTGACTTGCCTCGCCGTCGCTTCGGGCGCCACTACGGCCGCGCCTTCTCGAGGTCTCCAATCGCCTCATTGAGAGCTCCGCCCGCCGCACGCAAGCTGTCGGCCAGACGTTTGCGTTCCTCGGCGCTCATTGCCGGAATTGCAATGCAGATGCGACGTAACGTAGTCGTGATATCTTCCACGTAATTCAACGATCGAATCAGTTCACCAGATGCAAGCATGAAGGCTCCTGTAAGTTTTCGGCGGCTCTCGTTGCAACCATGCCGTTTAACAACGCGGCATCGTCACACAAAATTCTGCTAAGCCGACCTTCTATTCTGGACGTGTCGAGGCATTTAGTAAAGGTGCAGAGGTAAGCCGCCCTCTGGTAGTTTATTTCGCAACGTAATGCCGGATGTCAGGCATATTTATTTGTTAACAATCACATTGCTTGGAACACATATAATCCTGGTTGATTCTTTTTATGGGCCATCCCAACCCCGTGGGAATCTAATTGCCATGGATGAAAAGCCTTTGAGACACTACATTTTCGCAAGCGATTTCGATCAAACCCTCACCTTCAACGACTCCGGCTATGTACTCGCTGAGCTCGTCGGAATTTCTACCGAAGAGTTTGAACGCAAAGCCAAAGGCATGACGAAAATGAATCTGGTGCAGCAGGGCGCCGAGCTCGCATATTTATTGCTGCACGATCCCGAATTCCAGGCGAAGGTTCGCAAAGAGCATCTTCACGAAGTCGGCAAGCGCATTCGTCTGAAGGAAAATATTCAGCTTCTTTATCAACTCCTCGAATCAGGAATCGACGGATACTCGTTCGACTTTTACGTTTTGTCGGCCGCGCCGGTCGAGGTGATTCACTCGGCTCTCGAAGGAATCGTCCCCAAAGATCATATCTTCGGCACCGAGTTCCGTTACAAACCCTCCGGCGAGATCGATACTCTGGTTCGTGCCACCGCAGGTTACGGCAAGGTCTTCGTTCTCGACCAACTACTTACCCAACACGTGACCGGCCCCGACCATGTGATCTATACCGGCGATGGCAGCTCTGACGTTCACGTAATGTTGCACGTAAATGCGCGTGATGGCCTCACCATTGCAGTCTCCGAGTCGCGTCACGTTTCGCAGATTGCGAAGCGCACCGTGCTCAGCACCAGCGCTCTGGCCGTGCTGGCGCCTATTCTCGAAGAGGTTGCCGGATGGGAACGCTTCCGCATCCGCAGCTTCTTCGAAGCGAACGGTATGCTCATCCAAGAGTGGGAGCGGGTTCGCACCGACTGGCTGACGGTGCGCGCTGCCAACCCCGAAACCTCAGAACCCGCGACCGTGGCGTGAGATCAATTGAGAAAGCGAGGCCTTAATCGCTGAGGGACGCTTACCAACAGATCTATGCTGCGCGATAAAAGTCTGATTCCGCTATCTCACCAGCACCAGCGCGCACTGGCCCTATGTGTCCGCATTGATCGCGCCCAGCCCATCCCTGACAGCGATCTCGACCCATGGCAGGGAGAGATCGAGCAACATTTTCGCCAGGAGATCGCGGTTCATTTCTCCGCCGAGGAAGCAGTACTGTTTCCAGCCGCTCGCCATTTCAGTGAATTGATTCCGCTGGTGGATGAACTAATCGCCGATCACGCATTGCTGCGCAAATCCTTTTCCCAGGCCGAAGCACGCAGCATGACTTCGGAAAGCTTGCCTGCCTTCGCGCTGCAGCTCTCCGCACACATCCGCAAAGAAGAGCGCCAACTCTTCGAGCGCATGCAGCAGTTACTGAGCCCAGAAGAACTGGCTGTACTGGGAACAAAACTGGATGCCGCTCTCAAAGATATCGATCAATCCTGCATCCTGCCGGGCGCAGCAACAAGGTTGAAGTTTGGAAAGTGACCGTGTCTTCCACTTCACGATCAACCTCATGGTGGCGCCTGAATCTCGCTGCCGCCTCCCGTCCCATGAACCGTTCCAACACGCCAGCTGAGGTCTGCCGAAGATCGACCATCACTAACCCGTCGAGCACATTGGAAAACTTCCGGTCCACATTAAAGCCCAGGAGCTTGCCGCCAATCTTCGCATATTGCCGCAACAAAATCGGCAACCCCTTGCCATCGCCCTCCACATCTGTAATCGGTTCCGAGAGTTCTTCGAGATCGCGTAGAACGTGGCACATCACCCGGCAATCCCACGGCCTTAACCATGCCGGCCGAAACGGACGCCGCGGCTCAATCAGTCCCGCCAACTCGTCTTCCTGCATTTGCGCTTCGAAGAAGCGGAAAATCATCTCGCGCGACGCCTTGCTATAGTCGTTGCTGATGCTGACCGCGCCAAACAACATCGGAGTCTCCGGATGCGCGGCCAGCAACTGCGCGATTGCCTTCCACAACAAAAGCAGAGGAGCATATTGCCGCTGATATTCCGGCCTCACAAACGACCGCCCCAACTCCAGCGCCGGCCCGATCTTTTCAAAAAGCTGATCATCATAGCGGAACAGCGTGTTCGTATACAGCCCGCGCACTCCTCGCTCGGCGAGGATTTCCGCCGTGTTGCCCGCGCGATAACCGCCGACCAGTTCCTGTTTCGTCTTATTCCACAACAATAGCTGCCAGTAATAACGATCGAACCTGTCAAGATCGCGCCGTTTGCCAGTGCCCTCTCCTGCGGCACGAAATGTCACCTCACGTACCCTCCCCAACTCCCGCATCATTCGGGGGCCCTCATTCGCCCTGACCAGATAAACCGCGAGGTCACCACTTTCCGCCAGACGTCGCTCCGCTCCTAGTTGCTTCAATTCTGCTGCCAACAATTCCCCTGGCTCGGCAGCGGCCACCGGTTGCTGCACCTTCTCCGAGAGCTTCGAACGCACAGCCGATGGCCACGCCGCTAACGAAGATGAAATCTCCGCCCGCTTCCGGCGCGCAAGCAGATACGTGCGCCAGCGAAGATATTCCGTGGCTTTTTGATTGTCGCTGATCCCAGCCACGGCATCCCTAGGAATCACGGTGCCCACCCGAACTTCCACCTGTCGTCCCTCTTGCTGCAGAAACTCCTGCAAGAGAAAGGCAGCCCTCAGTTTCGGATGAATCATCCCGAAAAGATGAAAGCCCATGCTATTTCTGCCGCAAAAATAAACCGGCAACGCGGACGCGCCCGTCTCACGGATCAACCGCACCGCTGCGTCATTCCACTGCGGATCGCGGATTTCTGCCTGCGGAAGTTGCCACTGCGAGACTTCACCCGCCGGAAAGATGGCTAGCATCCCACCTTCTCGCAGCCAGGCCTTCGCCTCTCGGATCTTCCCGCGATTGGAATCGCCCTCGTTTGGTGAGGCGTCCATCACGATGCAATGTTGGGTAAATTCCGGAACGTCTTCCAGCGGAAAATTCGTCACCACCTTCACGTCCGGACGAACCCGCATCAACAACACCGCCAGCGCCGCTCCATCCAGCAGGCCAAACGGATGATTCGCCACAACCACCACCGGACCGCTCGCTGGGATTCGTGCCGTGTCTGCCGCTCCCACGCGCAGATCCACTCGCATTGTAGCCAGCAGATTTTCTAGGTCGAAGCCATCTGCCGAGCGCTGCACACGCCCGTACAGCTCCTGCATTCGTTTCGAGGGGAGAAGCTTTTCCGCCAGCGCTGGAATGCCGGCGAACCCCGCTGCTTGGGGCAACAACACTCCCCGCTTTCGCTCCCCATGCAATTGGTTCGAGGGCATGTTACAGAAATAGCGCAGGCACTTTGCAGCCACATGAAGAGGAAGTTAAAAGCTGATGAAATGCGAGCCGTGGAGAAACTAGAAGGTAACCGGCGGTAACATGTTTGCAAGCGACAGCGTTTACGTTTCCAGCCGGAAACGCGTTTCCGCCAGCGCATAGAGCCTGCGCCACACCAGTCGATTAATCGTCACTACTGTGGCCGCCATCATCATCGTCGCTACCAGCAGCAAGTGGAAGTCTCCGCTGTCGGTCGCCTGACTGATCGTCGCACCCAACCCGGTCGTCGTATATATTTGCCCTTTGAAGTGAAAGTACTCGGCGACAATGCTGGCGTTCCAAGCCCCGCCCGAAGCCGTCACCAGGCCGGTCACGAGGTAAGGAAAAATTCCCGGCAGAATCAGTTTCTTCCAGCGTTCGATTCCCCTTATTCGGAAGACTGAGCAGCACTCCTTCAGATCGGTCGGTATCGCCATCGCCCCGGCGATCACGTTAAACAGAACATACCACTGCGTCCCGAGAAGCAGCACAACAATCGACGCCAGCCCCAGCCCGCCTCCGATTCGTATCAGCACCAGCAGAATAACTGGCAGCAAAGCAGTCGCCGGAACCGACGCTGCAATCTGCGCCAGCGGCTGCGCGATGCGGGCCAGCCGAGGATTGAATCCGATCGCCACTCCCGCTGGAATCGTCCACAGCGCACCGATCAGCAACGCGACATTCACGCGCAGGAAAGTTGCTCCCAGCCCCAGCGCGGCCTCATGCAGTTCAACTTTCTGCAGACCGCTCAGGATAATCGCGACCCGAACCACGCCGTACCCGATGCCGCCAAGCACCAGCACACCCAGCGCGCGCACCATCCAATCCCGCCACAGAGGCTCGGAAACCAGTTCTGGACTCTCTTCCGCGTTCTTCTTCGCAAAATATAGAAGCAGCCGTTCACCCAGCGGCCGGAGCGTCTTTTGCCGAATCTTAGCGAGACCGCTCGAGCGCTCGATTAAATTGAGCACCCATGATCGCGGAGCGTCCACGCTCTCCACTTGCTCTACTTTAAATTTCTCTGCCCACGCGATTACCGGCCGCCACACAAATTGATCCAGCAATACGATCACCGCAACCATGATTGCGATGCCCCACAAAATCGAGGGCATGTCCCCCGCGCTGGCCGCGGTTTGCAAATACGATCCCAGCCCGGGCAATCGAAAATCCCTCGGCCCCAGTACGAACATCTCGCACACCATCAGCGCAAACCATCCTCCGGCCACCGACATCATCGAGTTCCACACCAGCCCGATCGCCGAAAACGGCAGCTCCATCTGGATAAAGCGCTGCCACCAGCTAAACTGGTAAATCGTCGCCGCCTCCCGCATATCTTTCGGAATACTCTTCAGCGAAGCATAAAAACTGAAGGCCATGTTCCACACCTGGCCGGTAAAAATCAGAAGAATCGCACCAAGCTCCACGCCCAACTGCCTTCCCGGAAATAGCGCGACCATCGCCAGCATCACTCCCGGAAGAAAACTAAGCACGGGGATCGACTGCAGCACGTCCAATAGCGGGATCATGAATCGCTCGGCGCGTGGGTTATACGCAGCTACATAGCCATAGACCAGCGTGAATCCCAGACTCAATACGTACGCGACCGTGATCCGCAACAGCGAATACCCGGCATAGGCCGGCAGCGCCCACAGGCTGCGCGAAATCTCGACCGTAGGCGTGAAGGGACCGAGCCACGATCGCCCCACCGTCACGACCCCGTAAAACAGCGCAATGCCGGCCCCGAACATGATCACGTCGGGCAAGTGCGACGTTTCGATGTGCGGCAGCTGCGACCACAGGCGATACGCCGAGAATCCTCGCAGGCTGATGCTCTTCTTCATGTGATGAATTCCGAATAGTGGTGAGTGCTTGTCAACCTTATGAGCGAACGACGCGGCGGGCCACTTGTTGGCCGTCGTTGACCGCTAATCACTGACTACTGAACTCTGCACCAGACGCCCGCTCTCCCGGTCGTAATCGAAAATCTCCGCGTAACGTCCCCAGTTCATGGCTGTATCGAACTGTCGCTGCACTTCCTCTTCTGAAAAATGTTCGTCGAGAACGTCACGAAAAAATTCGTCGTTGATCGCGTGGTCCGATTTTTTCTTCAGGATGCTGTCGATCTGTTTCAGAATCGTGACGTGCTCAAGCGCCGCCTCGCGGAACAAAATTTTTCGGCTCTGAATATCGGCATCGGCAAATTGCACTCCTTGCCTTGAAAGCTGCACATCGCCCTCTTTCAGCCAGGCGAAACCCAGCAACTGGCAAGCCTCCAGAATCGGCAGCAAATCCTCCACATCCATCACCAGATCCTCACTCAGCCGAAACAAATCTTCCCGTCCCCCGCGGTCATGCAACAACTCGACCAAACCCGCGATCCCGCCCACTCGGGCGTGTGGCAGAATCTGATATTTCGACGCCCGAATCGCCGCTCCCGCCTTCACCCCGTCCGGCGGCACAATGATTTCC
>JBAPOI010000237.1:0-12333 GCA_049279555.1 Candidatus Sulfotelmatobacter sp.
ATTCAAAGTCAGCAGGCGAGCTTCGTCGTGGCTGTCGAAGAACGTGACCAGGTCGTTGTTCCAGGCGAAATTCGAGTTCTCGGTCGAGATCATGCCGTCGAGCTCTGAGAAATTATTGTTGCTGGCAAAGACGTCGCGCACGGCGCTGTTGATTCCAAAATCGAGTTCGCTGATGCCGCTCTTGTTGGCGAATTTATACGCATCGTGATACATCGGATCGTACTCGTCGTTGTTGTACCACTCGCCGTAAAGAAAGCTCGGAGCCTGGTTGTAGACCGAGTTGGCCAGCGAATATTCCCATCCCCACGTCACGTGCTTGATGGCATCGAGCCGGAAGCCGTCGGCGCCGTGCGACTGGAACTGATGGATCGCGGTCTTCAGATAGCTGTCGATGGTGGGATTTTCCTGATTCAGGTCCTCGAGATTCTCCAGCGTGTAGTACTGAAGTTGATAGCGGTCATTGAAGTCGCCGATTGCCGGGTTGTGATGGAAGTATCCGTTGGGATCGTTGGCGTCGTTGGCCATGAAGACGCCGTTGTTGTAGAGCGAACCAAACTCGCCGCCCTGGTTGTAGTTGGTGTCGTTTTCGGCCCAGTCGACGATGACCTTGATGCCGTTCGCGTGCGCTGCTGTCGTCAGGTTATTGAATGCCGTCCATGAATTGCTGTTGTCGCCAAAGTGCTCCTCGACCTGCATGAAGTCACGCCCGTCGTATCCGTGATACGGAGCTGAAATCGGTGTGCCGCTGTTCAGGTTCAGGTTCTCGTTGTTCACCGTTGGTGAAATCCAGATCGCCGTCACCCCCATGCCCTTCAGGTAGGACATCTGCTGCTGAATTCCGGCGAGGTCGCCGCCCCAATAGGCAAACCAGTTGGTGTGCGTGGAATCGAAAAGACTGGGGCTCTCCGCAGGATTGTCATTGGTTGTATCGCCGTCGTAGAAGCGGTCGGTCACAATCTGGTAGATGACCTGCTTTTTGAAATCCTGCGCTATGGAGCGATAGACGAAGCCGAGGAAAGAAATGGTAAGCACCAGGGCAAAGCGGAAGTTGCGCGACTTCATGGGATACCTCCCGGAGACATGGCCCCGAGCAGGCCACTGCTGAATGGACGAAGCGGCTAAGAGTTATTAGCATATCAGGGATGGGAGTTCGAATTAAGTTGGAGGGCGTTCTGTTTTTGTAACAATAGTCGAGGCGATTATTGAGGTAGATGTGGATGAGCTTGGCGAGGGCAATGAGCAAGATGAAAGGCTAAGAATGACCTGCGTTCGTGGAGATAGGGCGGAGAATGTTGTGGGCGCCTAGGCTTTAAGCAAATCGGTAAAAATTCTTCGTATGCCATAGTTTTCCAGGGCTGTGATTATTTCAGCCAGTGAACCTTGATTTCCTTTTCGAGCGGCCTGAATTCTGGGTCGCCGGTGACGAGTTCAGTCCTCCTTTCCTTTGCCAGTGCGGCGGCGAAGGCGTCGGCCAAACTCAATTTGAAACGCGCCTTGAAATCGGCCGCGGTATCGGCCAGCGCGCGGGTCGTGGAATGAAAGTCAATCGGCAGGCCCTGAAGGACCTTCGCGGCCTCCGCCCACGCTTCCGCGCCGTCTTTCTTCACAATGGAGTACTTCACCTCGGCGTAGTTCACATCGGTCATGAGAAGCGGGCTGTCCTTTTTGCCGGCGAGGACTAGCATATCTTCCATCGTCTCCGCGCCCGGTTCGTCGCGGAAGTAGGCGATAAGGGCGAAGCTGTCGAGCACCTTAGCCGGCATGTCGCCCCTCAAGTGCGCGTTCCTGCTTCTTGTGCTCGGCCCAGTCCTCCGTCAGCGGTTTGCCTCCTGGCGTGCGCTTGAGGATGCCGCGTCCGCGCTTGATGAGCGCCGCGGTCATGGGTTTGAGAAGGATTCCGTCCGGTGTGGCTTGGACCACGGCCTTGGTGCCGTCCTCGATGTCGAATTGTTTGCGCAGGCGAAGCGGGATGACGACCTGGCCCTTCGTCGTGAACCATACGGTTTCGGGTTTCTCAGTCATACTCATACATAGAAGTATGACATTTGCTGCAAAGTCCGTCAACGTATCATAAGTAGGATTATTATCTATGAGGAGGATGCTAACAGCAAAGCGAAGCACTCTTCGCGAGGGCAGAATTCTGCAGATGCATTCGCCTGGGATCTGTTTTTCCGGCGGGTGGCTCCATCCTTCCGGGCCGCACTCGCCGCCTTGGAGCAAAAGACTTGGGTGCCCATCCCTTCGGCTTCGCTCAGCGCGGGCTGTTCCGAAGCTCTGGTCGGGCATCACTATTAGCGAACCCAAATCCCTCCAAACGAAGGTAACGTTCCCTGTTGATTACCTATATTTGGTGCCGATAGGCTTGTGGTAACGTTGAAATTACCGCATATTCAGAAGGCTTGAATAAGGTTTTGTTGGGACCCGTGTCTTTAGAGACTCGCAAACCGAGCATCCAGATTGCGTGGACCACGATCACGTATCGCAGCGTAGCGCTGCTGATTCTGGCCGGGGTCGCGCTGTTTGTGGGCGCGATGCGACTGGCTTTTCCGCAATTCACGCAGAGCAGCATCAAGGCCGCCGATGGCGTGGCCAACAAGGTTTTGGAGCGCGTGGCGGGAATGGCGCCGCCGGCGAGTGGGGGCAAGTCCATTGCGCAGCAGGCGCACTTTACCGCGCTCGATGGTACGGTGCGGGTAAAGAAAGGTAGTGGCGATAGTTGGATGGCGGCCGACTACAACGTCCCTTTGGAAAAGGGCGACGTGGTGCAGACCGGTTCGGAAGGCATGGCGAAGGTGGTGTTCAATGACGGCACCAGCTATACCGTGAAACAGGATTCGCTGATTGTGATTGAAGAAAACTCGGCGAACGATCAGCAGCAGACGAACGTGGCCGTAGCGGTGAGCACTGGAACGGTAGATCTTTCGACCGCGACCTACTCACAAGGATCGAAATCGCAGGTGATCGTGGCGGGTGCGACGGCATCGCTGTCTCCGGAATCGGCGGCACAGGTTCATAACGATCCCAAGACCGATCAGCACGAAATTTTGATGAAAAAGGGCGCGGGCGAAGTGACGCGCAACGGAGAGACTGTGGAGTTGGCAAACTGGGAGAAAGTCAGCTTCAAGTCCCAGGAACCGCACATGGAGAAGGCGAGAGGAACCGGCCCGCCTACGCCGATTTCTCCAGCGAACATGGCGCCGATCTTTACCTCCGGAGAGTCGACGAAGGATGTGGAGTTTTCCTGGACTCCGATGGCGAACGCGGTGGCCTACCGGTTGCGGATTTCGAGGAATCCATACTTTTCTTCGACTCTAGTGGACAAAAGAGTGACAACTGCCGATGTAACTGTTACCAGTCTCGGCGAAGGAGCCTATTACTGGGTGGTACAGTCGTATGAAGTGTCAGGGAAGGAATCGGTGGAGAGCGAGAAGAACCGCTTTACCATTATTCCCAAGGGAAAACAGACGGAAGCGATCGATCTGGATTTGGATCCTTTCATTCAGCATGGACACGTGATTGAAGTCACGGGGAAGACGCAGGTAGGAGCACGGGTGATGGTGAATGGGCGGGAGGTTCCGATGATCGGGACCGACGGCACGTTCCATTACTTCACGCCGCCGCTGATGACCGGGGAATCGGTGATCACGGTGACGGCGCAGACGGCGCAGGGTGGCGTGAATACTCAGCAGCAAAAGGTCGTGATCCAGTGAACTGGACGACTGGCAGAATTTAAGGTTTTTGGCGGATGTAGTTGTCAGGAGTAGCGTCGTCGGGAGTACAAGGAACTTTCGGTCCCGGCAAGGCTGCGAGCATCTCATAGACTAGGGATAGAAGATGGGAATAACGCGCCGCGCAACGTAATCAGAGTTCGGGCCGAGAAACAGCGTGGGTTTGCAAATTGATCAGCAGGTAGATCAGGTAGATAGAGAGAATTTCGTCATGTCAAGCAACGGATTTCATTCTTCACGTTCACATAACCTCAGGTCACTGTTCAGCCTGTTCTCGAGCGACCTGGCAATCGACCTGGGAACGGCCAACACGCTGGTGTATGCGCGCGGCAAGGGCATTGTGGTGAATGAGCCCTCGATCGTCGCTATCAACAAGAACACCGGCGAAGTGGAGGCCGTGGGCAAAGAAGCGAAAGAAATGCTCGGGCGGACGCCGGGCAACATCGTCGCTATCAAGCCCATGAAGGATGGCGTGATCGCCGACTTCAAGGTCACCGAGAAGATGCTGAATTATTTCATCCAGAAGGCACACAACCGGAAGATGCTGGTGCATCCGCGGATTGTGATCGGCGTGCCCTCGGAGATCACGCAGGTGGAAAAACGCGCGGTTATGGATTCTGCCTATCGCGCCAAGGCGAGCGAAGTGCATCTGGTGGAGCAGGCGATGGTGGCGGCGATTGGAGCCGGACTGCCGATTACGGAACCCAGCGGCAACATGGTGGTCGATATCGGCGGCGGCACGACTGACATTGCGGTGATTTCGCTGAGCGGCATTGTTTATTCCCGGTCGGTGCGGATGGCGGGAAATCAGATGGACGAAGCCATCATGAATTATCTGAAGCGGAAATATAACCTACTGATCGGCGAGCGCACGGCCGAGCAGATTAAGATGGAAATTGGGTCCGCGCATCAGCTCGACAAGCCGATGACGATGGAAATCAAAGGGCGTAACCTGATTGAAGGCGTCCCGAAGACCATCACGGTGGACGATGGCGAAGTGCGAGAATCGTTGAGCGAGTGTGTCTCGACGATCATGAATGCGATCCGCGTGGCCCTCGAACGCACACCGCCGGAGCTCTCGGCCGACATCAGCGACCGCGGCATCGTACTGACCGGCGGCGGTGCGCTGCTCAAGAACTTGGATAAGCGCATCCGGGAAGAAACCGGACTGCCGGTTTCAATCGCGGACGATCCGCTGTGCAGCGTGGTGCTGGGCACGGGCAAGATGCTCAGCGACTTCAAGCTACTGCGCAAGATTTCGATTGAGTAGAAACAGTACCTAGTACCCAGTACTTAGAAAAAACAAAACCGCACGCCTTTGCTGGGTACTCGGTACTATCAACTGTTTTTATGGAATCTGTACTCGGCCGTTACCGCAATCTGACCATTCTGGTGGGAGTGTTGTTTCTCCAGGTACTGGGGCTGGCGGTGCAGGTGAAGCGAAGCGGTGACGCCGAAAACACCCGCCTGATCCGTATCTGGGCGGTGGGTGCAATCACTCCTTTCGAGCGCGGGCTGGTCTGGGTACACGATGGCAGCCGCAATCTCTGGCACAACTATTTTTTTCTTCGCGGAGTGCGAGCGGAGAACCGCGAGCTCAAAGCGCAAATCGAGCAGATGCGTTTGGAACAGGTGCGGCTCAGCGAAGACGCCGCCCAGGCGCATCGGCTGCAGCAGTTGCTGGCCTTCAAGGAGCAGTACATTGCCAAGACGGTCGCTGCGCAGGTGATTGGCTCGAGTGGAAGCGATCTCTCCCGGTCCATTTACATCGACAAAGGTTCCAATGAAGGCATTGGGGCGGATATGGCGGTGATTACCACGGGCGGAATCGTGGGGAAAGTGCTACGCGTGTATCCTTCAACGTCGCTGGTCCTCATGATCAACGATCAGAGCAGTGGCGTGGGAGCGATGCTGGAGAAATCTCGTCTGCAAGGTGTGCTGCGCGGAACAGCGAACGGGGAAGTTGTTCTCGAGCGGGTGATGAGCGACGAGCAGGTTGTGGCAGGAGAAACTGTACTGAGCAGCGGCGGCGACCAGATATTTCCCAAGGGTCTTCCGGTGGGCACGGTAAGCAATGTCAGCCCCGGCAGAGAATTGTTTCTGAATATTCAGGTAAAGCCGGCGGCAGATCTGAGCCGTCTGGAAGAAGTTCTGGTGGTTACGCAAAAGCAGGAACGGCAAGTGGTGACGGAAAGCCCAGCCAAGGTGCGGGCTGCGGACATCCTTGCACAACGATTGCCCTCGATACCGGACAAACCTGCTGATGCGGGAACGGCTAAGCCGGGAAGTAGCGGGGCTAACACGACTGTGCAGGGATCGAATGGCGGAGCGAAGCCTCCGACCGGTGTTGTGCCCAAACCGCAGACCGAGAATGCGACTGGGGCTGCCGCAAAGATGTCGCCGACTACTCCAACGGTAAGCAGCGCGGGAGCAGTCGATGCAGCGCACAAGTCAACCGACAACGCGCCGGTCGCGGCTGGAGAAACTTCTAAAAAAGTCTTGGCAAAGGCGCCCAGCGATTCGACCCCGATCGGAAACTCGAGAAGCGCGGCCCAGACAAATATTCCGCTGGGCGCGTCAAGTTCTGATATGAAGCCTTCAGTCGCCGCAACGAATTCTGCGGTTTCTACAGCGAAGCCGCAAGCGCCGCAGTCTAAACCCGCGAGCGGCCAGCCTCTTCCACAACCACCTGCAGCTGACGATAATCCCCACTAGCGTGCCCATTACTTATACCTCCGGGGAGCAAATTGAGGTTTACCGGTTCAGCATTCCGGTGACGGTCGGCGTGCCGTTGCTCGCGCTGTTTTTGCAGGCATTCGTGCCTCGGCGGTTTCCTTTTTTTTCCATCTTTGACCTGCCCTTATTGGTGACGATTTTTTTCGCCATGGCGCGGCGCAATCCGATTTCAGGGCTGTTTACCGGCGCAGCCATCGGCCTTGTGCAGGACATGCTGGGTGCGTATCCCATCGGAGTCTACGGCATTGCGAAGACTGTCGTCGGCTATCTGGCTTCGTCGCTGGGCGCCAAGCTGGACGTCGAAAACGCTGGGGCGCGGCTTCTGGTGACGCTGGCGTTTTATCTGGTTCACGCCGCAGTTTATTTCACGGTGGCGCGAGGCATGGTGAGCCTTACGCTGGATTGGAGTTGGGTTCGTGGAATCGTGGCTGGCCTGGCCAACGGGTTTCTGGGGGTGGGGCTGTACTTCCTGTTGGACAAGTTCAAACAGAGAACGTGAAAGGCGTCGTTGGTCGTAAGTCCCTGGTCGTTAGCCTCGCGCAGATTGCAGAACCTCAGCACTTCCGTTACCCCTGGAGCACGTAGTGCCGCAGCGTTTACTTTCTCTCAGATTACAATTAAGACTAACCTGGCAAGCAAACGACCAGCGACGAACGACCAACGACTGATCTATGTTCGGACGTGACGACAAAGTATCGGAAATCCGCTTGACGACGGCGCAGTACGCGTTCCTCGCGATTTTTCTGGTGCTGGCCTACGGATTGTGGCGGCTGCAGGTAATGCAAAGCGGTTATTACGCTTCGGCGGCGGAGAAAAACCGCATTCGCAACGTGCCGATCCTTGCGCCCAGAGGCAAGATCCTGGACCGCGAAGGCCGCATCATCGTCGATAACTATCCGTCGTTCTCGGCACTTCTGCTGCGCGATTCCACACGCGACCTCAATGCAGATGCGGACTTGATCGCGCAAGGGCTGCATCTGGATCCCGCCGAAGTGCACACGCGCATCCGCCATTTCGCGTCCATGCCACAGTATCAGCCGATTTTTCTTAAGGAAGACATCACCCCCGATGAGTTAGCGTTCATCGACGCGCATCGCAACGAATTGCCAGAATTAGACACGATTGTTGCGCATAGACGCCTGTATCCGCGCAATGGATTCATGGCGCACCTGATTGGCTACGTGGGCGAAGTCACGGAAGACATGTTGAACCAGCCGCAGTTCGAGCTTTATAACCCGGGAGATGTGGTGGGAGTCTCGGGGGTGGAACGGCAGTATAACAACGCTTTGATGGGCACAAATGGCGCGCGGCGCGCGGTAGTGAACAGCCATGGCCGCGAAGTCGGGCTGCTCGGCGAAACTGCGGCAGTTCCTGGAAAGCAGCTTAAGCTCACCGTAGACATCGATTTGCAGATCGCGGCCGAAGAGGCTCTCGAAGGCCGGAATGGTGCAATCGTGGCGATGGACCCGCGGACGGGAGAAATCCTCGCCATGGTCAGCCGCCCAACCTTCAATCCCAATGATTTTTCGGTGCGAATCTCGCGGAACGAGTGGAGCAAGCTCGTAACCGATGACGACCATCCGTTGCTGAATAAGGCGATTCAGGCGCAACTGGCGCCCGGCTCGACTTTCAAGATCATCATGGCAACCGCTGGCTTGCAGGAAGGCATTGCGCAAGACATGAAGGTGAATTGCACCGGCGGCGCTGAGTTCTACGGCCGCTACTTCAAATGCTGGGTAGTGGCCGAACACCGCACGCATGGAATCACCGACTTGACCAAAGCGATTTATCAATCGTGCGATGTGTTCTTCTATACGCTCGCGGAGAGGCTCGGCATCCAGAAAATCGCCAAGTATGCCACGGCGTTTGGCCTGGGACAGAAGACAGGAATCGATTTGCCGCAGGAAGTCAGTGGCGTGATGCCGTCGGAGGAGTGGAAGATCCGCAACTTCAAGCAGAAGTGGTACGCGGGCGAAACGATTTCGGTAGGCATCGGTCAGGGTGCGGTCGCAGCTACGCCGATTCAGATGGCGCGAGCCATTGGCGCCATTGCCAGCGGAGGACGGTTGGTACGTCCGCATGTGGCCAATCCCGCCGATCTGCCGCCGGGCATTGTTCAGGTAGGCAGCGTGCCGGACGAAACCACGGTGCCGATCGATCCCAAGAACTGGGAGATCATCACGGACGGCATGGCAGACGTGGTGAATCCGGGAGGCACGGCGGCGTTATCACACCTGCAGAATATCGACTTTGCCGGCAAGACCGGCAGCGCGCAGACCATCAGCAATGCGCTGAAAGCGAAGCTGGGAGCGGCGGGCAAGGCGAACTTCAAGGACAATGGATGGTTTGTAGGAGTTGAGCCGCGGCGAAATCCTGAGATCGTGGTTTGCACGCTGCTCGAAGAAGGCGAGCATGGATACCTCGCGGCGCGCACGGCCGCGAAGGTGATCAAAGCGTTCGTCGAAAAAGAACAGCGTGCGCCCGCGAAGATGGCTGGTACGCGGAAGGCCGGTGCCAGGGTTGAAGTTGGTGCTGTGTGGACGACTCCGGATAACGATCACGGCGACGAGCAGGGTGGAGATAAAGAGAAACTCCAAGCCGGACACTTCTTCGTCGATGTTGCGAAGAGGCCGCTGGCGCTGGCGACGGCTGCGCCGGGAATTTCGAGTACCCAGTACCTGATACCCAGTGCGGCGAAGGCGGAATGAAGAACGAAGGCAAGAGAAATCTACAGGTGGAGACTTTTACTCGGTACTGGCTACTGAGTACCAGGTACTAATGGCACGTTACGTTTCATTTCGCGATTTTGACTGGGGACTGCTGATCTTCGTGCTCATGATCTGCGGGCTCGGAGTGATGGAGATCCGCAGCGCGACCATGCACACGAAGTTCGCGGGATCTCATATTCGGCAGGTGTATTGGATTGCGGGCGGAGTGGCGGCGATGTTCGTCATCAGCGCGATTAACTACCAGGCGTTGCTCGACCGCGTGCATTGGTTTTACATTGCGGCGATCGCTTCGCTGATGGCGGTGCTGGTGTTTGGCCAGCGGTATCTGGGAGCAAAGCGGTGGGTCAAGATGCCGGGCGGAAACCACTTTCAGCCCTCGGAGTGGGTGAAGCTGATCCTGATTCTGGCAGTCGCCAAATATTTTGCCGACTTGCGGCATCGGGATCTCTCGTGGCCGGACTTCATGAAAGCGGCGGCGATTGTCGGCTTTCCCATGCTGATGGTGCTGGCTCAGCCGGATCTAGGGACGGCTCTTACCTACGTGCCTATTGCAGTGATGGGAGTTTTTCTGGGCGGGATGCAGTGGAAACAAGGGCTGGTCGTCGTGCTTCTGGCCGCGGTCGGGATCGGGGCGGTCTTCTTTACACCGCGGGTGCATGTTTTGAAGTCGTACCAGAAGCAGCGGCTGACCAGCTTTATGGACCCGGAGAACGATCCCCAAGGGTCGGGGTACCAAGTTGAGCAATCCAAGATTGCGGTGGGTTCAGGGGGGCTGTGGGGTGGAAAAGGCTCGCAAACACACGGTGCTTTCCTGCCCGTCCCGCAAACGGACTTTATTTTTGCGGCCTTTGCCGAGGAGCATGGATTCGTGGGCGCGCTCGGGGTTCTGCTGCTATACTTCGTAGTGCTGATGCGCTTGACGCAGAACGCGCAAACAGCGCCCGACCGCGCTGGCACGTTCGTCGTAATGGGGGTGGTGGCTGTGCTTAGCTTCCACATCCTGGTCAACGTCGGCATGGTGGTCGGTTTTATGCCGGTCACTGGAATACCCTTGCCGCTGATGAGTTACGGTGGGTCTTCCGTGTTGTTCATGTTCCTGGCGCTGGGGATGGTCATGAATGTTCGTATGCGCCGCTTTGTAAACTAGCCGGCCAAGCCCGGTTGAGTGAATAGGCTTTGATGCGCCAGCTTGAGCAATCAGGTCTTAGAGGCTCAAGCTGGATAGGAACGTGATCTGGAACTGGGGAAGACGGCAGGGAGCAATTTGCTGCGCCGGTTGGCGCAGCCCCAAAAATATCGATCGCCCTCGCGTAAAGGGGGCATTTCACTGGCCAGCGAGCAGTCGAAGGCCGGGCAGGATTGAAAGCAAATAGAGCTGCTGGGCAGGGAAACGGCCCCCCGACCGGAAACGGTCTGAGAGTGCGGTCACAAATCCCGGCAGACAAAAAGCGAACAGTGCAAAAGATTCCCAAGCTTGTGCAGCGGATTCGGACGGGGAGAAACCTCCCAGTCCCCAGCCGTCCCCTATTCGGGGCCAGCATCGCGACGCTCGATCCTCCCGTTTCCTTCCGCGCTCTGCCCCGGTGAAGCCCGCCTGACTGGCGGGACCGGAGTGTCCATGAACAAGGAGTTATTTGTCTCTTCCACGCCTCACGAAACCAAGGTGGGGCTGGTGGAAGACGATCTGCTCGCGGAAATCTACCTCGAGCGCGAAAATGAATACACACTAGCGGGTTCCATCTACAAGGGCCGTGTGACCCGGGTGCTTCCTGGCATGCAATCGGCCTTTGTCGACATTGGCTTGGAGCGCGACGCTTTCCTCTATGTTTCCGACTTTATGGAACTGGAGGAGCACGACGAAGATCTGACCGACTCAATTCCAGCCGGCCGCACGGTTCCTGATCTGTGGCCGCAGCCGCCTCGTTCGGAGACGTTTGCGGCGGGAACGGACTCTGCCGAGGGCGCTTCCGCCGAACCGTCGGCAGGCAGTTTTGACCAGGGCTTTGATGAAACCGAAGAACATGCGGGAGATCAGTCCCCGGCAGCGGCTGCTGCTTCCGAGCCTTCCAGCGCTGGAGATTCGCCAGACCGGGAACGGGGAGGCTGGCGGGGACGCCGTCGCCGCCGCAGTGGGCGCCGGGATGGAAGAGGCGATGGGAGGGATCGGAGTCCTGAGCCGCGTTTTGCGAAGCCTGCCACCGAGATCGCCCCTACGCCGGTCCCGCCTCGTCCGCAAGAGCCGGCAAGAACTCAGCAATTTGGGCCTCCTGCGGGATATCAGCCGATATTGCTTCCAGGAGAATCGATCTCCAAGTATCGCGGCTTGACGCAGCCATCGGCTAATCCGGCACGTTCGCACGAGTTCCATGCAGCGGAACCAGCTGTCGGACCGCGCGGAGCCGAATCTCGCGCCGAAACCTCTGAGCCCATCGCCGCCAGATTCCCGGAAGACGAACCCATTTTTGCCAAGACCACAGACATCGAGGAAGGATCGGTCGAAGACGCTCGGCTGAATAAAGATGCACAGCCGGTTCACGAAGATTCTGCCGAGGCCGCTCCGGCTTCCGCATCAACTTCGGTCGACTGGAACCGTGAATTTCATCGCAGGGATACGGTCGGAGCAGGCGCTTCCGCCGCTGCTGCCGCGGCACGCACAACCGAAGAAGAGGTTGTTGAGGAAGTTGAAGCAGATCGAATGGTCGCTATGCCCGAGCATTCGGATTTGGCTCCCGCCGCCGCTCCGGCGATGGAGAATCAGCCCGGATTCGCTCCCGCAGGCACGCTCGAAGAAGAAACCATCGACGAGGAAGAGGTGGACACCGTCCGTTACGAGCAATCGTCCGACGAAGGCTACGACGAATTCGAAGAAGAGACGCGAGCCGCCGGTCAGCCGAACGTCGAGGCGCAGAGAGAGCTCGCCGAAGTGCGCGCGACTGTAGAAGAGATTCACATGTCATCTCTGGCCGAGTCTGGTGTCGCGCCTCAAGCTCCCACGGAAAGCGAAGATGACTCCGAAGAGTTAGAACTCGAAGAGGCGCAAGCCGAAGCCGAGGCTCTGCTCGATGCCGAAGCGGGTGGTACAGGTGCTGTCGATACGCGCGCCGAGGTTCGGGCTCCGTCAGGAACCGCCGGTTACACCC
>JBAPOI010000238.1:0-2085 GCA_049279555.1 Candidatus Sulfotelmatobacter sp.
CGCCACGGCAGTCGCCTCACCGCTCGTCGGTGTCGCGTTCCTGTTCGTTTCTCTCCGACTGTGGAAGCTTGGGGTGCGGCACTACCACTCGACGGGGTCGTGACCGACCACAACTGCTAACGCATACACCCTAGGAGCCTGTCTCAGAAAAAGCTCTAAAATCGCAGAGTCATTTCGGCTTCCGATGTCGAATCTACTTCTATGAGCAGACGATACAAACCTTATTCACCTGAGCATCCTCACTTGTTGCCGCCATCTCCACAGGATTGGCTTCCGGAGGACCACCTCGCATACATTGTTCGCAGCTTGGTTAGCACTCTGGACTTAGGGGCGTTTCACCGCTCGTACTGCAAGGACCCGCGCGGCGCGCTGCCTTTTGATCCCTCGATGATGGTATCGATACTGCTATATGCCTGGTTCAGCGACATTTACTCGAGCCGTAAGATCTCGATGCTCTGCACCGGGGACCTGGGCGGCAGATACCTTGCCGGTGGACAGCAGCCCGACTTCCATACCATAAACACTTTCCGGCTTCGTCACGGGGATGCGCTGGCCGATCTTTTCGTTCAGAGTGTGCGTCTTTGCCTTGCTGCTGGAATGGTGAGCCTGGGTAATGTTTCCATAGACGGGTCGAAAATAGCTGCCAATGCCAGTAAGCGTAAGGCGATGAGTTATAGCCGCATGGTGCGTAGCGAAGAGGACATACGGCTACAGATCGCTGAGCTCCAACGCCGATCCAATGCGGCAGACGCTCAAGAGGACAGCTTATTCGGCAAGGATAACATCGGGTTCGATTTGCCGAAGGAACTCAAGCGTCATGAGACGCGCCTGGCTAAAATCCTTGAGGCAAAGAAGCAGCTTGAGGCCGAAGCGCGCCAGGCAGCCGAGGCCAAGGCAGCCGCGCAAAAGGCCAAGCAGTCAAACAATGGCGGCAAGCCGCGGCGCGGCCCCAAGCCCAAGGCGCCTGAGGACCCAGCGAAAGCAGTACCGAAGGACTCAGCGCAGCGTGGGTTTACAGACCCTGATAGTCGGATCATGAAATCCGGCACGGGCGAATGGATGCAAGCTTACAACGCCCAGGCATCAGTGGATGGGGAGAATCAGATCATTCTCGCTTGCGAGGTAACTCAGGACGCTAATGACAAGCGCATGCTCGTTCCAATGGTTGAGAAGACAATTGCCCAGGTAGGAGCCAAGCCTGCTGCATTCTCGGCAGATGCCGGTTTCTATAGTGAAGAGAACGCGAAGGCCATGGAGGATATGGGTGTCAACGCACTAATTCCACCAGACAAGGAGCGTTGCGGCACTCCGGACAATCCTGCGCCAGCCATGAGTGAGGAAGAGTTCGCCGCGCTCTCAACCAGGGAGAAGATGCGCCACCGCGTTTCGACCGCTGAAGGGCGCGACGCTTACCGGCTTCGCAAAGGGATAGTAGAGCCCGTCTTCGGCCAGATAAAGGGAAGCGCTGGTAACCCTGGCTACCTTGGTTTTCTGCGCAGGGGATTGCCAAAGGTTACGCAAGAATGGAGTTGGGTGTGCGCAACACACAACTTCCTGAAATACATCCGGTTCCAAGCGGCGCAAAAAGCACCACATGCAACGCAAAAACAAAAGCGCAGCAGCCGTCGAGAGCAGGATTGCGCCTTCCGGACGGTGGAAATGGCGATCTAAGGGTCAACAAGCCGCAAAATCTGCCAAAAGTCGCGCAAATCGCCCCTATATAGAGCTAATCACGCAAAAAGAACGCGAATAGCGGACGATTTCACAATGTCACAATGTTCCGAACGCCTCTGCGAGGGCAAAACCAGGTGTCGAACCAATTCGCAGAATTTATTCTAAGACAGGCTCCTAGCTACAGCGTGTCAATAGTTACCAATCCGCCTTCGACAAACTGGATGTGAACGTCATGTCCAACCAACAATTGAGTACCTAACAGTGGGCGGCTGCCGGTAGCCAGTACCTCAACGTTTAGCTTCTCGCCAATCCACAGAATTGCAGCGGTATATACTGCGGTGAGGACCATGCTGTCATCAGCAAGGCGAGCGTTTATGCTGTGGCTATACGATAACTCAAGTATTTCGATGG
>JBAPOI010000239.1:0-3268 GCA_049279555.1 Candidatus Sulfotelmatobacter sp.
GCTTCGCGCAGCATCTGAGCAGCGAGATAAACATTGAAACCGGCCCATCCCGCCGTCGAGCCAATCTCATCCATCATTACGGAAATAAAATCGGCGGTGTGGGCTTCGAGCAAGTCGGCGGCGCGCAGCAACTTCTTGCGCCGTTCATGAGGGCCGAGCGCCGACCATGCAGGGAAAGCCTCGGCAGCGGCTTCGGCGGCAGCGATCGCATCATCGACGCCAGCGGCGGCGGCTCGCGTGGCAACTTCACCTGAGATCGGATTTTGCCGGACAAACGTCGCCGCGCTGGCAGCGGCGGCATCACGGTCACCGATAAGAAGTTGGACCTCAGTCATGACTTTTTCCTCTTTCCAGAGTTTGTCTTGGCCGCGCTGTCCATTTCTCTGAAAACCTCGGCGGCCATATGAAAGGCTGAGTTTGCTGCTGGAACTCCGCAATAAATGGCAGATTGCAGCAGGACCTCTTTGATCTCTTCGCGCGTGACCCCGTTATTAAAGGCGGCCTTTACGTGCAGGCGGAATTCCTCACCCCGGTTCAAGGCGACCATCATGGCAAGCGTTAGCAGGCTCCGAGTGTGGCGTGGAAGGCCGGGGCGCGTCCAGATTTCTCCCCAAGCGTTGCGAGTGATGAAGTCCTGAAACTCGCGGTTGAAATCATTGGTCGCGGCAATGGATCGGTCTACATGCTCGTCGCCGAGAACGGCACGCCGAACTTTCATTCCCTCCTGGTACCGTTTGCTGTCATCCATTGGCGTCATCGATTATTTATCTCACCCGGCCACAAAGTTGCTCACCGCCTGTGTGAATGCATCTGCTTGCTCGATATTTGAGAGGTGAGCAGCGGCAAGTTCAACTTTGTCTGCTCCCGGAATCCGATCACTAAGAAATTGAGCTTCCGGTATAGAGATAACCGGGTCGCTGCCGCCGTAGACGACAAGCGTTGGCGCTTTGATACGCGGAATCTCTTCGCTTTGATCCATATCGCGAACCGCGGCACAACAGGCTGCATAGCCTTCAGCGGGCGTGTTCTCAAGCATTCGCTGAGCCTTTGCGACCGCGTCTCCGCATGATGCGCGAAACTCGGGACTGAACCAGCGCTCAACTACCGCAGCAGCCACGCGTTTCATCCCATCTTTATGCACGGTGGCGATGCGGGCATTCCAAATCTCTTTTGTCCCGATCCGAGCCGCGGTGTTGCATAGAACAAGACGTTGCAGCCGATCAGGTGCGTGAATTCCCAGCCACATGCCGATCATGCCACCCATCGAGAGCCCGCAGAAATGTATTCGTTCGAGGCCAAGCGAATCCAACAAGCCGAGAACGTCACGCCCTAGTTGTTCGATTGAATAGTCTCCCGGCGTAACAGAAGACTTTCCATGCCCCCGAGTATCGTAACGCAGCACGCGGAAATGCCGCTGCAGTTCCACCATTTGCGGATCCCACATAGAAAAGTCGGTGCCTAGGGAATTCGACAATACAACCACAGGCTTTTTATCGCTAGTGAGCTCGTAGTGCGTCCGAAGTTTTCCAACATCAACGAACGGCATCTTGTCCTTCCTGGACAAACGTCGACTCCCAATGATTACTTTCTTGTGGCCGGCACGCGGCTGGCATCGATCACCCGGTCGATCCAGTCTCCGCCGGTTCCCAGATAGTTTTTCGGATCGAACAAGCGATCCAGTTCCGCTGAGTTCAACTGCTGCGCGACTTTGGGATTCTCAGCGAGCACCTCGCGAAGATGCTTTCCAGACTCGCGCGCCTTCTTGCTCGCCTCATCTACAAACGCATGTGCGGCAGATTTTCCTATATGCGCTGCCATGGCCATCGTGATGGCTTCGGCAAAAATGAGACCGTTGGTCGCGTCCAGATTGCGGCTCATGTGCGCCGCGTTGATTTCGAGATGAGGCACAATCGTCGCCATCTGATGAAGGGCCCCGGCGGTCAGACGAAAGATTTCGGGCAGCGTTTCCCATTCAGCGTGCCAATTGCCAACACCGCGCTCATCTTCCTGCGCCATGGCGCTGAGCATCGTGCTGACAAGGCCTGGGATACGCGTAGCGGCCGACAGCACGATTGCAGCACTCACTGGATTGCGCTTGTGAGGCATCGACGATGAACCTCCGCGCCCTTCGGCTGCGGGTTCGAAAATCTCCGCAATCTCAGTTTGCATGTGCAACAAAATATCGCGCGCCATCTTGCCTAACGTGCCTGTGCAAAGACCGAGAGTAGTCGCCGTTTCCGCGACGCGATCGCGCTGCGTATGCCACGGCATGGCAGGGAGCTCAAGTTGAAGCTCTGCCGCGAGCGCCTCGGCCACGGGCAATGCTTTTTCTCGTAAAGCCGCCAACGTTCCAACCGGGCCACCAAATTGCAAAACGAGCACCCGTTTTCTGGCTTCCACGAAGCGCTCCCGGTGACGAGACATTGCGTCGAGCCATCCCGCAATCTTTACGCCGAACGTAGTAGGCAACGCATGTTGCATGAGCGTGCGCCCAATGATCGGCGTGGAACGGTACTTCTCAGCCAGTTTTTCGAGTCCTGCGCAAAGGGCGGCCAAGTCGCTTTCGAGAATATCGAAAGCTTGCCGGACCTGCAGAACCAGGCCGGTATCGTTCGCATCCTGGCTGGTCGCGCCCCGGTGCACAAAGCGCGCCGCGTCGGCGTCCTCTTTCGCGACCAGTGCGGTAAGCTGCTTGACGAGAGGGATTGCAGGATTGACCGAATCGGTGGTCGCGAGCGCGAGCGCGGTAAGGTCGATTAGCTCCGCTTTACATTTCGCGGCGATTTTCCGGGCTGCAGTTTCGGGGATGACGCCGCAACGCGCCTCGGCTTGCGCGAGCGCAGCTTCAAAATCCAACATGCGCTGAACGCGCGCAGCGTCGGAGAAGACCTCGAGCATTGCCGGTGAGCCGAACAGTGGATCGAACAAGGCCATTCAAATGATCAGTGCGGCGGTCCGCTTTGTTACAATCCCAAATCTACAATCGCAAACTCACAAACCCAGGTCGAAGAATACCGTTTCATCCGGGCCCTGCAAAACAACATTCCATTCCAGAGCGCCGGGACCGCTGGCAGTCTTCTTTGCGATCAAAGTAGAGCGCCTCGATGGTTCCACCAGATTAAGAATAAAGTCTGACGGGTTGCACGCATCATCGGGGAAATAAATTCGTGTCACCATTCGCCGCAATACTCCTCGCATGAAAACTGAAACAACCAGATGCGGCGCTTGATCTTTTCCCTGCGGCCCCGGCACAGGCCCTGGCTTGATC
>JBAPOI010000240.1:0-3449 GCA_049279555.1 Candidatus Sulfotelmatobacter sp.
GGGCCAGGAGGCGGCCGTCTGGGGGCAAGGAATCGAGTGAGCGAAAGAAGCGGAGACGGTAAACCAAGTCACAGACGAAGGAAGCGACGGGGACGACGCGTTCGGTCTTGAGCTTGCCGAGAGGAACGTGAATCGCGCGTTGATCTTGCGTAGCGGCATACAGGCAATCGAAGGAAAGATCGACCGCTTCGCCGATGCGCATGCCGGTGTGACGAAGCAACAGAAAGACATTGGCGCCGAGATCGTTGCGGCGTAGCAGTTCTTGCTGGAGCAATTGATCCTGCCAGGGAGGCAGGGCGCGCGGGACGCGTTGCGGAGGGCGGGGAATGTCTTCACGGCGGAAGAGGTGAGCAAGCTGGGGCAGCTGCTCTGTGTATGCCAGTTCGTGAAGAAGACCCCGCAGATGAACAATCCGGTGGATGTAGTAGTTCGTCGCCAACGGTGGACTCTGGGATTGCAACATGGTTAGCCAACCGAGGATGTGTGGATCTCGGCGCAGCTGAGCAAGAGTGACGATGTCGGGGTGCTCGATTTCGAGATAGATCAGGAAATGCCGTGCCACGCCGCGGTATGAGCGAGCAGAGTCAGGGGCCATGGCCACAGTGAGGGAGTAAACCGCGCGCTGGAAAAGGGGAAGCAATGGATGTTCCACCGGAGCAAGGCGAGAGCGCTTCATGGCGGTGTTACCGGAAGGGGCCGGATGTGTTGAGCTACGGCACGCGCATATTGCTGGAAGACATCGAGCGGAGTGATTTCCACGTAGATGAGAGTAGTTTGGATGTGCGCGTGTCCCATCAATTGCATGAGGGCGGGCAGGCTCACACCGGCGCACAGCATATCGGAGGCAAAGGTGTGTCGGAAGCGATGGGGGTTCGCGCTGGTGACGCCGGTAGTCTGGCGATGATGGCGGAACAGCGAACGTAACCCGGCAGCGGTCATGCGGGCGCCACGAGCGCGGCCTTTGAGGGAGACGAAGAGGGCGGTGGTTTTGAAATCAGGGCGTTCCAACCGTAGATAGTGATCGAGCAGTTGAATGGTTTCAGGAGCCAGCGGGAGAAAGCGCAGTTTGTTGCCTTTGCCGCGCACCCGGATCTGTGCCTCCGATGCGAGAAGATCCTCGCAATTCAGATCGAGAACTTCTTGCGAGCGCAGTCCTTGCATTAGCAAAAGACCCACGATGGCCAGATCACGAGAGGTGCGGAAGCTAGACCAGAAGCGCGCCACTTGCTCGATGGACAGAGGCACGATCGCGCGCTTGGGCGTCTTCACCCGCAAGCGACTCAAGGCCGGCTTGGGCCGGCCGAGATCCATAGGGGCGCGCTGCCAGTAGGTCTTCTGAAAACCAGGCGCCACTTGCGCGGGAGCGTTAGGAAAGACAACGCGCAAGGCTTTATCGACAATGGCTACACGGTGGTTGATGGTAGCACCGGTGCATTCGGGTTTTTGGCTGGACTGGAAGCGCACATACTCCAGCAAGAGCGAGTCCTTGATCTCGCCTTCGGCCACGGCTTCAGTGTGATGAACACTCTCCCACCAGCGCAGAAAGTGCAGCAACTCGTAGGCATAGCTGCGCAGCGTAGCGGTCGATAAGCGGCGGAGGCACTCGTAATCCAGGTAACGATTGATCCACTCAATTTCACGGCCGGTGGCCCGCTCGACCAAGCGGACCGGACTACGTGCCTTGTTCGGAGAGGGTTGGTGTATGACACAGAAAGTCATGGTTGAGCCGCCTCCAACAGCGACTGGAACTGGCTGGCATGGCCACCTTCCACGAAAAAGCTGTTCGGATCGTACCCGTCCGGCAGGCGAAGGCGACGAGCCTTGATTCCTTGCGCCCAGAGACGACGCGAAAGATGTTGCGCGGCGCGTGGGCCACTGCCATTGGCATCGGCATCGAAAGTCAGATAGACAGTGCGTGGGCCGTCACATAGTTGCTGGAACTGGCGAGCGTTGAGATGGTTTCCGAGCGAGCAGGTGACGTTGTGAAAACCGGCCTGCCACACCGCTGCATAATCGAACAGACCTTCCACTAGAATCACTTCCGTGCAGCGACGCACTGGCTCCCATAAATACAAGCCGCCCTTCGAGCCAGGTAAGAAGCGATGGGCTGGTGCCGAACTACGAATACTGCGGCCATAGAGATTGCTTTCCAGAGGGATGATGATGCGTCGAATGTAGCTGTCGTAGCCAGCCTTCGTGATCAGGCCAGCAGTGCATAGGACCGAGAGTGGATATCCCAACTGCGTAAGCCAACCTCGCAAGCCGCCGCCGGCTGCGTAGCCAATTCGCATGTGTTCGATCACCTCCGGCGAGCGGAGTCCCCGTTGGTCTAAATACGACAGTGGTTCGTTATAACGGTGCAACTGAAAGCGATAAAACTCGATGGCGGCGTTAAGCAACGGCGCTTCACCGCACCACTCTCGCAACATAGTCAGAGCTTGCGGGAATCTCACCTGATGGTAAAGTTCAACGAAGCGAATCACATCCCCACCACGGCCGCAGCCATAGCAGTAGAACAAGCTCTTGTGGGGATCGACCAGGAAGCTGGGCTTGTGGTCGGTGTGCAACGGACACAATCCCAGCCAGCGGCCACCTCGCAGTGCCCGCGCTGGCCTCCATTCCTGCGACTGCAAATAATCCAGCAGCGGAATCTGCTGCTTTAACTCGTCGAGAGCTCGCGTGCTCATGGACTTCTTGCTTCTAGCGGGAGATTACGGCAAAAAGAGGTCAGATCCCAGGCAAGGATGGTGGGTGCTTGCAGAAAATGTTCAAACCTTGCGCGAGCCTTGACCCACCACCACATGCTGAGCAGTCTCCGTTGCGCCCAGCGGCGCACCGTTGCAGGATCAGGCAAACGCGCCGGATCTTGGCAGTGCGGGGCTGCTTGCTCCATCGAATTGCCGGCACTGATCCGCTCACACGCCTGCTGCCGACAACGCAGCGTGTACGGCGCACATGGAGCAAGCCAGTCCGGCAAAACTGTGAAGGTCTTCCGGCACGGTCGACACACTCCACGACGCACCCAGATTCGTTCGCACCGCTCATCGTGGGCGGGCCGAAGCCGCCGTCCGTGTCCGATGATCGTGTGCCTTCCGCAAAGTGGGCATTGCCGCGGTAAGCGGTCTAACGGAACTACCCCGGATCGAGGTTGTCTTTTGTCTCAGGCAGTGCGATAAAGAGAATCAAGGCGGGTGTGAAGGCCTCGCTCGCAGAACTCATCCTGCCAAAGAGTCCTTCTGCTAACCTGCGCCTTCACCCTCCGGTTAAGTTAGCTTCGAACGAAAAAAGAATATCGCTTTCCCCGACTCAGCGCCAATCCCTCACTTAGAACATTGGCCGGTTTAAATGCGTAATACGGACGAAGCGACACGATTAGCGGTCACAAGCCGACTCTTCGGGCGGAATCCGGCAAACTTCCTCGAACGCCGAATCTGGCGACTGGCTCATTG
>JBAPOI010000241.1:0-1698 GCA_049279555.1 Candidatus Sulfotelmatobacter sp.
GTCCAAGCACGATAGCGGCAGCAAAATCGGTCATAGAGGCATTCGAGAGATCAGGAACGGCGGTCGCGCTATTCCAACCGCAAGACGACGACTGGCCAGCAGACTACGAGGCAAGGTTCTGGAAAATCTACCCGCGCCGCATCGGCAAGGCGGCGGCCATGAAGGCGCTCCAGAAGATCAAGAAGTCTGGCAAGGTTTCATTCATCCAGATCATGCTCGGCGTCGAGCGTTTCGCCCGCTCGGTACAGACAGCCGAGATGTGTTTCATCTGCCATCCGACCACATGGCTCAACGGCGGCCGATGGGAGGACGAGGAAAAGGCCCTCGACAATTCCGGCAAAAAAACCAATAATGGCTTTGCAGAGTTGTCAAGGACATTCGCAGGATTACGCTGATGTGGGTGGATTGGGATAAGGCAACAGATCGACAGCGAGCCGACTTCAAGACCGCGAATCCGCATCTGACAGGCAACTGTTCGCATTTTCAAATCTGGGTAAAAGCAAGCGGAGAGGCATCAAAGAAAAGGGGACATTGGAATTGGACGAAACGACACGGAGAAAATGTGGCTGCCAAAATACGAGCAATTGTCGGCGGCGAAGACATCCGGAGTCGAGGCGACAACCGAGACTTTAAGACGGCCACCTTTCACTTAAACCGCGAGCCAACATGAACCTGCCTGCCCGATACCAAAGCGTCACTGCGCTCTATCCCGTCGCTCGGGACAACGCCATACGCGGGACATTGCAGTCGGCACTGACATGGTATCGGAACGGTGAGGGCAAAGCGCTGCTTCACCGTGAGCTTAGTAGCGTCGAGCGCGAGGCTTTGCAGGCGCGCTACAAAATCCTAGCCGAAGCGCTCAAGCATCCGCACTCCAATCAGATCGTAGCCCGCATCTCGCAGATGATCATGGGCTTCGGTGCCGCGATCAAAGTCAGCAAGGTCGATGCCACGACCATCGCGGCTCAGTACGCTAACGTGCTCAAGGGGCTTCCCATGTGGGCCATCGAGCGCGCTATCAACAAATTCGAGCGCGGCGAGATCACCATAGAGCAGATGGAGGGCGTTAACCGCGCCTACTGGCCGTCCACCGCACAACTGCATCCCATCGCACAGCAAATCTGCGGCGAGTTCTTCATCGAGATCAGGCACATTCACGACGCACTACACGGCGTTGTGGAAAAGATCGTGTCAGAGGAAGAGCGCACGAAGGTCGGCGATCTCATGCGCGATCTGGTCGAGAGCATGAAGTCCGATCTGGACGCCCAGGACAAAGCGGCCCGCGCTACCCGGCATCGCCATGTGGCCGCACCGGACAACGACGAGCTTATCAAGCACTACGGGCGCAAGAAGCCCGATGGAGAATCTGCAACAGCGTGAGTAAGGAGTATAGGCAATGTCTGATCGATACTTAGGAGACAAATACCGGGCGCAGAATATCGCTCGGGCCGCCGACAAGATTTTCGAGAAGATGGGGATCGATCCCGCGCTCGCCTCCATCGCCGCCTTGGAAGCCGAAATGTTTGCTCCAGAACAATTCGCGGATCAGATGATCATCCGGCGCGTGCAAAAGAATATCAGCCGACAGGCGCTCTCCAGCGTCCTCGGATGGGACGACACCTCAATAGGCCGATGGGAGAGCGGTCGGAACTCGCCTAAGCTGGTCACTGCCTCCCAATGGGCCAATGTCCTAGGCTG
>JBAPOI010000242.1:0-7169 GCA_049279555.1 Candidatus Sulfotelmatobacter sp.
TACAGACCGTCGTCCACTCCCACCCATAGGTTGCCGGCTCGGTCTTCCAGTAATCGCGTGACTTGGTCACCCGGAAGACCCTTCCCCGCGCGTATAGATGAGACGTTGCCGTTAACAATGTGATCAAGCGATCCGGCGTTTGCTACCCATATCGTGCCATCTCGGCTGGCCAGGATGCCTGCTGGTAAATCCGACCCCAATCCTTCCACCTGCGAGAACGTGACGACTGGCGGATCGCGAAAGCTGTCGACTCCGCTTGTAGTTCCCGCCCAGACGATCCCCTCTCGGTCTTCAAAAAGAGCATACACAGAATCGCCGGACAGGCCATTGGTATGGTCGTAGTGCTCCACCGCATTTCCATGGATACGAAAAAGCCCCTTTGCTTTCGTACCGACCCAAAGATTGCCGTCATGGTCGAACATCAGAGTGCCAATATCGAAGCTACTTCCGTTGAACGTGGGGGTCACGAAAGGTTTGAGATCAGCGCCCTTCAATTGTTGAAGCCCTTTCCCTGGACCCTCTCCCGATATGCCCACCCATAGAGATCCATCGGGACCACGCGCCAAGCTAAAGACCTCGTTTCCTACGTTGTACTTCTCCGAAGTGCCGGCATGCCAGTGGACAAGACCTCCCGCCCGCCCTCCCAGCCAAAAACCGCCGTTGCCGTCCCCCAGAACAGACTGGATCTCGGAAATCGGTATTCCGTCTGCCTTTCCGAAGCACTTGATTGAATCGGTAACACGGCAAAGGGGCGCATCCGAGTTGCCGCCCAATACCCACAAGGAGCCGTCCGGCGACTCAGTGACGCTTTGAAACATTCCCCCTTCCAACTGGAGGTGGAAACCGACAGCCCCGGCTTTCAGTCGAACGATATCACTCGGTCCCAGTACCCAGAGCCCGCCCGCGTGGTCGGCAAAGAAGTTTAACGATCTATCGATCGGTGCACCGGCGGGCAGGCGCCAGGGCAGAAACCGGATGCCGTCGAACCTGTAGATATCGGCGGGAAGAGATAAGAACCATAGAAAACCGTCCGAGGTCTGAACAATGTGATACATGCCGGCTGGCAGAGAGCCATCTTGTGTTCGCCAAGCGGTGTGAATGTACTGGGTGACACGTTTACTGGGATCGAGGGCGTGAACCGAGCCTGTACCGAACGACAGATAGAACAGAAAGACGCACAAGAGGACCGTGAGGGTTTTCTCGGGCCAGCTAGAACGGCGAGGAACCATCTTCCGCATGTGGGTAGCCGAAAAACATCAAGTATTATGGCACTCGGTCCAATGCGACTCAACCGCGCTATCTCAATTAGCGAGCAATGGTCAAGGAATGTGCTTGGGCTGTCAAGTTGTCTTGGTTGACCTCGCCACGAAAATAATCACATTGAGTGATCAGGAGGAAAATTCGGCCTGCGGCAGCTTGTTGCAACATAGTGATTGTCCGACATCGCCGACTTCCTTTCAAAGTACGGTCACTCGATGCGTTGCCAACATTTTTTTCTTCGCCTTCGTTAGCCGCTGACACTTGTATTCAGCCTCCCCTCGCGCAATCAGCGTGTGCCGCCCGGATTCTGCTGCCCTGATGTGGGCAGTTGCCGTTGGAAGGTCATCGGTACATCGCACGAACCACAGAAAATTCAGCATTTACGAGCGCTTGGCTTTGGCGCGTCGATTGCGTTTGTGATTCGCGTCACAACTGGAATGTAACGCGAAATTACATCCGGTCGTGAGCAGGATCAATGCGGTGGCAATTCTTTCCACCACCACAGGTCCTCATAAAGGTTCGCAATCAATCGGGCGCGTTGACATTACGCATCCGCGGTAGGAGAAGCCATGCGAGGATTCACAAAATTTGCGCTGCATCTAGTGCCAACTTTTCTGGTGTTGTGGCTCGTTTTTCTTGGCGGGCGGTGCGTTGCCCAAGAAGTAGATGTACCGAGTGGACACAGAAGTGGCTCGGTAGTTGCGCCCACGGGCTGGGCAGAGTTGATTGCTCCTGTGCAACAGCGGATCGATCTTAAATTCTACGGCTTTTACATCGGCGAAGTGAAAGCACCGTCAGCACAGTTTGACGCCACTTTTCGCGCGACAAGGTTTCTTTCGATCACACCCAGCTATCTCTATTACTCGGTCGCCCCAGACGGACTTAATGAACTCGCGAATCATTCCGGAGGATTTACGCGCACTTACGAGGAACAGCAATTTCGGATCGATGGAACGGTTATGTTCTCGGTCCACAAGTTGGAGATCTCCGAGCGCAACATGTATGTCCGAAGATTTCTTCCAACATACATGTACGGCGGAAAGTCTCTTCCAGAAAAAGAGATCAACCGTTATCGCAATAAGATCGCGGTCGCATACCCCCTCGCGGTTAAGGGCCACATCTGGAAACCTTTCGCGTCCTACGAAGCCTTTTACGACCAGGGAAGCGGGTGGACGAAAAACCGAGCATGGACTGGGGTCACGGTGCCCATCGAGAAGTATGTGTCGTTTCAGCCCTCCTACATGTGGGAAAACACAAACGGAATCAAAGATGTCCGCTACTTAATGTTTGGCCTGATCTTCAGAATGCCATCGAGATAAGAACCTGATTTCTATTTCAACACTCAATAAGGAGACGTGTATGTCAAAAGTTCTACAACGACGAACTGCAATGCTTGCCCTGATCGCCAGCCTGGTTTTCTGCACCGCCGCGCTGGCGCAGATGCCAATAAACCCGTGGAAGAAGGCCGCACCATTCCCGTATCCGGATGAAGAACTTTATGGTGTTGCCCTGAACGGCAAGATGTACGTGATCGGCGGCTGGGATGAAGGTAAGGCTGCGGGTCTCAACTACGAGTACGACCCGGCTACCGACAAATGGACTGAGAAAAAAGGGATGCCGCGGTTGGCCCACCATGCCGCCTTAGCCGCTGCCAACGGAAAGATTTACGTGATCGGCGGTTTCGTGCCTCCAAAGGACACCCAGATCCCGACCGGCGGCGCGTGGGAACCCATCGCCGACACGTGGGAGTACGATCCGGCGGCCGACTCATGGAAGTCGCTGGCTCCGGTACCGACGAAACGCGGTGCTGCCGTAGCGGTTGAAGTCGCCGGCAAGATTTACGTCATCGGCGGCGCAACCACGGTGGCAGGTTCCAAGGACCCATACTTCACGTTCTTCGGACCATCTCTGGTTCTCACCACAAATGAGGTTTTTGACCCTGCCACGAACAAGTGGGAGAGCCGCCGGCCGATGTCGGTGGCGCGGAATCACGCGTACGCCGCCGCGGTGAACGGCAAGATCTACGTCATCGGCGGCCGCACTGGCCATGCCTTCATCTTGTCCGCTACCAACACGGATGTGGTGGAGGCGTACAGCCCCGTCAGTGACATGTGGAGTGCTCCGAAAGAACGGATGCCGACGCCTCGCAGCGGCGGCGCGACGGGCACAGATGGCCGCAGGATCTACATAGCGGGTGGCGAGGTGACTACGAAAGAGCTCGTCGGAGCATTCCGCGCCGTCGAGGCGTACGAACCGGCCACCAATTCATGGATCTCGCTGCCACCAATGTCAATGCCGCGGCATGGTATCGCCGGCGCGGTGATCGATAACGAATTTCATCTCGTCAGCGGCATGATTCAGTCCGCAGGTGCCTTGTCGTTCCAGGACCCGCGACTCGAAGTCCACACCGGACAGCATGATGTCCTGGAGCTGAATTTCTTCTTTCCAACTCCTGCAACGGGTGCGAAGAAGGAAGAAGCGCCGCCTTCCACGGGTGCAAAGAACGTAGGTACGGCTCCTTCTTCCGTTGCTGTGAACAACGTAAGTGCGATTTCTTCGAACGGTGCGAATAGCGCGGGCACGGCTTCTTCCAGAGGGAAGAAGCCGTACATTCGCTACAACGTGAACAGTCCCGAAGGTCAGGTGATGCTCGCGAAATATGCGAAGGCGGTCGAGATCATGAAGACCTTGCCGGACTCCGATCAGCATTCATGGACTTGGTGGTGGTATACCCACTGGGTCAAGGGCTACCCGGCTGCGCTGTGGGATCTCTCCATGAAAAAGAAGGCAGAGGTCATCGCCACTCTCCCGAAGGAGGCTCAAGCCGATGCCGAGGCGGTGTGGGACGGCTGCCAAGCCCACGCTACCAACCCTTCCGACCCAGAGCAGTTTCAACAGTGGTTTTTCCTCCCCTGGCATCGACTGATGCTTATTCAGTTCGAGGGGGTCATTCGCGAGGTCCTGCACGACGAGGACTTTACGCTTCCTTATTGGAACCCAATCACCGGCAACGAAGCTGACTTGGTCGTGCCAGCCGTGTTCCGGGACCCAGGCAGCCCGCTGTATGACGGTACGCGCTGGTTCTGGGTCAATGGCGGCGGACGCATTGATACACCGTTCAAGGACTGGATCAACCTGGACGCCCTTAACGAGAAGTTTTACATCGATGGGCCCAACGGCAACCTCGGGTTCAATCCCAGACTGGACATAAACCCTCACTTCTTCACTCATATTGGCCTCGGGGGCGACATGGCCGATTTCTCCACCGTCGGCGCTGACCCGATGTTCTATCTGCATCACGCCAACATCGACCGCCTCTGGGAAAGCTGGAACCGGCTCGGGAATAGGAATCCTACTGATCCCCGATACCTCAATCGCAAGTTCTCGTACGGAGACAGAAGCGGCAAGCGCGCGGATCTGCCGGTCAGCATGACCGATCGCACTGCGCCGCTCGGGTACGAATATGACAGCTATGAAAAGCCGCCCCGGCCGCTGCACCTGACCACGGAGGAGGCCGCCGCCAGAGAGCGCACATACCAGACTCTCCACGACAAGGCCATGGGCGGTCCACATGATGCTCACCATGCGCACAGCATGGAAGTCTCGACCAAGCAGGACACACCGTAAAAGCGGGGGCGGCGACCGAGCCGCCTGACGCTTGGGAATGTCCACTTACGTTCGCAAATTGATCGATCTGCATAAATAAAGGAGAAAACAATGAAGTACATCTTTGTGATCGCCAGGGTGTTGCTGGGCCTCGTTTTTGCGGTCTTTGGCCTCAACGCGTTTCTACATTTCTTCCCGAGTCCGCCAATGCCGGGTCTCGCGGGGCAGTTCATGGGAGCTTTATTGGGCTCGCATTACTACGTGATCGCGTTCGGAACGGAACTCATCGGCGGTGTGTTGCTGCTCAGCAACCGTTACGTGCCGCTCGGACTCACACTGCTGGGACCGGTGATCGTGAACATCCTTAGCTTCCACATGTTCTTGGACTCAGAAAACATGACGCCCGCCATTGTCGTCACGGTGCTATGGTTCGTCGTTTTTTCGCAGGTGCGCAGTTCCTTCGCGGGACTAGTGGCGAAAAAAGCCGGAGTGAAGCCCAGCAACCGCGCCGAAGCACTAGGCGCGGCATAGTTTGGGAAACCGCTCGACCAACTGAACCAGGTCCGATCGAACGGCCAGTGGCACGATGCAGATGCTCACGGCGGTCCGCATGGTGCCGTTACGCGTATGGAATTGCAGCCTGGAGCAAGAACGGATGCAATTCCAGACGAGAGGAATGAACCGGACAACGCGGGCGGGGCTAGCCTGAAAACGGGCGGGCGATACCGGCCCGGGCGAAAGGACTAAAGCAAATGATCATCATTTTTCTAATCGCAAAGATCATTTTAGGCGGCTATTGGCTGATGTTAGCTCCAGTTCTGTTCCTGCCATTGGGGATTGTTTTTCTCAGCTCGCAGGTGCGGCGCGGACTCTTTGGATATGTGGTGCTTCCGTTAGCAGTCGTATTTGCGGCGCTAGGGGCGATTTTTCTATTCACTCTGACCTTGCCTGACGCAGTCACAGTAGTTGCTGGAGTTCAGGCAATTTGGCTGCTCGCGGCTGCGATTACGCTTCTTAGTCGGAACAGAAAACAACGTGGCAGCCAGTTCCAAGAACTTCGTACGGCAAAATCATCGATCACGCGATAAAGGAGGAACCCATGTCGGTGTATGTCATTGCAAGTCTTACGATCAAAGATGCGGTTCGGTTCGAGGATTACAGACGGATGCTGCTGCCAACAATGGCGAAATATGGCGCCCGATTGGTTGCGCGCGGCGGCCCCATTGTTCTCGAGGGAGAGTGGCCGCGCGAACGGCTAATCATCGCCGAGTTTCCCAGCATGGAGCAGGCGCGAGCGTGGTGGGCTTCGCCAGAATACGCCGAGCCAAAGGCGCTGCGCCAAGCCACGGCTGACTCAGAACTAGTAATTGTCCAAGGCGTGTAGTCGAAGGCGAAAGCAAAAAGGCAAAGCGCAAGAGGGTCCATCGATCATCGGGTGCATCACGGAAATGAGGGGAATCATGACGGTATGCGTTGTTCAACTCGCCCGGTTCATCATAAGGACCATTCTCGCCGTGGCACTCACCTTCGCCTGCCTGAACTCAGGTATCGCGCAAGCACAGGAATTGACCGCTCACAAGCCGCCGGCGGCTGAGAACGACTCCGCTGCCGAGGCCAGCAAGCAAGCGGCTAATCGACGGAAGCGCTTCAACTGGAGGAGAAGGGATATCCGCCGGTCTACTACTTGCCGCGCGACGACGCGGATATGTCCTTGCTGGTTCGGACCAAGCATTACACCTATTGTCCGTACAAGGGTGATTGTACCTACTACAGCATTCCCATCGGGGGATCAAAATCGGAATACGCCGTTTGGACTTACGAAAAACTTATGAGGGAGTTGCCAGCATCAAAGAGTACCTGGCGTTTTATCCCTCGCGGATTGATGCAATCGAAGTGATCTCTTAGGCGCAAAAGGAATCAACATGCCGAAGACTACACCCGAACAAAACAAGGCCCTCGTTCTGGAAGCGTCCGACACACTCTTCAACAAGCGCGACTATGCGACCGCAGAACGATTTAGGTCGCCGGACTACATTCAACACAGCGCTCATATCGCACCTGGTCGTGAGGGTCTGTTCAATCTCATCAAGAGCCTCCCCCCAACATTGAAGTACAAACCGGGAACGATTCCGTAGTTCATGTTGTCTCTTTCTTCAGCCGCGCTGTTACTGTGCGAAATTCGATGATCGGGAGGTCGTCTATTCGGAAAATGGTGCATTCGCGACGACATCGGCAAAGTTGGGGGATGTGTACCCCTCGACATATCGAACGCCGAAATCCCGAACGATGTTGTCAAAGGTGGA
>JBAPOI010000243.1:0-5381 GCA_049279555.1 Candidatus Sulfotelmatobacter sp.
ATTGTTGGAGTCGAGTATCTGATTGCCGGAGGTATGCCAATAGCCAGTTCCTTGAGCAAAAGCGGAGGAAAGCGAGAAACAAAGAAAAAAGATGATAGTGGACAACAGGCAAATCGCTTTTTGATTAGTGATATGAGGTTGCACGTGGAGTCTCCTTGAAGTCCTAGTTAGAGCAGTGATGCACCAAATCGATTTTGTATATCAAGATATGATCGAGGACGAGAAGTTAAACGGAGCTAAATTAACTTTAGCGAAGCGCTAAGTAGTCCGATCGGATTCGCTAGAGGGCGGTGATGGTGTGATTTAAACGGAACAGAGAGATTGGAGTTAATTTAACGTTAAACGGAGACCTGAGAGCCTGGAAACATTGCCGTAAGTCACTCGGTTTCCACTTCCAAAGCGTTCAATACGGCGTAATTGACCACAGGAAGGAACTGAAGGTTTAGCTTTCCAGTGGAATCAGGATGAAGGTGTTGAAAACGGGCTGCCACGACCGGGGAATCGTGGGCAGCTTTGAGGAGATCGAAATTGCGCAACAATTCGATATTGTCGCAATGAACATTAAAGATGCGACTGCCCACCCCGCCGTTGCCGGAATTCTGAGGTCCCCAATATCGTTCCGCCATATAGAGCGTGAGTTGATAGGAGTAACCTTGGGCTACCGGAATCGAGTAACTGAAGTTACCGAACCGCTCGCGCGAAAATAGCAAAGGATCTGTACGGTCTGGCGCGAACACATGATCGATATTCCTGCCTCCACGAAAATAACGATCCGGAAGCCAATGTCTTCCCGCCAGATCGACGAACATGTGCGGTAGTGTGGAAATGCGAATCGGGCCGGGTTTACCGTTGATTTCGGGAAGGATTTCTATCGCATTCAGGAATCCTGCAGTAGATTGGAAACTGACGTGAATCTTGCGGTCCGCACCGGGATGTACGTTGGAATAAATTTTCATGGTCGCAGTCCTCGTCCCACCCGCATCGGCGACCACGTCGATCATATTCGGCGTCCCAGACCCGACAGTGAATGACATCTCCCGCATCCCCTCGTCTATATCTTGCGTAGTTTCCGCGAACAACAAGCGGACTTCATAGGCTGCCGGAGAGACTGGAATGTCATAGTGAAAACTACCCGTTCGACCGGTTGAGTAGAGAGCCGGATCCGCGGAACGGGAAATCGGGACGACGTCCTGCTGAAAGATATTCCCTCCTGAATAAAAACGGTCGCTGCTCCAGCGAAACCCGGCGGAATCGACATAGTCGCGGTAGGAACCACAGTGGATGCGAATGGCTCGATTTTCGAAATCCTGAGCCCCGACGAGTGAGAAATGCTGGAGAATCTCGGCGCTTGCAAGTCTCACGGACGTTGGCGCGCTTGAGAATACCCACACGCCGCTGAATGAGTGCCGGTAAAGAACAACCGTACCGGCGACTCCGCCCGCCACTCCAAGGACAACACAACAAAGCGCCGTCAGGAAGATAGTGCGATGACGCACCCACACCTCAATTCTTCGCAAAACGAACGGTTTTGAGAAAATCAGTTTCCGCTTTTTTGATTTTGGAGCAAGCACCAGAGGCGGCGTTTCCTTAGCAATGCGTACGAATTCCCCTACAGGAGGCGGTTCGGGGCTCGCGACGTTTGGCGGGGAAAGCACCGCCTTAGGAGGTATCCGCACATTTTCAGAATCGTGCGCAGTGTTAGGAATAAATTCCGGCACATAGTGTCCCAGAGGCAATACGATGCGAAGGCGGCGATACTTGCCATCATTGGCGTAATAGAGTTCCAGGCGCTTGCGCAATAGATGCAGGTCAACGCGGACAATGGCGTCCGCTTGTGGGTCAAAGCCGGGGGCGCGGCCCAGAGCATCGACGGCAATACTATATTCCTTAAGGTTGGCTCCTTTCCCGCTAAAGTATTTCTCGCATATATATGCAAGGATCTTCGAGAGTTTCGGAGCGCGCTGAAACAAAGGAGAAGATAGGACGGCCTGCAGTTCGGCTCGTTCCTCTCTGAAACCGTCTTTGCTATCGCGAACCGTGGGGGCACTGGCCATGGCACATCCTGCCGGATGAAGAACTCTCGGGTGAAGAGACACAAAACTCCGATTCGAAACCTCCACGGCTACGGATTACTCAAGGACAGTAGAAGGCCGAGTCTGATACGCACCACAGACTAGCTTCAGCCCGGAAAGGGTGTCAAGCAAAGAGGATGGTTGAGAAAAATTTGTTACGAAAGCCGAACACGTCACACTAAGACGATGCTTCTTCGGATTTGCGCAACCAGCTGAAGATTTTCTACTGAGTTGTAACATCGTCACTTCTTCTTGGGTAGATATTTCTTCTCCACGGAAGCGACCACCACGTAGTTCGGATCCACCATCTCATTAAGATGGATCTTCGCCACCTTCGACAGCAGTTCATATGCGTCGAGCTCGGACAGGCCGTAATCTTTGTGAATCCAGTGCACCAGCTCGGTAAAAGCAATGCGCAGCGCATCATCCAGCGGTCGATAAGCGCCAACTGTCATGATGGCATCATCGTTCTCGAACTGCGGCCAGCTAATAGTGCGTCCTTTGATCACGCTTAACTGAATTCGCCCTTTCAGCGGAACTTCGATCGCCGTTCCCGCAATCTCTCCATCGCCCATCGCAGCGTGGCCATCGCCAAGGTAGAGCAGTCCGCCCTTTACATTCACCGGAAAATAAACGGTGTTGCCCACGCTGGCTTCCGGAGAATCCATATTGCCGCCGAATTCCGCCGGGGTACCACCGAACTGCGCGCCTCTCCCTCCGACGGCGCGACTCCGATGCAACCAAAGAAAGGATGCATCGGAATCTTCACAGAAAAATCTGTGTCGAGCGCCTTGAACATCGCCGTATTGCCAGCGTGGTCGATGTGATAAAACCACACTCGTTCCGGTAGTGGCGCGTGCAGCATAGGCGTGTAGTTGGTCTCGTTGATAGCTCCGAATCCTGGAGCGAACGCTCCCACTCCCGTGTCACCGTCCACCTGCAGATCGAGAATCTTCACGGCCAGGGTATCGCCAGGCTCCGCGCCTTCCACAAAAAACGGCCCGGCCAACGGATTGTCGCCCTTCGCCATGCTGATGGTGTCTCCGGGTTTTTTCAACGCGTTGCCGAAGCAGTCGAGCGTGTTGGTGTCCAGAATGTCGCCGGACTTGAGCCGTGCTACCGGTTCCGCCGTGGCGAAAAGATACTTCACATTGTCGATGGTGGTGGTGTAGTGAACAACGTTTTGCGACTGCCCCGGCACCGCCGCGAGCACCACGCCCAGCAGCGCCAAAACGCAGCGATTCAGCTTCATGCCGTTTGCCTCGTCTCTCCGCAACATATCAGAACGAGTGCTTCAACGAGAACTGAATCAGCCGCGGCGTGCCGACCGTTGAGGTAATCGGCGCAGATCCGCCGCTCGTCGCCGAGACCGAGGTCGCCGCTGCACCGAGATGCATCCTGTACTACGCCGCCGATGGCGCCGGTTGCGCCACCTTGAGCAAATGCGACCGTCCAGCGAACAGCCAAACAAACAACAGCGCAGCAAACTTTCGCGTGCGAGACATCGGATTCCTTCCTGGAGACGATTCGTGCCTGGAAAATACGCGGAGCGAACGAATCCCGCACGACTCCCTGGAGCAGGACCGCGATGAAACCAAGTTAATCGCTGAAAAAGGAATCAGCCGTGAAAAACAGCGAGAAGGTGGACTGCGCAACGGAGGTAATTTTGTTGAGGTTGCTGATGCACGATGCGGTCCGCGGCCAACCACCTAGCCAAGCGCTTCCGCTAAACATTGTGATGGAGGTTGGAACGCAGAGTCAGTGAGCCATCGTCATTCAGCTTTTGGTGGCACGCCCACCGCACCGGGTAACGCATACCCTTGACCTCGATCTCCGCCATGAGCCTCAATCCCTGCCACTTGGTACCTCGCGGCAATACAAACTGCGCCTGCCGAATTTTGCCGGGGAGGGGATAACCCGCATCCAAGCAACCCCTCCTAAGCGCTTTCCCGTTCTCGTTCTGCACAGTCACCCGCAGCACACCCGGAACCCCCGCAATGCCGTCGTTAGCAAAGCCGACAATCAGGCCGAGGTATCCATTGTCTTCGTAGCTCCAGATCATCGACGGCCTCACGCGATAGCCGATTCGACAATTGATTCGGTCAAACCACGCCGGCGATGCTTGATAATAGCTCATAAGATTCTTGGCGCTGATCTGGTGAAAGTTCCAAAGCGACCAGTAGTTCGCACCTACATCCATCACATGAGCGATCAGGTTGTCGGACACCGATATCCCCTCTTCTGCGGCGAGAGGGTCTGGAGCCTTCCCAGGGAGCGGCTGTTCGAGCACCGCAGCGATCCAAGGCGGCCGGTTGCTGAGGGCTTCAATTTGCTCATTCTCGATGAAGATGGTGTCACTGCGAATCCAGTTGTTGCTGCGAATCGTGAGATCGAGGATTTCTGAGTTGCCAACTCGGCTGTAGTCGGGTTGGGTATTGGTCATCAAAGGAGTCTTCGTAAAGTGCTCAAGCTGAACTTCCAGCATGTTGATCCACGTGCGCTCCGCGGTCTGGTAGTCCGGGAAAGGATTATTGCCGAACGGCCAGGTGTGGCCTTCGCCCCAAAACCCGTACATAAAGGTATCGATGAACTCGATAGTAGAACTTCCGTTGAATTCCGCTGCCAACAGCCCAATCAGTTCCCTGAACGCCTGCTGAAAGAAAGGATGGTCAAAGCGGGGCTGATAACGCGAATATGGGTTCCGCAAAAAGCGCTCCGCCGATGCGCTGCTTTCCTTGTCGCTAACGACCAGATCAACCGTCGGAACTTTTTCGAGAACGAAATCCGGCAATGCGGGCTCGTGTGAATAGTCTGGAGCGCTCATCTGAATTCGCATTCCGATGCGCTTGTTATTTTTTTTCGCGAGCTCGAAAACAAGCTTCAAGTAATCGGGCAAATCGAGGCGTCCAGCCCGCGGCTGCACCTCTCGCCACGTCGGGCGTATGTAAAGCTGCTGTCCCAGAGGGAATCGAACCAGGTCCTCAAGCGCCTGGGGAGTATTGTCCGATTTGATTTCTTCGGTGCCCATATCGGCCGTGATGTACGTGATCAATCCCTTCCCATAGTTTGGCACCACTTCCTCAGAAGGCGTTGTGGTCATAACCACATCATCGGTGGGGATAACAGCGTCGGGAGGATACTGGGAAAACGGACCCTGGTTGAGGCGGTCCGTCACAGTTGGGCCAGAACCGAAATCGTATTTACCCCAGTTGTGCGCTGGGACGATTCCTTGTGCTCTGCTTGGTCCCAGTTCAGTGGCCACCGCCAGAGCGACACCACTTTTTAGAAAATCTCTACGCCGCATGGAAC
>JBAPOI010000244.1:0-42446 GCA_049279555.1 Candidatus Sulfotelmatobacter sp.
CGGCTAGCGCAGGAGTCGACTCACTCTGTGGTGCGGCTAAGGTGGCCTCTTCTTGCTTCACCGGTTCGCTCGCTGCAGGATTCAGGCTCAGGCTAGCCACGGCGCCCTGCGGCGGATGAGCCGGAGACAGCGTGGCCTGCTGCTTTTGAACTTCTAGATGGGCAATCTCGGTTTCAATCTGCGATTTAAACTCGTTCGAAGCACGGCGCAGTTCGGCGAGAAGCTTCCCGGCTTGACGAGCGATCTCCGGCAGCTTCTTTGGCCCAAATACGATGAGCGCCAGGAAAAACAGGAAGATCGTCTCGGAAAAACTCATGGTCCCCATCATAATGCCGAAGCTGGAAGCCGGGCAATGATGAGACAAACTGTTGACAAGCTTTTTGGGCGACAGCCAGCAGATTTATTCCACTAGTCGTCTCTTGTCGAAGATCGTGGGTTTTGAACCTCAACCAAACAAGGCAATTGTGGGATGGAATGCCTTTGCGCACGAAGCTGGCATTCGTCAGTATGGTGTCCTGAGCAATCCATTGTGTTACGAGATCATGATGCCAGAAGCCGTAGGAGCACCACCTGACCATATCGTGCTTGGCAAGCATTCGGGCCGACACGCACTCGCCTGTAAGCTCAAGGAAATGGGCCACGAGCAGAATACATCATCAATGAAAACGCCAAATAAAAGCAGCACCCACCGATAAATGACGGGCGCTGCTTCACTTTATCCAGGGCATCTATCCAGGGCATCTATCTAGGGCATCTAGCTAAGCACTCATCTGGCTGTCAAGAAACAGAGGCAAGTGCGGTCGCTAGCCTTGGAGCAGCTGCGGCAATTGCAGCAGCTGCGTCAGCTGGAGCCCTAGCGGTTGCCAGGTCGGATGCCGCCAATTTTGCGGACAGGTCCGCTAGCTTGGTGGCAGTTTCCGACAAGTCTTTCACTGGCGACGCTATGGCTGCACGATGGTCTTTTGAGTCTGCCATTTTTTCTCACCTCCTTTCTTCGATTTTCTAGGGTACCTGAGAAATGGTGCACCTGACGGGACTCGAACCCGTATCCTCCGGCTCCCAAAGCCGGCGCTTTTGGGTAACCCCCGCTCCGACCGTCCACAAGGGCCCGTTCACTGACAGTGATGCCCTGGCTAACTGTCAATTTCTTTGCCAAGGTTTCCGAGTTTTCTGCTGAGGCCGCCTCATGCCAATTAAGCCACAGGTGCATACTGAAGACGATTAACCGACTCTCTCGGCTATCCTAGAGTAATCGCGGCTTTTTACGATCATAGGTAATCCCTCCCTGCGCAAAACGCTCTTGAATCGACCACTGCTACTTCACACCCTTGGGCCTTTTTGTCCAATCGAAATTACCACACCGTTGGCAAAATCTACTCCGAATTGCAACTAAGGAACTAAAGACGCACAAAAATAGCGAGAATCCATTGTGCCGTAGTGTTGCTTCAGTGTTCGAGCGAGCTTTGCCGATACGACACTATACGTCCTCTGGGAGCTGGTAGCGCGGCGCTCCGTGAAAACAATTGCCAACAAATCTTGTTCGGTCGGCGAGGCGGATAAAACTCACGGTAAACGGAGTTAATCTCATCGTTCAGTGGTCTTGTTGCCGAGTCGCTAAGGACCTCGGCGAAAACGAGGACTGGCTCTGCGACGTCGACTTCGGAATCGCGAATCTCATCGATCTCATCAAAAATCCATAAAGACGACCCACACTGCTCAATCGCTCAAGCGCCGGGTCGGAACCAAAATAAGTCCCCTGCGGTCTACGCGGATGGAATACATCGCTTGAGCACGCCGCATCCGATAGGATGGCCATCAAGCCGGGCCACAACGAAGAAATCCCTTGGGGGAGTCAGATCCTCGTCGGGAGCAGGATTGCTCTTGAGGGAGTTCTTCGCACTCATTTTTTGAGGTCATTCCAGTGGGCTTTCTGCGCGAGCATCTCCTGGTTGCCAAATCTCAACCACAGTTCCTCGGTAATGTGCGGCGCGATCGGGTTCAACATGACTAAGAGTTCGTGCACGGCTCGCCGGAGAAGCTCTCTGTTGTTGGGCGTCAGGTTGCCCCGAGCTCGATTCCAGAACTTATCTGTCTTCTCCCAGAGCAGGATCAGGTCATTGCAAACCGCTTGAAGCTCGAAAGCATCGTAGGCTTTCTGGATCTTGCTGACCGCGATGTCGAGACTCCTGGCGAACTGCTTACCCGCATTGGTCTTAATATTCGGGTCGAACTCCGTTGGCTCGTCCTTTTCCAGAACCTCCATTATTTCCAGCGACGTGCGCCAAACTTCGCTTAGGAAGCGTCGTGAGCTGGAGACCTTTTCATCGGACCAGTTGTAGTCATTGCCAGGGTGTGCCGCCCACATGCTCTGGAACCGGACGGCGTCGACGCCGTATCGCTGAATAAGGTCGGCGGGCTGGACGATGTTTCCAAGCGACTTTGACATCTTGCGTCCGTCCTTCAGTACCATCCCGTGAAAGATCGAGCTCTTGAAAGGCTCGGACTCCTTCGAGAGGCCGAGCCGGTGCAACCACTTCAGGACGACCCGAAAATAGAAGTTGGCGACCGTCACGTTCTCGGTTCCGCCGATGTCGAAGTCGCACGGGATCCAGTAGTCGACGGCTTCCGGATCGCACATCCCCTCCTCGTAGTGTGGGTTGCAATACCTCATGTATGACCACGAGCTATTCACGAATGTGTCGAGGGTGCTCGCCTCGCGCCTCGCCGCGGCTCCGCAGCTCGGGCAAGAGGTGGACATGAACTCCTCGTGGTGCTCGAGCGGGTTCCCATGTGCGTTCATGTCGACACCCTCGGTCGGCAGTACGACCGGTAGTTCAGACTCGTCGACAGGGACTGGCCCGCAGCCTTCACAATGGATAATCGGAATCGGTGCTGACCAGTACCTCTGGCGAGAGATGCACCAGTCTCGAACCCTGAACGCCTCGCCTCTCCTGGCCGCCGACCTCCGAATCAACTCCGCCCCAATATCGTCCTCGGCCGCTGCCAAGTCCATCCCGTTGTAGGGGCCGCTACCCGTGAGGCGTCCCTCTCCGAGGTAGGCCTCGTTCGACGACGCCGACTCGCCGCCATCCGGCTCAACCACCTTAATGATGGGAATTCCCATGGTGCGGGCGAATCGGAAGCAGTTCGTGTCGTGGGCAGGGCATCCGAGCATGGCTCCAGCTCCCAGCCCCTCTTGGACAAAGGGAGCAATGTAGATCGGGATGCGCTCGCCCGTCAAGGGATGGATACCATAGCGGTTCAGGAAGAGCCCTTCGCGCCTGGGCATCTTCATTCGCTCGACCCGGGGGACGGTGCACATGTTCCGCACGGCGTCGAGAATGTGGTCCTCGTTGTCCATTCCCCGAACGAGGTCGGTCAACAGCGGATGCTCCGGCGCAAGCGCGAGGAAGGTCGTGCCGTAGATGACGGACACCCGCGTCGTAAAGATCTCGAGCGCCTGCCCGAACTCATCGATCTGGAAGGAGACGTAGAGGCCCTTCGAACATCCAATCCAGTTCCGCTGCTGGACCTTGGCTTTCTCCGGGAAGTCGAACTTCTCGAGTCCATCCAAGAGATCCTGCGCGATACTGTGCACGTCGATGTACCACTGCGTCTGCTTCTTCTTGGAAGTCTGCGTGCCGCATCGCCAGCAACAGCCGCCCGTCACCTGTTCGAAAGCGATGGCGGTGTGACAGACCTCACACCACTCAGCCCAGTTCTCTGAGCGGTAGATCGCTCCTCCTTCGTACAGCTTGATGAAGATCCATTGGGTCCATTTGTAGTACTTCGGCTCGTGGTACGAGAAGAACCGCGCGCGGTCGTAGCTCAGGCCGAGTCGCAGCAGTTCCTTGGTCATGTTAGCGATGCACTCGTCCAGCCAATCCGCAGGCGTTTTGCCTGACTCGACCGCGGCGTCTTCGACAGGCAGCCCGAGCGAGTCAAAGGCCTGAGAGTACAGCACGTTGTAACCCCGCAGGCGCTTGTAGCGTGCCATCGAATCGCCGATTGTATAGTTCCGGACGTGGCCCATGTGTAGAGAACCGCTGGGGAACGGTGGATATTCGTAGCAGTAGAATCTGGGCTTGTCCGGGACGATCTTCGAGGCGAACACATCCTCATCTCGCCAGCGCTCCTGCCAGCGGCACGTCATTTCGAGCGGTGAATATGCTTCCGTCATCCATGCCTCTCCGCGGCTGCCGAACATTTGGACTCCGACGGAGTCGGGCAGCAAGTTAACTCTTTGTGCATGTCGTTCGCACATGATACGTCCGGTTGAGATGACAAGTGAAGTGTCCGCTTTGCGGGCGTGGGGTGCGATCGGGCTTGGTTACCTAAGGAGTCCGTATCCCTAGTTCCGGAAACATTGCGTGATATACTGGTCATATTCAGCGCTGTAGCCGGGTGGTCTGACACCCTCAATCGAAGGAAATTTCAATGGCACGTAGTTCTCGCCGCTCACTTCTCCTGGTAGTTTTTTTTCTGCTTGCTTGCGGCTTTCTGGGGATTCTTTTTGCTCAGCATACCGGACAGCAGTCCACGCTCGGCAGCGATTCCGACGTCAAAGACAGCCTGAAGCAGTTTACTGACGTTTACTCGGTCGTCGAGAACAACTACGCAGAGCCCGTCAACCCGGATAAGGCGATCTACAACGGCGCCATCCCGGGCATGCTGCACGCGCTTGATCCGCATTCGAATTTCTTCGATCCCAAATCTTACGCGCTGATGCGCGAGGACCAGCGCGGCAAGTACTACGGCGTTGGCATGACCGTGGGACCGCGCAACAATAAGGTCATCGTAATTTTCCCGTTCACCGGCACCCCTGCCTATAAGGCCGGCATTCACCCCGGCGATGTGATTATCGCGGTCGATGGCAAGTCCACCGAGAACCTGAGCACGGGCGATGTAGCCGACATGCTCAAAGGTCCCAAGGGGACCACCGTACACATCAGCATCTCGCGCGAAGGCGTGGAGAAGCCGATGGAGTTCACCCTGATTCGCGACGAGATTCCGCGCTACAGTGTGGACGTTCACTTCCTGATCCGGCCGGGCATCGGTTATCTGCACGTTACTGGCTTCAACGAAACCACGGAAGAAGAAGTCTCAAAAGCTCTCGACGAGTTCGGCGATCTCAAGGGCCTGATCCTCGATCTGCGAGGCAATCCCGGCGGCCTGTTGAGCGAAGGCGTAGGCGTGGCTGATAAGTTCTTGAAGAAAGGCCAAGTCATCGTTTCCCACCACGGCCGCGCGTCGGCAGAAAAGCGTTACGTCGCGCAGCATGGCAACGGCGGCAAGGATTATCCTCTCGTCGTCCTGGTAAATCGCTTGACTGCTTCCGCGGCGGAGATTGTTTCCGGAGCGATTCAGGATCATGATCGCGGCTTGATTGTCGGCGAAGTGACGTTCGGCAAGGGCCTGGTTCAAACCGTTTATCCGTTGTCGGAGAATACCGGCCTCGCCCTCACCACGGCTCACTACTACACGCCGAGTGGCCGGTTAATTCAGCGCGACTACAGCAACATTTCCCTCTACGATTACTACTACAACCGCGATGCCGAATCCGGCAGCAACGCCAACCGCGAGGTGAAGCTCACCGACAGCGGACGCACCGTCTACGGCGGCGGCGGCATCTCTCCCGACGTGGTGATCCCTCCGCTGAAGGGCAATCATTTCCAGGACACACTGCTGCAGCACTACGCATTTTTCAACTTCGCCAAGCGCTATGTGGTCACTCACCATCCCACAAAGAGCTTCGAAGTGGACGATGCTACCCTGCAGGAGTTTCGCAAATCTCTCGACGAAGCATCGGTTCCCTACACCCAGGCCGACCTGCTCGATAACAACGACTGGCTCAGGTCGAACATCAAAGCGGAAATCTTCGTTGACGCTTTCGGTCAGGATGAGGGCATGAAGGTACGCGCTGAATCGGATCCTGAAGTTCTGAAGGGATTGGATCTTCTTCCGCAAGCCAAAGCCTTAGCCGACACCGCCAAGCGCACCGTGGCCGAGCACAATGGCTCTGGTGCATTCAACCGATAGGATCGGCGAGAGACTGAAAATGGCCCCGCCTAGGCTCAGCTTGGGCGGGTTTTTAACGTTTGCCAGTCCATCTGGGTCCGTCGCCGCGGCATCCAGAGCGGGACTAGGGGTACGTCCGGTTCGTTTCCCCTCCAGACTTCATTGACTTCCATTCCTACGTATGGGAAAATCCGCCGCAGTGGCGCTCTGATGTTGTTCTAGGGAGTTTCGGCACGCTGCCACTAGGAAAAATGCGGAGCTTGAAATGGAGCCTTTGCAACAATTTCGGAGTAAAATGCGATGCAAAGGTAGAATATTTAACCAGGGGCTAGCTTGAAGGCGGTCGCTCTGGGACTGGCGGTTCTCTTAGCGCTGCTTGCCGGATGGACCGATTGGCGTAGCCGTCGCATCCCGAACTGGCTGACCGTGCCGGGATTCTTTATCGGCCTAGCGGTCAATACTCTGGCAGGAGGGTGGCTCGGCCTGAAGATTGCCCTCCTGGGCGCTGGCTTGGGGTTGCTTGTGCTGCTACCCTTTGTTCTGGTGCGCAGCCTGGGCGCTGGCGATTGGAAGCTGGCCGGCGCTTTGGGCGCGTTCGTGGGGCCGGGAGTGCTCTTCGATCTGCTGATGGTCTCGGTCTTTATCGCCGGAGTTATGGCGCTTGGGCTGGTGATTTATAAGAGAAGACTCAGACAAACGTTTCGCAACATCGGCCGATTGCTAACTTCGATGGCGACTTTTCGCATGCCGGATGCGGAGGTTTCGCTCGATAATCCGCAGTCGTTGAAAGTGCCGTATGGAGTCGCGTTGGCGCTAGCGGTAGTGCTGTTTGGCATTTGGAACTGGAAACTCTTGGGAGCGCATTAGCATGCTGAGGTCGCCGTTGAACACGTTGCGCGGTCTGTTTCGCGAGACGCGCGGTACCGAGATCGCGGAAGCGGCTATGGTACTGCCCATGCTCTTCATGGCGATCATCGGAATCTTCTGGTTCGGCCAAGCCTTCCGCATTTATGGCACAGGCACTCACGCAGCAATGGAAGGCGCTCGCGTGGCTGTGGCCCCCGCCTGCACCACTTGCGCACCGCTGACACCAGCGCAAATCGACAACAATGCCGTGACTGCCGTGAACAACTCTCTGCTTGCGGCTCACCTGGACCCAAAGCAAGTGGTCGCGCCATCACCCGTTCCCACTCTATGCTCTTGCGGCAGCGCGACCTCCGCTTGCGGGGGCAGCGCGGTGACATGCGACCCTCCTGTCGGCGCCAGCAACGTTTGCGTGCAGCCCAACGTACAGCTGTCCTACACAACCGTGCTAGGCGGAGCCGGCACCTGTGGCACGTCGGTCAGCTTCGGTTATAAATATCCCATGCATTTCACTTTGCCCTGCTGGCCTCAGCCCTGCACGTCGCTCGATCTGCAAAACATGACCCTGCCGGCGCAGGCCCAGGAACGGCTGGAGACGCAGTGATCCGCACCTTGCAAACGCGTCTTCGATTCGTTGCGCCGTGGCGAGCATTCGCTGACGAGCGCGCTTCGCAAATAGTCGAATTCGCGCTTTCGCTGCCTTTGCTGATGTTGTTCGTCGTAGGAATTTTTGACTTCAGCGGCGCGCTCTCGCTCAAACAGAAGTTAACCAATGCCGCTCGCGACGCCGCCCGCGTTGCCGCCGCTGACCCTGCTACCGACCTCGCCAGCCCCTCTGGCGTGCCTGCGTCAGTCAGCGATGCCTACCAGGTCGTCGACAACTCTCTGACGGCGGAAAAGATCAACGACTGCGGCATGGCGGGAACCACGCCGACACTGACCGCAGGAACACTTACATGGGTGTCTCCGAATTTAACCGGCTGTCCTGGTGGAACCGGCCTCACGGTCACCATCAACCGAGGCTGCGTCTCGCCGCAAACGCTGGGCACCACCAACACCGATGTGGTCGACACTTGCGTCACCATTCAATATCCGTATCAGTGGCGCTATTACAAAGTAGCCAGTCTGCTGGGCGGAACGGGTTCCGGTCCGGCCACCATTTCGACCACTGCCACGGCATTTAACGAGAATTGAGGAACTTGGCATGCTACGCCCGCTGATTGAACGTCCGCGACGAAGTCGAGCATACCGCTCGCGGGAGCGCGGCGTCACTATGGCGCTGGTGGCATTGGCCATATTCAGCATCATCGCCATGGCAGGCCTCGCGGTCGATCTCGGTACGCTTTACGAAGCCAGCACCGAGGCTCAGCGTGCAGCCGATGCGGGGGCGCTCGCGGCGGCAAGAATGATCTCGTTATCAGGTGTGACCGGCGACCCGACCAATCATCTAGCGCACTGGCAAGACGTCTGTGGAGGGCCCAACAGCCCCGCCAGTTCGGCGGCAACTGCCGAAGCACAATTAAATACGATCGCGGGCACTTCCAATCCAACGGTCACCGTGACCTACCAGATCCAGGGCGGTGGCGCAGGCACCCCGAACTGCGCGAGTCAAACCGCAGCGTTTGGAGTCAATCCCCTAGTTGTGGTCAAGGTGCAAAAGACGAGCCTGCCCACATACTTTTCTCGCATCTGGGGCGCGACTGGCAGCAGCGTGAGTGCAACGGCCACGGCTGAAGTTTTTAATCCCTCGGGCTCCGAACTCTACTCTTCTACGGGAAATCTAATACCCGTTCAACCGCGCTGCGTTAAACCTTGGGTGGTGCCGAATTCAGACCCGGGCAATGGCAATAAGCAATTCGTTTCTCTGGCTGATGGCACGATTCAAAATCCCGGAATCAGCCTCAACGGGGGGAGTGCGAGCGGGGTAATCGGCGAGCAATTCGTTTTATATCCCGATTGCTACCAAGGTACCGGCACTTGCAACTTCGGCGCTCCGTTCACGGCGGCCCCGACATCTATCTTGGGCTACTTACCATACCTGCCTGGGCTGGCCCCGGCTTCTTCTACTGCGGTGCCGAGCTGCGGTAATGCCAACGCCTATCAACAAGCCATAGCGGGTTGCGACCAAACGACAGCATATCAGTGCGGCGTGTCGTCCGCCACCGCAGCAGTCCCAAATCAGTTGGACCTTAACGAAAACCCCAGCGGCAACTCCGGCGACACTTCCACCGCCGTTCAATGCCTCATCCATCAGGCAGGGGGACACGATGCTCTCGACACAACCGCGTACCCATTCCAGTTCCAAGCGGGATCAGGAAATCCGTTGAATGTCGCGGGTAGCACTCCGGTCACGAGCAGCAATTCCATTGTGTCCCTTCCAATCTACGACAGCACCGGCACAATTCCCGGTGGCCAACAGCCTAGTGTCACCATCGTTGGGTTTTTGCAAGTCTTCATCCAGAATGTAGAAGCAGGTGCCACCCAATTTGACTCAGGCACTCTACAGGTAACGGTGCTGAACGTGGCTGGCTGCGGAAACGGCGTGCCAAATGGAACCACGCCGGTCTACGGAACGTCCCCCGTACCCGTCCGCCTGATCACGCCGCCGTAATCTAAATCACACTGAATCGAATCAGAGAAGCCCGAGCGCTATTCTGGCGCGTCCGGCGCGGCTTTCGCGTCAGGAGGCATTGGCGGAGGTTGGGTTGGGGCTGGGGGCACGGGTGCCGAGGAGGCGGGAGGAATGTCAGCGTCCGGTTCTTGTTCGGGCTCAGTGCGCGCTTGCGTCGTCTGCGGCGCCAACGGCAGCGGCGCCAGTGCTTCGGAGCGCGGGCTGAGAATTACGCGATCGAGCGCGCCGGGACGGGTTGTCGAACTGATGATCAGAAAATTGAATTTCGATCCGTTCAGCAAGTGAGCCAGCACTTCCGGAGCCGGGGCTGGACCCATATCGCCCATCACCTGCTCTTGCTCCGCGCCTGCGGGAATGGCGATGTCAGCGCCGGTGTGCTGGTGCACGGCCGCAAGAATTTCCGAAAGATTTGCTTTGTTCGAGCTGATCGACAACAGCCCATCGTGAAACGAAACTTCGAGGGGCGGCTTCGAGGGAGGCGGCTCGGGCGCGGGAATTCGCACTTGCTGCGCGGGATAGGTCGCGTTGACCAATCCAAGTCGAGAAGAATGTCCAACAGAATTTTTCGGCCCAACTGAAGCCGGATTCAATTCCGCCGCTTCCGAACCCGGGCTTCCTATTTTCACAATCACCGTTCGTCCGTCAGGAAAAACCTGGTAACGCTGCGGGCCGTTCAAATCGAGCACAATGCGCGTCACCGGAGGCTTCGCCGAAAACAGGCCCACCCGCAGGCTCTTCACCTGGGCGCGATTGACCGCCTGATTGCGCAGTTGCGCTCCGGGAACCGCGTTCGGAAAGTCGACCACAAGACGATCAGGATTGGCTAACACCTGCGTTTGCGGAACCATCCGATCGCTGGCTTCAATTTCAATTTCGACCGGCCCTTTATTGTGCAGCACCTGCACCCGCCGCACCGACGATGCAGCTTGCGCATGGCCCGCGACCGGGAAAGAGAAGCACACTGTCGTCCATAGCAGGTAGCCAGCAACGGTTCTAGGGGAGAGCTGCATAAATGCCTTTGCAGGAATTGGCGTGGAACTACGGAGATTCTAGCAGCGATAGCTGCGGATGAACTACGCAGAAGTATTACGACTTTGGGTCTTGACTCAGAACGGAACCGCGAACTAAATCGCCGCGAACTAAACCACGGCTAATCTGCGGCGGGCTAATCCGTAGATGCCGATCAGGCCGGAAGCGACCATCATCCAGGTTCCGGGTTCGGGCAAAGCTCCAGCCCCACCATTTTCGCAAGGGCTTTTTTTCTTCTTCCCGGTTCCCCCGCCACTGGTCACTATGCCTTTCTTCTTCTCCGGGCCACAAACGTTGGTCGGCAAAGGCGGAGGCGCGATGGGCACCCAGCTTCCGCCACTAAACGGACTGTATAGGCTCAATGGTGCGGGGCCAAGGCCGGGAGTTCCGGGACGGCTCAGCAGCGCCGACTGAAACGCCACCGGAGGACCTTGCGCCGCCGTACCCTGGAACACCGGCATCGGTTCGTCAAAGCTCATCAGCGGAGGTTCCGACGGCAGTGACGCCACTTGCGGAGCTTCCTCGACGCGGTTGGCACAACGGCCGCGTGCCGTCATTCGGCCGTCGGTGATCAACTTTTCGCCCTTGTGCAGCTTTACTCTTCGACGAGTCCAATAAATGTGATTCCCGATGCGGTAGGAGACGTACACAGTTTTCGCAAGCGTGAGGCGCACCACGCGCGCGTGATCGTAATCAAACCCCGCATAGTGCGCGGCCACAACCGGATCGTGCTCCGCCACCCACTTCAACTCCCTGGCATCTTCAACGCCGCCCGGCACAACCGAATAGGGATACACGGGACGCGAAGGCTCTGATTGTGAAAGGATTTCATTCAACTTCACCACTCGCTCGCGGCTCAGTTCCACTTGCTCGAACGAGGGCGGCGCGGCGTGCTTGGCAAAAAATAAGGATGGGCTCAAATAGTGCAGTGCCAGCGTGGAGACGCCGACCGTAAGCAGCACAGCCGCAATCACAAGAGAGCGGCGAATTATTCGATTGCGGCGGTGGCGGCGCGTTCTCCGGCGCCGTACCACCGGCCGGATACTTCCCCTACCGGGATCGATCACGCACTACTCCTACCTGCGGTATTACTGGGATCTTGGAAGACACTCCAACCCGGAACATTGATGCAGTTGGAATGCCATAGCCGCAGCGGGCAAACCACACAATCTGTGGAACATCCGCCCCTTTTGCCGATCAATGTTAGCAGAGAGTGAATTGCTTTGCACAATATATGTTGCGTAAGTAACTAAAGAGGATATCTGCTTCAATCCGCGCACAGCCCTTCGTGATTTTTCTCTGCCCGATCTAATCCAACAACCGACTCATCAGGAAACAATCGTGCAGGAACCAACCGCAAGCGGGACGCACCGGTGCATGAACACCGATGCGCCCCTAACCAAAGTCGCCTCAAGGCAGGCAACATGGCTCTTACAAAAGGTAGCGGTTTCGCTTTCCTTCTTCAATCCGCACACCTCAGTTTTGTCCATGCGAGTTCCATTTTTGGAACTTCAGCCTCCTCTGATGGCTATCACTCCAAAGGAGACAAAAATGCAAAAAGCACATTTATTTGAAGCGTTATGGATGGTGAATCAAGGAATCGACAATGCCGTCCAAGGACTGCAACGGCTCAAGAAAAAATCGGAGCTGCTACAGGAACCCTTTGCAGAAACGGTGGCGCGTCTGGAATCGGACCGCGCCCAAGTGAACGTACGTTTCTTCGCCATCATTGAGGCGCGCCAGCAGCGCGAAACGGAGCAGCTGATACGTAGTTAGACTCGGCGTCTCTCTGGACCGGACGGTGGGCCCACTCAAGCCCGGTTTTGGCTTGAGTGGGGATGCTCACACGTCAATCTGGGTACTTAAAATCGGTCGCGCTGATTTATTTGGTGGAGCTAGTCGGGCTCGAACCGACGGCCTCGTCGTTGCGAACGACGCGCTCTCCCAGCTGAGCTATAGCCCCACGGACCGGATGGTTTGCTGGTTTGCCAATTCATTTTACCAGCGTTCTTTCCTCCACACCACGCTTTCGCGGTACCGGTCTACACATTTAGCTCGGCGACGTGCATACGGTTTCGAACGAGAACCCGGATACGAACGAGAGAGCTCGGTCGTCGCAGTTTGGCGTTCGGAAACGAAATGGCCGCTAACTCGACACTACGCAACTAGCCAGAAAAATCTTGACGAATCCCCCCACTGCCCGTCTAACCTAACATTTAGGCTGTGGGAGTTTCTCTCGATGTTTGCGCAATTGCATCCCGCGTCACCGCGACAGAGCTGGGTTGTAACCGGCTCGCTGGCGCTGCACGCCGTGCTATTCGGATGGCTTCTGCACTCTCCCGAACCACAGCTGCTAACGCCGACCTCGATCGCGCTCGGGCACAACGGCAGGGTTCTTGCTCGGCTATACTTCCCTACGCAGTTACCTGATGATAGCGAGACAACCTCGCCCGACCGAGCGACGCAGAAATATCGTCATCAGCGTCTAGGTCATGAAAAGCTGACGTGGAAAAAAGATCCTGCACTGGCCAAGCTTGCACTTCCGAGCGCTGCGCTTTCTCAAAATTCGGCTGAGGACAATTCAAAGACGGCAATGTTCTCTAAACAAGGCCACGGCGCGTTGGCGGGATTATCCTATGGAACGCTGCCTGGCGGCCCCATCTATGGCGATGAGATTCGTCCCGCCCTGCCCATCACCACGTCCGATCCGGTGGTGTATCCGTGGGAGCTGCCAGACTCTGAAGGCAACGTAGTGGTCGAGATTACGATTGACGAGCGTGGAGAAATTGTTCGCAAAACGGTCATCCGCAGCATGGGTCCGAAGCTCGATGAAAAATTTCTCGCTGCACTCGACAGTTGGCACTTCCATCCCGCGACGCACAACGGTGCCGCAATTCCCTCCAAGCAGGACGCCATCTTTCACTTCAAGGCAAGAGGTTAGCACCGAGGTAATTTACTCCACTCAGTTCCATTCTAATATTTCCCCGCGATGAATTTTTGTAGCCTCTCAGAACTTCCGAAAAACTCAAGGGTTCAAAGAACCGAGAGCAGAAGGCTCTCGCAAGAACTTAGCAAGCAGTTAATGAGCAGTGCTCATCACCATCAATGCTGGCTATTTGGCCAATAGCCACCTCCCCACATTCTTGGAGAAAATTATGACAAAGCAGCTTCGCTTCACCTTCGGACTGGCCCTCCTGTGTGCCGCACTGAGCACGGCCATGTTCGCATCCGACAACTCCTATATGTATCTTATTCCAGGGCATTCCAGGACTGGATTACTCAACCACCACCGACCCAACCTTTCCTGTCGATATGCTGATCAATGACGAGGTTTGCTCACAACACGGCCTAGCTCTCGGGGTAATTGCAGGTCCGCTCAGCTTCGCTCCAGGAAGCTATGACGTGAAAGTAAGCCCGGCAAACACGTTGGCCCCCTGTACCAATACGCCCATCGTCGATAGTACGGTGACGCTCCCCGCCGATAAAACCATCTCGGCAGTGATCGCCCTGAGCCAGACCGGAACGCCAACGCTGTTGACCTTTACCGACGTTTTCTCTGCGGTACCGGCCAACATGGGACGCGTGCTGTTCGCCCAGGCGGCAGATTCTCCGGCGGTGCAACTCATCCTGGAAAATACCGCCACATCGAAGTTGTATACCTACTCGGTAAATCCCGGCGCGCTGCTGAACGCTACGCTTCCCTCGGGCAATTACACCGTTGAGATTAACCAGGGCACAACCACTTTGGTGGCTTCGACGCCCATCAACCTCTCCTCGCAATCGGTCGCGATGCTTTTCGCAGTCGGTGAGGCGAGCAACAACAGCGTTACTCTTGAGACAAAAATCGTAAAAAGTGTGATCTAGTTTCAGCTAGCAGCGCTTTGAGGCCGCCATTTCGGCGGCCTTTTTTCATGTCGCCTCATTCTTGGAAACTCACACTTTCTTGGGGACAACCGCCCCTTCGGCGAGTCTGGGCAGACTCTCGACGGTCTGGCCATATAATTGAGTTGTGAGCGAAAAAAAAGTTCAGCAGTTGGCGTCGGCAGACTTCCCTACCCGCTGGGGAAATTTCCGTATCTACGGGTTTCGCAGTGAAGCTGGAGCAAATCACGATGAGGATGAAAGCGGTCCACGCGTCGAAGATGCCGTCGCTCTGGTGATGGGTGACATCCAATCCACTCCGCCGCTGGTGCGCATTCACTCCCAATGCCTGACCGGCGATGTTTTCCATTCCCTGCGATGCGACTGTGGCCAGCAGTTGGAAATGGCTCTCTCCATGATTCGCGAGGCGGGGGCGGGAATTCTGATCTACGAACAGCAGGAAGGCCGCGGCATTGGCCTGATGGCAAAATTGCAAGCCTACGAACTGCAGGATGCCGGCCTCGACACCGTTGAAGCCAACGAACGCCTCGGCTTTAAGGCCGACTATCGTGAGTTCGGTCTGCCGGCGGAAATTCTGAAATCTCTCGGCGTAAGCAAGGTACGCCTGCTTTCGAATAATCCCGAAAAGGTCGAGGCCCTGGAGCGCGCCGGTGTCCAGGTGCTTGAACGCGTGCCATGTGAGGTCCCGCTGAGCCCACACGCAGAAGAGTATCTGAAAACCAAGAAAGAAAAACTCGGGCACCTCTTTACTTCGCGCTAGATCATCAGGCAGGCAATCGAAATCAGGGCTTTAATCGTCTAGCGCGGCATTGCGCGAATTCAACAGCCCATGCTTTAATTCGCTGACTCTCTCTGTGGCGAATGCTCCCACGCTTCTTTCGAAATCGTCCCGCTCGAACAGCCGCTATTGCTCTGTGCTTCGGGCTCGTAGGCGCGGCCTCGATGGTTTACTACCAGTTCGGCTTGTTTATGCCGCGGGTGAAGACGGTCCTTGCCGCCAAGCGCTTAGCCGGCCCGTATTCTTTCGGAGCCGACATTTACCCGATCTGGCTGACCTCGCGCGAATGGCGGCAGAAGCGTCGCGATCTCTATAGTCTGGAGGTAACGCGTCAAATTCAAATCGGCTTGTTTGGGCGCCCGCTCGACCCGCTCATTTCGACGGACCCTCCCACGGACTACCGAACCTTTGCTTATCCCGCCTACTGCGATCTTCTATTTTGGCCGGCAAGCGAATTGCCATTCGCGACATTTCGAATCGTATGGACGGCGCTGCTCGCAACCCTGATTGCTGCGGCAGTCTTTTGTTGGACGCAAGCCTTATCGTGGCGAATAAGTTGGATATGGCTTGCCATTATTGTTCTCCTCACGATTTGCAGCTATCCCGAACTCGAAGGCCTTTATGCGGGTCAATTGGGTCTGCTCGTGGGATTTCTTCTCGCCGCGTCACTGCTTGCAATCGTGCGCGATCATCTAGTACTAGCGGGGTTTTTGATGGCGATAACCACGATCAAGCCGCAGATGACGCTGCTCGCGATCATGTATCTTTTCTTCTGGAGCTTGTCGGACTGGCGCCAGCGGAGTCGCTTTTCGCTGTCGTTCTTCGCGACCATGTTCTTGCTCATCGGCGCGTCCTTCGCCGTCTGGCCGCACTGGATCTCCTCCTGGCTGGGAGTCATTGGAGGCTACCACAGCTACTCCACGCCTCCGTTAGCCAGAGAGTTGTTGGGGGCGAGTCTAGGACCGCATGGCGGCATTGCGCTGACTTTGAGCGCGTTAATCCCGGCCGTCGTCTTGGGATGGCGTTGGCGAGGCGCCGCTACCGGTTCGGATCAATTCTGGATGGCACTGAGCCTCTTGCTTGCCATTACGACGATAGCCTTGCTGCCCGGACAGTCAGTTTTTGATCATGTGATTCTCTTGCCAGGAATTTTCCTGCTCGCTTCCCGTTGGCAGTCGCACTATTCGAGTCCGATCTTCTGCACGCTATTATTGGTCGTCGGAACAGCGGTGTTGCTGTGGCCGTGGCTGTCATCGCTGGCCTTGATCCTGTTGCGCCCGTTGCTTAGGCCGGAAGTATTTTATTCGAAAGCGGTTTTTGTCTTGCCTTTGCGCACCGCTGTGGCGTTTCCTTTTGTTGTGCTGGGCTTGCTGGTGATCTCTTTGCGAACGCGCCCAGTGCTAAACCCTAGCGCTCCCTCGTTGCGCTGACTTCAAAGCTCTTTCAATGATCTTCCGGTTTTTCGACGGCAAATAGGCCAGCGCTGCTCGCGCCAGGGCAATGTAGACTTGCTGCGCCACGGGCACTTCGCGCAAGACGGCGAGATGCTGCCTTACGGTTCCGGCATCTCCCCGGACAATTGGCCCGCTGAATGCTCCGGCTGCACCGAGCGCTTCATAGTTGGCGAGTGTTTGCTTCAGCATCGGCAGCATTCTCCGCCTCGCTGCACTCCGCTTCACTCCAGCACAGAGCGCCACCTGTTCGCTGGTCGCCAGCAGCGCCGTGAATAGAGGCGATGCGAAGGTGCCCCACGCGTGGTAAGCCGCCTTATCTTCGGCGCGAATGGAGTAGGATTCAGCTCCAAGACTTTTCACAATCGCCCGCGCGGCCTCCACCGCTTTCCGATCGCCTTCGATGGCAAATGGAACTCCCGCCAGCGCAGGTTTCGAACCACGCACAAAGGTCATCAGCGGATGCGCCGATGCTACCGCTGCTCCTCGTCGCCGCAGCGCGCCCAGTTCGTCGCTCGTGAGTGCGCCGCTCGAATGCAGCGCCACTTTACCCGTCCAATCGATTGCGGTCGCGAGAAATTTCGCGACGGCGGCAATTGCTCCATCGGGCACGCAGAACCAAACAACATCCGCATCAATATTGATTCTGCTCAGGTCGCGCCTCAGAATTGTCACAGACGCATTGACCTCAACCGCCAGCCGCTTCGCGCGTTGCAAAGACGCTCCGGTCGCACGGGAAACGATCTGCTCGATTACGAATCCTGCCTGATGGAAAGACGTCGCCAACGCACCCGCCAGATTTCCAGCACCGATCAACGTAATCCGCTGCTTAGCTGACTTCTTTCCACGCATGCCCGGCAGAATAGCAGAACCCAGCGCGAATCCTTTCGTCATGTCCGCTGCGTTACGCACTCCGGGACCGCTGCCGAAAACCGGAAGGCGTGTTCTATATTATTTCTATGCCGAAATCTTCGCGATCGAAGTCAAAAACAAAATCTCGAGCTCTCAAATCCCCAAAGCGATCCCATCCCAAAGCTCGATTGATTTCTTCCCGCACCGTGTATCGCGGCCCGGCTTTCTGGGTCACTACCGACCAGGTTCAGGAACCCGGAGGCATCAGCGCCCGTCGCGATATCATCCATCACTCCGGCTCGGTAGTTGTTTTGGCTGTCGACGATTCCGGCCGCATCCCTCATGTACTGCTTGAGCGCCAATATCGCCATGCTGCTCAGGATTATTTATGGGAACTTCCTGCCGGCCACATCGATCCCGGCGAGAAGCCGCTTCCCGCAGCCCGCCGCGAACTCCTCGAAGAAACTGGATACACCGCCGCGCACTGGCGCCGCATTCTGCACTTCTACGCCAGCCCAGGATTCGTTGCCGAAACGATGTCGGTGTTCCTGGCCACGGGATTACGCGCCGGCCAGGCGAAGCCTGAGCCTGACGAAATCATCCATAAGCAAATGGTCCCGCTGCCGACCGCGATTCGCATGGTGATGACCGGCAAGATTCGCGATGCAAAGACCATCTCGTCAGTCTTGTGGCTCGATCATCAGATCGGCCGAGGAGAATTGAGAAAAAATTTAAGGTGACCTAAACGACAGCTCTTCTGCCCTGCCGCGAGCCAAGCCCAGTGGGCTTTCCGGGCCGAGCATCTCTCGACCCACCCTCTGCCTAAGAAAATGCGACGTTTTTCTCCCGCTGTTTCGCCTTGACACCCCATCCCAATCGCTCCAAAATGCATCCTATGCGGGCACGTCCCTGGGCCCACCCCCACACGAAGGGCGTGCGGAAAGAGGGGGTACGTGGAAAGACTGAAAGGCACGGTGAAGTGGTTTAATAATGCCAAGGGCTACGGGTTCATCGGTCGCGCCGAGGGTCCCGATGTTTTTGTGCATTACAGCGCTATCAGTTCCGAAGGCTACAAGAGCCTGCAGGAAGGCGACGCGGTCGAGTTCGAAATCACCGAAGGCACCAAGGGACCACAGGCCGCAAACGTTACCAAGAGCGCCTAAGCGATAGAGTTATTGTCCGACCTGGCGGGCACGCAATATACCTAGCCGCAGGCAGGAGTTCTATTTCCCCATGAGCCGCCGCGATATAGCCCTCGCTTAAGCCGCTGACGCTAGCTCTCTTCTCCCAAGTGGTTTAACCTTACGCTGACCCATGGACAATAAATCCATCGCCACAGTTCTGTACGAAACTGCCGACCTGCTCGAAATTGACGGCCAGGACTCTTTCCGCATTCGTTCCTACCGCAACGCTGCCCAGGCTATCGAGAATCTGACCGACCAGATCAAGGACCTCATTGGCGACCCCAAGAAAGTCCTCGCCATTCCCGGCATCGGCAAAGGCATGCTCGTCAACCTGCAGGAGCTTCTCAAGGAAGGCCGCCTCAAGGTTCAAGCCGATCTCCTCCAGAAATATCACCCGTCGATGCTTCAGCTATTAAAAATCCAGGGCCTCGGACCGAAGACGATCGCCCTGATCTGGAGCGCTCACAAAGTTTGCGATGTCGATGGTGTGGAAAAGCTCGCGCGTGAAGGGAAAATTCGCGAACTCCCACGCATGGGCGAGAAACACGAACAGAAGTTGCTGAAGGCGATAGAAGATTTCCGCCGTATCTCCGGTCGATTCCTCATCGATGCCGCCGAGACCGAAGCCAAAAAGCTTACCGAGTATCTTGCAAAGTTTCCCGGCATCGATCGCATCACCCCCGCAGGCTCCCTGCGCCGCGGCCGCGAAACCGTCGGCGATCTCGATATTCTCGTCACTGGTGCCGCGTGCTGCAGCGAAGCCGAGCGCGAGAAGGCCGTCCACTACATCGCGCAATACCCTCCGCTGATGAGCATCATCGCGCAGGGCGACAACAAGATCAGCTTTCGCCTGCGCAGCGACTTGCAAGTAGACGTTCGCCTGCTCCCTCCGGAATCGTTCGGCGCCGCCATGCAGTACTTCACCGGCTCGAAAGCTCACAACGTTGCGCTGCGCCAGCGCGCCCTCAAGCTGGGTTACACCCTCAACGAATACAGCCTCGCCGATCTCAAAACCGAAAAGCCGGTCGCCGGCAGGACCGAAGAAGAAATTTACGCCAAGCTGAACCTCGACTATGTTCCTCCCGAGCTGCGCGAAAATCTGGGTGAGATCGACGCTGCCGAAAAACATACCTTGCCCGCTTTAATCACGCTCGAAGACCTTCAGGGCGACGTGCACATGCACACCGTTGAAACAGATGGCCGCAATACCATCGACGAAATGGCCGAGGCCGCCAAGGCCCGCGGCTACAAATACATGGCGATCACCGACCACTCGAAAAATCTTGCCTTCGCCAACGGACTCGACGACACGCGAGCGCTTGCTCACATCCAGAAAATCCGTGAGGCAAATAAGAACATCGAAGGCATCACCATTTTCGCAGGTATCGAAGTCGATATCCTCGCCGATGGCGACCTCGATCTTTCCGACGAAGTGCTCACTCAGATGGATGTCGTGATCGCCAGCGTCCACTCCGTTTTCAATCAGGAACCGGCGAAGATGACAGAGCGCCTGCTCAGAGCCGTTGGCAATCCCAACACTTCAATCATCGGCCATCCCACCGGTCGTCTTCAACTTCGCCGCGACGCCTATCAGTTCGACATGGACGCTGTTTTGGCTGCGGCGGCAAAACATAGAGTCGCAATGGAGCTGAATTCCTATCCCGACCGCCTCGATCTCAACGACGTCCATCTGCGCCAGGCCAAACAACGCGGCGTGAAGATCGTCATCAACACCGACTCCCACCACACCTCGCACCTCGATAAGATCCGGTATGGCATTCTTCAAGCCCGCCGCGCGTGGTTAACCAAAGATGACGTCCTGAATACATTGTCCCAGCAGAAGTTTGCCAACGCGATGAAGCATGAGCGGAATGCATAAGAGATCGTAGAATTTTGCTTTGACGGGCGGGTTTCTGCCGTCGGATTGGGGAGTAGAATCGAAAGGCGCGAAATTTACATGCCTGACCCGATCCCCAACCCTGATCCCGCTCCTCAAACAGCTTCAGCCCCGCCTGCCGCACAACGCGGCCCCACCATAAACATTGGTCGCGAATTCGGTACCGCCCAGCGCAAGTTGCCACCGGCAAAGATTCTTCTGACGGCAATGGCTGCAGTGCTGGTCATCGTCGGCATCGCATCGTTTCTCCAACGCGCCAAGCCGCAAGCCGCCGGATCCCTCGACAACGTAGCTGCGGTAGCGATCCCCGGCCAAACCTCCGTCCTGACCGCCCTCACCTTCTCCCTGCGCAATCCCGGCCAAAAATCGCTGTGGGTGCACAACATTGCAGCCAAACTCGTAACCCCCAGCGGAGAACAGACCGCCGACGCCGTCTCAGCCGTCGATTTCGCGCGCTACTATCAGGCCTTTCCCTCGCTGGCCGCGAACGCTCAGCCGGCATTATCCCCCGAGGATAAGCTGCAACCTGGCGAGGAGCTCAAACGCACCGTAATCGTTAGCTTTTCGGTAAGCCTCGAATCATTTAACCAGCGCAAGTCTCTGAGTGTCGTCGTTCAGCCTTATGACCAGCCGTTGCCGGTGATGTTAACTCGCTAGCCGCACATCATCAGTCCCCATCACTGTCAATTCGCTGAATATCGCTGAAGTGTGTTAAAGCTATCGCATGAGATCTCTTGGAATCACGGCCTACACCCTGCGTGCGCTCGTTGCAAAGACGCTTCTGCTAACACTCCTTCTCCTAGTCATCGGCTCTGCGGCGGCATCTTCGCCTGCCTCCAAGGAAAAGTATTTCGTCTACGTCGGCACTTACACCGCCGAAGCCAGCACCAGTAAAGGCATCTACGCTTATCGTTACGACTCCAACGGTTCGATGTTGACGTCCATCGGCCTGGTCGCGGAAACCACAAATCCATCATTCCTTGCCATTCATCCCAACCATCGCTTTCTCTACGCGGTCAACGAAACCGGCGACTACAAAGGCCAGAAGAGCGGAGCCGTTACCGCCTTCTCCATCGATCACGCGACCGGCAAGTTAACGCAGTTGAATCAAGTCGCGTCGGGCGGCGCCGATCCCTGCTACATTACCGTCGATAAGACTGGCAAGTATGTTCTGGTAGCGAACTACACCGGCGGAAGTGTCTCCGTATTTCCTGTGCTGGCAGATGGCCGCATTGGCGAGGCGTCAGCTTTCATCCAGCACACCGGCCATGGCACGAATCCGAAGCGACAGGAAGGGCCGCACGCGCACTCCATCGACTTATCGTCCGACAACCGTTTCGCCATCGTCGACGATCTCGGACTCGACGAAACTCTTGTCTACAAATTTGATAGCGCGAAGGGCTCGCTTACGCTGAACGATCCGCCGTTTGCGCAGGCTGCACCGGGAGCCGGTCCACGCCATTTCGCTTTTCATCCTAACGGCAAATTTGGCTATGTTCTCGACGAAATGGGATCGACCGTTTCGGCATTCAGCTACGACGGCGCAGGAGGTGTTTTACATCTTCTCCAGACAATCTCATCCTTGCCCAAAGGATTCGCCGGCCAAAATGACGCAGCGGAAATTGAGGTGCATCCTTCCGGCAAATTTCTCTATGCCTCGAACCGCGGCCACGATAGCATCGCCGTCTTCGCCATCGATCAAAAACAAGGAACCCTGACGCTGATCGAGTACGTTCCAACCAAGGGGGCGAGTCCGAGAAATTTTGCGATCGACCCCACCGGCAAATTGATGCTTGCCGAAAATGAAAAGTCTGACAATATTGTGGTGTTCCGCATCGATCCGCAGACTGGCCGTCTGAAGCCAACCGGTAAGGTATTGGATATCTCTCAGCCGGTCTGTGTGAAGTTTGTGCCGGTAGATTGAATGCGGTGAAACCAAGGAAGGAAACCGGGGCTGATCGACTGCGGCGAGTTACTGCTTTTTCTGAATGAACCTTCGCCTCACCAAATGAGTATTCGCGTCCGGTTTGATTTCGTCGTACTTCATGCAACTGATTGACCCGTCAACCTCCAGCACAGCCAGCGCGACATCCTTAACGTTCGCGATGCCGTGCTCGCGCAGGGCGCGCTCCAGTTCGTCCATGCTCACATGTTCACGCGCCATGTGTGTCTCAATAGCTTTTCCATCGTGAACCAAGAGACTTGGCTCACCCTCTACTACTCGCCGAAAGCGAGGATTGACGCCGGAGACAGTGCCCACGAGGTAATTCAACAGCAACAGAGTGGACGCCGCAATCACTCCGCCAATCAACGACGTATCCGGCCCGGTCATCGCGTTCTGCACGGAGTTCGAAAGCAGAAGCAGGAGCGTGAGATCAAATGGCGTCATCTGCCCCACCTCGCGCTTACCGCTGAGGCGCACGCCGACCAGCACGACTAGGTAGATCACACCCGTGCGCAGCGCGATCTGCACGGCAACGTGCGCGCCCGCCGGGAAAAGCACTCCGTTCAATTGGCCGTCACCGGAGTGGGCGCACCCTTCGGCGTGCTCAGATATCCTGTGGCTTTGTTCTTGTCCACCGTCCAAACCACCAACTCAAACAGCAGGTGGTCGCGACCAGCATAGAACTGAATGGGCTCCGCGACAGTCCGATCTCTCTTCTCGATAGTCTTATCGTCGGCGGTCACGTTCACCGTAAACTTTCCGTGCTTGCTATCGGCTTTCTTAAGCTGCAGGCTTACAGTCGCGACCGGTTGCGGCTTCGCTCCGCGCAACAACGTGAATTCGTAATAGTTTCGATCGCCTTTGTGCTTAAGAACTTCCAGGTCACCGCGGGTGTTAGCAATCAATCCGCTCTGCACGCCGAGGTCGCCAACGGCACTCTGCAGCTTTGCCTTAGTCGCTTCCAGGTCGGCCTTGGTTGAAGCCACGTCAGTCTTCACTCCACCAACATCGGTCTTCACCCCAGCCACTTCTCCACTCACCTGGCCGATTTGTTCTTTCGACGCCTTCTGTTCACTCTCCAGGCGCGATTCGGCTGCGCGCTGTTGCGCCTGCAGCTCGGCGGCACGCTGTGACAGCTCCTTCTTGGTCATGCCAAGTTTCTGACCCAGCGTCTCAGCCTGCGCTTCCGCGGACTGCATGCGCTTCTGCAACTCCGCAACCTGGGCCTGACTACTACCCAAGTCGGCCGTCAGCTTCTCAACCTTCTGCTGCGTGTTCACATAGCCATAAACGGCCGCCGCGACAAAAGCAATCGCCACGAAAACCAAAATCCACTTGCCCGTATTTGATTCGTGTTCCACTTGTACGTGTTCACCTTCATCCGGCATAGACCCTCCCAGAGTTTTGACCACGATTGATTGTTGGGTTCCTTACAATTGTTGTAGCACAGGGCATGAAGTGTCAATTAGCTCGCGGGATGCGTGCGAAGGTTAAAATCTGCTCATGCGGATTTAGCGGCGCAGTGCCAGCGCTTCCTGCAAACCTGGACCGAGATCGCGGCGGATCGCGCCCGCCTGGGTTCCTGCGCGTTTTTCGGCTTGGCGGGTGGCATCAGCCAGCAATTTTCGCTGTAACGCATTCGGAATAAAATCCTCAAGACTTTCGGCCTTCACCAGGCATGCGTAAACCAGCTTCGCTGGGAACTGCGCGTGATCGAGAAGACGCCCATAGGCGAACCAATCTTCAGCGCTCGAGGTCCGGTCGCCGATCGCATCATCCAACGCGAGCGCGTGCTGATACAGTCGCAGAGCATCGCCCACTCGACCCGCATCGGCCTGCAGCACCGCTTCATTCACCTCGGCGATGCTCTCCAGTTTACTCTGCTTCGTCTCGGCCGCAATCTTCGCGGCCAACTGATAGGACTGCACTGCCTCCTCGGATTCGGACGCGCGCTCCTGGCAGTCCGCCATGCGAAGCACAATCGCGATCGTCTTCTCCGCTTCGGGACGCCTCGCCAACGGCTGTTGCGCGATTATGTTCAGAACCATTTTGTATTGCGCAGCCGCAGTTTGCGCCTTGCCTTCATGATCGAGTTCGTTTGCCAGATAAAGATGCGCGAGCATCTGCGCGGGATCGATCACAATGGCACGCTTCCAGCTCTCAACCGCTTGATCAACGTGACCTCCGCGTAACGCCAAAAGTCCGCGATCAACCAGAAGGTTTGCATCACGAGGCGAATAGCGCAAAGACGATTCCGTCAGGTGGTAAGCTTCATCGAATCGCTTCTGCTCAACCAGAAAGCGCAACAATTCCTGCCGCGGCGCGGGATCGGCCGGATTCGATTGCATCGCCTTTCTCCACGCTGCCTCCGCTTCCTCGGGATGACCATCCTCCATCTCGCGATGGCCCAGCCGCGTCTGCAATGAACTATCGAACGAGTCGAGCATCGCCGCCCGATGCAGGTCGAGCGCATTCTCGGATCGCAACGCCAGGTAATAGCGTGTTTGATCGATCGTCCCCCACGCCAAAAGTAGAAGAGCCGCACTCACTCGCACCAGGCGCACGCCAGGCGCGCTTCCAGAAAACCATCCCCATATCTCGGCCAGCCGTCCCCCTGCGCCAGACGCGGCGTTCGCCAGCCGAACTTTCGAATTCAGCAATAGCGCCGCAATGCGGCCATCGCGCAGCTTCCAGATTGCGCCGTCGAGAATGAAGTGATGCAGGTTCACCAGCGCGGTAAAGATAAGAAAGCTCGCGGTGAAATCGTGATGGAAGACGCGGCTCGCCAGCCACGGTCCGGGAACGAATAAGGCAATTCCCCCTGCAATCAGCACAGCAAAATAAGCCCACGGGCGCCAGCTTCGACCCTTCTCTTCGCCGGCTTCATGTCGCGCGTAATAACTCGTGATCCAGAGATATTGCGCCGAGTGCATCACGGCCAACACGCCGGAACTGTAGCGGCTTTGAGGAATTTCCCACCCTTTGATGACCGCCATCGCCGTGGGCAGCAGGAACCATAAAAACTGCGACGAGAATAGCGTGAGGCACGGAATCAACTTTCGCCATTCAGCGGCTCGCAGAAGCCCTCTCAAGCCGAAGCCGGAGAGCGCAAGAAAAACAACTCCCAATCCTATCTGTCCCCAACGGCCTACAGCCGCCGGAATTCCCAACGAAACAAACAGCGCATCGGACGAAGGCCCGGTGTGAAATCCAAGAAAGAGAATCAGATAGGAAACGATGAACGCGCCATAGAGAGCGCGCCGTTCGGCCTGCGCGAGACTTGCACCGGCGCGCCGCGCGAACATCATGAACAGCCCGTAGTTCTGACCGCTGTAATGCCACGGACTCCAGGTGAGATAAAGCGTGAAGATGAACGGCAAAACACCCAGCCAGAAATGCGAGAGTAATCCGGTCAGCAGAAGCAGGCCAGTCGTATAAACGGTGAAAATTCGATACTTCTGGAAATCTTCCACGCGACGGTAGGCCCGGTAGATCGTAGCCATGTAATGCGGGTAGTTAAAAAGAAGCGCCAACGCGTAAAACGCGACGGACCAGGTGCGCGTGCTGGAAGCGATTGCAAAGTACGAAATTAGTAGCAGAGGGGCCGACCACGCACCGCAGCCCACCACCAGATCGAGCGCTGGACCATAGATCCAGACCAATGGCACCGCGGGACTACTCATTTTTCCCTGGCTCAATCTCGTCATAGCTCTCGCCACAAAATCGCGCAAACTGCCCGAATTATAGGTGGCAGAAGCCGCAGATCGTATAACAAGAGGTATGCGTGCCCGGTCACGAAAGTAACAAGGCAGCACTCAGATCAGCCGGCCTCGCCCTCGAAATCTTCGCGCCAGCAATGTCAAAGAGGGATCGCTCTTTTACAATGCGAAAATGAAGAATTGGGACGTGATCGTAATCGGTGGCGGCATTATCGGCCTTTCGCTCTCGATCGAACTCCGCAAGAAAAGTGCGAGCGTTCTGGTCATTGAACGCGGCGAACCCGGTCGCGAAGCATCCCACGCCGCGGGTGGAATGCTCGTCGACTGCGGCTTGGAGACTCTCCCAGCCCTGCAGCCACTCGCGACCGCCAGCGCACGCATGTATCCCGAGTTCGCTCACGAGTTAGAGGTTGAATCGGGCACCAAAGTCGATCTGCGCGATCAGGGCACGATTCTGTTTCCTCCCCCTGAACATGCGCCTCCTTCAGAATTTTCAGCCTTGACTCCCGCGCAATTGACCGAACTCGAACCCGCGCTCGCCCAGTTAAATCATCCGGCATTCTTCTTGAAGGAACGCAGTGTCGACCCGAGAGCGATTACGGCAGCGGCCCTGAAGACCGCGAAGAATCGTGCCGTGGATTTTTCTTCTGGCGATTCCGTGACTGCAGTGAACCTGTCAGACGGGCATGTCACAGGAGTGACTACAAGCAAGACAGCTTTTCTCGCATCCAAAGTCGTAAACTGCGCCGGGGCGTGGTCTGGCCAGGTCGGTCCAAGCGCCTTCCCCACCCGCCCGGTCAAGGGCCAGATTCTTTGTCTTGTGATGCTGTCCCGTACGCTGCTGAAACATGTCATCCGTTCGCCGCGGGTCTATCTCATTCCGCGCAGCGATGGCCGTCTGCTCGTGGGCGCGACCGTGGAAGAGGCCGGGTTCGACAAGCGCGCCGATGCATCCACAATTCAGCGTCTGCATCAAGATGCAATCGCCTTGGTCCCGAAACTACTTGACGCGAAAATTCTCGAAGCTTGGGCAGGCTTACGCCCCGGGACGCCTGACGCCTTGCCCATTCTCGGCGCAACCGACACTCCCGGCTACTATGTTGCTACCGGCCATTTTCGTGACGGCATTCTCCTCGCCCCCATCACTGCCAAGGTCATGGCCGATGTAATTGTGGGAACCGAATGCAACTATGACCTCACACCATTCTCGCCCCGGCGCTTCTCGTCATAAGCAAGTGGAACCTTTGCCTGTCGGGATTCGTTCCCTCCACTGGGCTTACAATCGCAGCTCAGTGTTCGGGGAGGGCTTTTTGAAACTGGCGATCGATAGCGTTGGCAAGCAATATGGCCGCGGCCCCTGGGCGCTGCGCGACTTTACTCTCGAGATCGGCACCGGTGTCCTGGGCCTGCTTGGACCGAACGGCGCCGGCAAGACGACTCTGATGAGCATCCTCGCCACGATCACTCGTGCCAGCCAGGGTCGAATTAATTGGAACGGAGCAGATGTTGCGGCGAATCCCGACGCTCTACGCACGGTTCTTGGATACCTTCCTCAGGATTTTGGCGTTTATCCCAATCTCAATGCGGTTGAGTTTCTCGAATATCTGGCCGCAGTCAAAGGCCTGGATGCCGCAGCATCCCGCCGCCGCATTGATGAGCTTCTGAATCTGGTGAATCTCACCGATGTCCGCAAGCGGCCGCTGGGCGGCTACTCCGGAGGCATGAAACAGCGCGTCGGAATTGCGCAGGCTCTTCTCAATGATCCGCAGTTGCTCATTGTGGATGAACCTACCGCAGGCCTCGACCCCGAAGAGCGCGTGCGCTTTCGCAACTTGCTCTCGGAACTTTCGGGTGAACGGATCGTCATTCTTTCGACCCACATTGTTTCAGACATCGAAGCGACCGCAACCGATATCGCCATGATTTCGCAGGGCGCGCTCGTCATGCATGCTTCGCCCGAAGATCTTCTGAGCGAAGTGGAGGGCAAGGTGTGGGAGTGGGTTCTGCCCAGCACCGATCTAAATGCGGCGCGCCAACGGTATCTAATCAGCAATACGACCCGGCGCAGCGATGGCGCTCATGCCCGAGTTCTCGCGGACACTCCGCCGCCGGGAGCTCAGCCTGTCCCGCCGACGCTCGAAGATGCATACATCTTCTGCCTGTCGCGGCACCGCGCTGGAGCGGCGGCGTGAACCGTGCTCGCGTGCTTTATCACATGGCTCGCGCAGATTTTCTCGAGCGCGTCCGCCGGTATAGCTTCTTGCTGACCCTGGCGGGGGCTCTATATCTCGCATATGCCGTTGCCACCGAAAAAATGTGGATCCTCGTCGGCAATGAATACCGCGGGGTTTACAACTCGGCGTGGATCGGCATGTTGATGACGATTTGTTGCTCTACGTGGCTCTCTCTGGTTGGCTTTTACATCGTCAAGAATTCGATTCGCCGCGATTCCGACACTCGAGTGGGCCAAATTCTCGCTGCGACCCCCATGCCCAAAGCGACCTACATGCTCGCGAAAACGCTCAGCAATTTCGCTGTGCTGGCGTGCATGGTTCTGGTCCTCATGCTGGCTGCATTGGCCATGCAATTCTTGCGTCCCGAGGCTCGCCCCATTTCTCTTTGGCAGCTTTGCTCGCCTTTTGTCTTGGTTGCGCTGCCCGCAATGCTCCTCACCGCCAGCCTCGCCCTTCTGTTCGAAACTTTACCCGTCCTTCGCAGCGGCGTCGGAAACGTTCTTTATTTTTTTCTCTGGACAGCACTGTTGGCCATGGGCGGTACCGGCACTTGGGACGATCCCTCGGGACTTCGACTGCTCTATCGCAGCACACGCGCGGCTTTACATGTAGCTGATTCGACGAACCCCTCCGATTTTCAATTCAGTCTGACCATCGGCGGCACGCACGCCGCTCGTACTTTTGTTTGGAGCGGCATCGACTGGACTACTCAACTCCTGTTGAACCGTTTGCTCTGGGTAGTCGCAGCTTTTGGGCTCGCGCTTGTTGCCTCTGTTTTCTTCACCCGCTTCGATCCTGCGAAAGAATGGTTCCGGCGACGATCGCGATCCCTAGCGACCTCGCCCGCAGCCGCTTCCTTAGAAGAGACAGCGCCCACGTCTTCTCAAGTCGTCGCAATCACCTCAACTCACTTGACGCCGATGTTGAGAACCTCAGGCCGGCTGCGCTTTCCGCAACTTGTTGCCTCCGAGCTTCGCTTGATGCTCAAGGGCCAACCCTGGTGGTGGTATGTAGTCGCTGGCGGATTGCTCGTCGCCGAACTGACAGCTCCTCTATCCGCCGCGCGTAGCGGAGTGCTGCTCGCCGCATGGATCTGGCCGATCTTGTTATGGTCGCAAATGGGTTGTCGCGAAACTCGTCACGCCACCACGGCGTTGCTGTTCTCCTCGGAACGCGCCCTCACTCGCCAGTTGCCCGCACTTTGGGCCGCCGGCGTTTTGCTGACGGCCCTGACTGGCGCAGGCGTCGGCATTCGACTCATGCTCATCGCAGACTGGCAAAGCTTTGTGGCCTGGATCGCCGCAGTCTTGTTCATCCCCAGCTTGGCCTTGGCGCTCGGCATCTGGAGCGACAACAGCATTCCCTTCGAGGCTTTGTACACCGTTTGGTGGTATGTGGGACCCGGACATCAACTTGCCGGCCTCGACTTCATGGGAACGACACTGGCATCGGCGCGTCCACAATACTTCGCGTTCGCGGCCGCAATCCTTCTTGCCTTGTCCTATTGGAGACGCCGCACCCACCTCGGATACGCGTGAGTTATACTGAACCGTTTCCGCGAACGCAACAGTCCACACTGTTGCCTCCCTGCATCAGAAAGGAAATCCCATGACGTCCCCCGCAGTCGATTTTGCCCGCAATAATCAGCAACGATTTCTCGGCGAACTGAAAGACCTTCTTCGCATCCCCAGCGTCAGCACTCTCGACGAACACAAATCCGATGTCCGGAAAGCCGCCGACTTTGTGGCCAACGAACTCCGCCGCATCGGTATGGAAAACGTCGAGGTCATCCCAACCAAAGGCCACCCCCTAATCTACGCTGACTGGCTGCACGCCCAGGGCAAGCCCACCGCGCTCTGCTATGCGCACTACGATGTGCAGCCGCCCGACCCGCTCGATGAATGGCACACTCCGCCCTTCGAGCCCACGGAGCGCAACAACAACATCTATGCTCGCGGCGCGGTCGATGACAAAGGCCAGCTCTGGATGGAAGTGAAAGCTCTCGAATCCCTGCTGAAGTCCGGCGACGGCAAGCTTCCCATCAACGTAAAGGTGATTTTTGAAGGCGAAGAAGAGGTCGGCGGCGAGTCGATCACCGAATACGTACACAAACAGAAGTCGAAGTTGAAGGCTGATTTCGCTCTCGTCTGCGACACCGAGCTTTTCGCTCCCAACCTTCCCACGCTGTGCGTCGGCCTGCGCGGCCTGGTCTACACCGAAATCGAAGCCACCGGCGCCAAAATCGATCTGCACTCGGGCATCTATGGTGGAGCCGCGCCCAACCCTTTCTTCGCTCTCACCGAGATCATCAGCAAGCTGAAAGATGCAAAGGGAAAAATCCTGATCCCGGGCTTCTACAAAGGCGTGAAGGCCCCCAGCAAAGACGAACTCAAAGCCTGGAAGCGCCTGCCCTTCAATGAAGAGCACTACCGCAAAACCGAAGTCGGATCGAAAGTTCTCACCGGCGAGCCCGGCTATCCGGTTCTGTATCGCACCTGGGCGCGGCCAACGCTTGAAGTCCACGGCATGCCCGGAGGTTTCATCGCCGTCGGCGCTAAGACTGTAATCCCGGCCAAGGCTGCGGCTAAAGTCTCCATGCGCCTTGTGCCCAACCAGGATCCCGACGACATTCTCAAGCGCTACACAGCTTTCGTAAAGAAGTTAACGCCCAAGGGCATCGAAACGAAAATCAAAGTGTGGAGCAAAGGCCCGGCATCCGTCGTCGGCACCGACAATCCCTACATCAAAGCCGCGACCGGAGCCCTGCGCGATACTTTCAAGAAAGAAACCGTCTTCATTCGCAGTGGTGGCTCGATTCCTATCGTCAATGAATTTCAGCAGGCCCTGAAGATTCCCAGCGTAATGATGGGTTTCGGCCTCCCCGATGACAATTTGCACGCCCCCAATGAAAAATTCCACATCCCTAATTTCCATCACGGGATTGAAACCATCTGCCTGTTCTTCGAAAAGCTGGGAGATTAGATTCATTCGATATGGCAGCCGGATCTGGTGAATTTCTTAGGCATTTGCCGAATTTCGAGGCTATTCCATCGGATATGCGGAAAGCCTTGGAGGATTTCGATGGCAAGGCACGCGAAATTATCAAATCGAAACTAGGACATCTCGAGAACGCCCCTCCGCCCCCGACGATTTATCACTACACAGATGATTTGGGATTGCGCGGAATCTTAGAAAGTGGGCAACTTTGGCTGACGGATATATTCGGGCTGAACGACCCGTCCGAACTCAAGCATGGCTTTTCAGTGGCCATCGAGACTCTAGCAAAGCGAGCAGCAGAGGGACCACGTGTAAGCCAAATATTCGCTCGGGACTTCGCGCTCCTTCTTGAACGAGGTGGGATTGAGCAAGTTGCACACTTTTTCCTATGCGCGTTTAGTTCTCGGGGCGACGATTTGGGACAATGGCGGGTTTATGCTGATAACGGGCGGGGATATGCTCTGGGTTTTGAGGCCAAGAGCCTTGAGGAAGGGTTTACGAAACCAGATGGCGTCCAAAGTCCGAACAATGGAACGTTTCCCGTCCAGTATGAAGACGGCCTGCTGCGAGAGGTTTACGATTGCCTGATCGACCGGATGTTTCATCTACTATCTCTTCCGAAGGGAAGAAACCTAGATAGCCCCACGATTAATGCATACATGGCTGAACTTCAACTTCGTCTTACGTTCCACGCACTGGGGCCCGTCCTATATTTCAAACATGAGGCTTACAGCAATGAGCAGGAATACAGATTCTTGCAAGTGCATAGAGCTGACCTCCCCGCACCAACCGTTAAATTGAGACATCGACCTTACGCGCTCGTCCGGTATAGGGAGTTTGACTGGAGGAAGGTCGCGCCAACCTCACTCAAGCGGATTGTCATCGGGCCCGCCGCGGATGCAGATATGGCATATCGGTTCGCAACTGATTGTCTGCGGTTCTTCGGCGTGAATTCGGTCGAGATAGAACAATCGAAGATTCCTTACCGTGCGGTTTAGATTTCACAAAAGCAATACAAAGCAATACGTAGATAGCGCTGAATACAACGACTGTTGATTTCGTTCGATTTTGGCGATACCCTAAGTGTGCTCTCGCGCTTCTCCCGCCTCTTCCTCTCCTGTCCCGTAAACCGCATAACTGCTGCAATGCTTGTGCAACCCAGCGCGCTCGGTCGTAAGGCCATACAATATATAGTGTTATATTGCTTGACCCCGCCCCGTTTTCACCGTTACAGTAGCTCTAATTTGTGCCAGCCCCCAGCCGGGCAATCAAGCACCAATCGGAGCCTGCATCGTTTTCGGCGACGAGGTATCAGCCTAGTAAACGGCTCGGCGAACAGTAGAACCGGCCACTGGTCGTTGATCAATGGTCATTGATCAATGACCAATGACCACTGTTTCTCCCAAGGAGTCAACGTTGCTTAAACTGAAGCGCCTTCAGATTCTCGGCTTCAAATCGTTCTGCGACCGCACTGATCTCAAGTTCCACGGGGATGGCATCGCCGCCATCATCGGCCCCAACGGTTGCGGCAAATCCAATATTGCAGACGCCATCTCCTGGGTGTTGGGCGAACAGTCCGCCAAAACTCTGCGTGGCTCTCGCATGGAGGATGTGATCTTCGCCGGCACGCGCGACCGCAAGCCCACCGGCATGGCCGAGGTCTCGCTCACCTTGATCGATCCCGAGCAATATCCCGGTGCCGACGCCGCTGCGCCCACAGAGATCGACATTCAAGACGATCTGCCAGGCAGTGATTCGCTGGGTGATGAACTGCCAAGCGCCCGCGCGGTCTTGAGCGAAGCCGCTGACATGCCCGATAAGAACTGGGACGAAGCCGCCATCCGCACCCGCGCCGCCGAAGAGACTGAGCGTGCTGTCGAAGAAGCTCAGCCCGGCCTCACCGAAGAAGTTGAGGTTCCCCGCTCCAAAGTAAATGTGATCTCCATCGCATTTCCGGACGATGAACCGGCATTCGCTCTGCCCATTCACGCAGTCACTCCCGTCGCTTCCTCAGCCGCGGTAAGCGGCGCGCCGCTCGTCGTGCTCAAGATACGCCGCCGAAAATTTAATCAGCAGCAATTTCGTGCGGGAGAAATCGTAGTCACGCGCCGCCTGTTCCGCTCGGGTGACAGCGAATATCTTCTCAACGGCAAACTTTGCCGCCTGCGTGATATTCAGGAACTCTTCATGGGCACCGGTCTCGGCCCGGAGACCTATGCGCTCATCGAACAAGGACGCATCGGCCAGATTCTCAGCAGCCGTCCCACTGATCGCCGTGCCATTCTTGAAGAAGCCGCAGGCATCACCAAGTTCAAAACCAAGAAACGCCTCGCCGAAGCTCGCCTGGAAGACGCCAAACTGAACCTCTCGCGCGTGAACGATATTTTCGATGAAGTAACGCGCCAGATGAACTCGCTCAAGCGCCAGGCCTCGAAGGCCGAGCGCTACGCTAAACTTCGCGATGAGATGCGCGCCCAACTTCGCATCGTGCTGGCCAGCAAGTTTGCCGCGATCGAACTGGAGAGCACCGAACTCGACGCCCAACTCAACGCGCTCGCGGAGGACATGCAGCACCGCACCGAAGCCGTCCAGCAACTGGAATCGGAGCACAACGAAGGCACGGAGCGCGGCTACGTCATCGAAACCGAGCTGCGCGAGAATCGCGACCGCCTGAGCCAGATCGATTTAGAAATCGATCGGGCACGCGCACGCCGCCAGCACAACGACGAACGCTGCGCTGAACTGGTTGTCCGCATCGCCTCAGCCGAAGCCGAATTCGCTCAGGCCCAACATCGACTGACTTCGCTTGAGGCTGAGCGCGATTCTAACCGGCAGGTGCTCGAATCCGCCGCCGCCGATCTCGCTGCGGCACAGCATGAACTTGCTCTCTCTCAGCAGGAAGCCGCCGCGGCCACCGCCGCCCTGTCTGAACTCGAACATCAGCAGGAAGAATCCCGCGTCGCTATCTTCGACACAGTTTCGTCGGCCTCGCGCTTGCGCAATCAATTGGCTCAAGCTGAAGAGCGCCTTGCCGGAGCGGATCGCGAAGCTCAACGTTTACAAACCGAAATCGCCAACGCCAATCTTCAAGTGGAAACGTTCGGCGGCCAGCGCGGACAACTCGCCCTCGAGTTTGAAACCGTGATCCAGCGCGTCACCGGAATCACGGAAGAAATCAGCCAACTTCGCCGCCTCATCGAGTCCAAACGCAACGACGAGACCAAGGCCAAGACTCATCTCGATCTTCTTCGCGCCGAATTTGCCACAGCTCTCGGCCGGAAAGGTTCGCTTGAAGCCGTAATCGCTGAGCACGGATACTCCACCGAATCCGTTCGTCGTCTTTTTCAATCGGGGGTAATGCAGAGCGGCCTCGCCCCGGTCGGCGTCCTCGCCGATTTTCTCGAGGTCGAGCCCCGCTTCGAACGCGTGGTCGAGGACTTCCTGCGCGACGAACTCAATTACATCGTCGTCAAATCGTGGGACGCCGCCGACGAAGGTCTTCGTCTGTTGCGCAGCGATGTCGACGGTCGCGCAACATTCCTGGTTCATCCCGAAGACGCGCAGGCCAAGTTTTCCTTCATCCTCGACGAAGCCGCGCACTGCGCGCCGCCTACCGCTTCCATCGTTCCATTGAAGAATACAATTCGTGTTCTGAACGGCTTCGGCAAATCGCTGGAAGTGATTCTCCCCAAACTTCGCGATGGCTACATCGTTCCCGGCTCCGACACCGCGCGCGGCCTCGCGCTGGAAAATCCCGACGCCTTTTTCCTCTCGCAATCGGGAGAATGTTTTCACAACGTAACGGTGACCGGTGGCAAACAGCGCGCCGAAGGCCCGCTCTCCATGAAACGTGAACTCCGCGATGTTCTCCGCCAACTCGAAGAGCTTGAACGCGCCCTTCGCGAAGAAGAGATACGAGTGCTCTCGCTCGGCCGCGAAATCAAAGACCTTACTTCCCTTCTCGAACGTCTCGACGGAGAAAAGCGCGAGGCTGAGCATCAGTCGATGACTTCCCGCCATATGCTGCAGCAACTCGATTCGGAGATGTCACGCGTTACCGAACGCATGGCCATTGCGCAGGCCGAGTCGCGGCGCCTTGCCGCCGAGCGCGGCGAGCAGGAATCCGTCATCGCCACGCGTCAAGGTGAGATCGCGGCACTTGAAGAAACTCGCGCCCAACTTGAGCAAAAGCTCGCAGCAGCCCAGGAGTCGCTTGCCGGGCTGCGTCAACGTCGCGAAGACACGACCCAGGCTAGTTCGCAGTGCGTGGCTCGCGTCGCAGCCCTCGAAGAGCGGCACCGCTCCGCTGCAGCCGTACTTGCCCGCATCGAGTCGTTGTTCAGCGAAATGAGCGAGCGCATGGAAGCTCTCGCCTCGCAAATTGAAGCGGCTGCCGCCGAGAAGCTGCAGCGCGAGGCTGAGAATGTACAACTCGAGCGCCAGGCCGCTGATTTTACGGCCGAGCGCAATGCCGGCCAGGCTCGCGAAAGTTTGCTGCAATTCGAAAAAGATCAGCTGCGTGCCCGCCTCTCCGAGATCGATGAGCTTCTTCGAGGCGCCCGGCAACTGCTCGACCAGGCCCGCGACCGCCGTGGTGAACTTCAAGCCGCTGCCGCCAAGCTCGCAGCCGACGCCATGTATATGGCGGAAACCTGCCTGAACGAACTGGGAATCGAGCGCTCCACTTTGCTCGCCGACAACACAATCGTGCTTGTGACGGGCGATGAACTGGCCACCTGCGATCAGTCGTATCGCGAGATGCGCGCCAAACTAGAAGCCATGGGACCGGTAAACATGATGGCGCTCGAAGAGTACCGCGAAACAGCCGAGCGCCACACCTTTCTCGATGCTCAGCGCAAGGACCTCATTTCTTCCATCGAGAACACAACCGCTACCATTCGCGAGATTGACGAAGTCTCGCGCCAGAAATTCCGTGAGGCTTTCGACAAGATCAACGAAAATTTCCAGGCTACCTTCAAGAAACTTTTCGGCGGCGGACACGCTTTCATGAAGCTCACCGACGAAGAAAACTCGGCCGAGAGCGGCATCGATGTAGTCGCCTCGCCTCCCGGCAAACGCCTGCAGAGCGTGTTACTCCTCTCCGGAGGCGAAAAGGCGCTCACCGCACTCGCCCTGCTGGTGGGCATTTTCCAGTACACGCCTAGCCCGTTCTGCATTCTTGATGAAGTAGACGCTCCGCTCGACGAATCCAACATCGGCCGCTTCACCGAACTGGTGAAGGAAATGAGCATCCAGACCCAGTTCGTGCTCATCACGCACAGCAAGAAAACCATGAGCATCGCGCCCGTACTCTACGGCGTAACCATGCAGGAACCCGGCGTTTCGAAACTGGTTTCGGTGCGATTCGGCGCGGCATAAGTTCATATCCGTTGACGTGCAGGTTTCCCCGCTGGCCCCGTTTCGCGGAGCGCAGCGAAGTCTCCACTGGGCTGCTAACCAACACGAAGTCCGCACGTCCTTTCACATAAGAAGTGTCCGCAACGTCTGCGTTCGGAGAATCATCTTGAGAATCCAATTCCCGGCATTCAACCTCAACTCCCTCGTCAAGCTCGCCGCATTCTTAGTTCTAGGAGCATCAGCCCTCTGCGGCCAGGATTCTTCCAAATCACAACCGTTGCCCACAGCCCAAGACGTGATGGCCCACTATGTAACCGCAATGGGTGGCCACGAGGCCATTTTCAAACACAACTCGATGACCGTCCGTTGAAAATACGAAATCCCGGCACAGGGCCTGAGTCTCGATCGCACCGTTTATTACAAAGACGACAAGTTTCTTTACGACGTTGCGTTGCCCGATGGCACCCGTTACCAGGAAGGCTTTGATGGCACGGTCGCGTGGCAACTCCATCCTAAGAAAGGTCCGGCGATCAGCGAAGGTAACGAGATCAAATCGAAAGCGCGGGACGCGGATATGCACTACCCCGGCCACATCCTCGACTATTTCAGCTCGATGGCGGTGGTCGATGGTAACCGATTTTGAGGCTCACACCTGCTATCACCTAAAAGGAATTAACAAGTGGGGTATCGTCAACGAGCAATTCTTTGACACCACCACTGGACTGCTGATTGGCTACAAGTTCAATTCAGCCTGGCGGGGTGGATCGGGCGATGAGAGCGAAGTGTTTTCTAACTACAAAGATTTCAACCGATGGCTCCGGCCAACCCTGGACACCCATAAAAGCTCCGATGGTAACCAAGTGGAAACCACGAACTCGGTTAGCTTCGACAATGTCGACACTTCCGTTTTCGCTCTGCCCGATGCCATCAAAACGCTGCTGGCCAAGAAGGCCGCGCCGTAGGCTCGAAGCGCCAAAATCTCTCATCTGTCCACTTTATCCACGCTTATCCTCAGTTTTTCCACAATGTCCGTGCCACAACCCGTCAACCGCCCCTCGACCGTCCTCACTTCCCTCCTCCAACATTTCCCCGCTCAACAAGATACAGACTTCCCTTTCAACCGTGATCTCTGCCGTTGACAAAAATTCCTGACAGGCTAAAATACGCCTCGCTCGTTACCTGTAGAATTTCAATCATGACTTCCAATCTTCTTGATCCTGTCCTACTTCAAACCGATTTCCCAGACCTTCAACTTCACGCCAGCGGCAAGGTTCGCGATGTCTACCAGCTCGATTCCGACCGCCTGCTGTTTGTAGCCACCGACCGCATTTCCGCTTTCGACTATGTGCTGGCCACCGGCATCCCGCAAAAGGGCCGTGTCTTAACCCAGATTTCGCTGTTCTGGTTCAACTGCCTTTCCGATGTGGTTCCCAACCACCTGATCACCACGGACGTAAACCTCTACCCGCAAAATCTGCAGAAATATACGGATCAGTTGCGTGGCCGCTCCATGCTCGTGCGGCGGGCCGACATGTTTCCCGTCGAGTGCGTCGTGCGTGGCTACATTTCAGGGTCAGCCTGGAAGGAATATCAGGCTACCGGCAAAGTCTGCGGCATCGACCTGCCCGCCGGACTCACCGAGTCGCAGGCCTTCCCAGAGCCGATTTTCACTCCCGCCACCAAGGCCGTCACCGGCCATGACGAAAATATTTCGTTTGCGAAGATGTGCGAGATTCTGGGCTCCGAAACCGCGAGCTATCTTCGCGAACTTAGTCTGCGAATCTACAAGAAAGCTGCCGCCCACGCACGCCAGCGCGGCCTGATCATCGCCGACACCAAATTTGAATTTGGACGTACCGCCAAAGGCATCACGTTAGCTGACGAGGTGCTCACTCCGGATTCCTCGCGCTTCTGGCCGGCCGATAAGTACGCACCGGGCCGCTCGCAGGAGTCGTACGACAAACAGTACGTTCGTGATTATCTGGAAGAGATTCGCTGGAATAAGCAGCCGCCCGCACCTGCATTGCCTGAGGACGTAGCGCGCCGTACCAGCGAAAAGTATCTCGACGCCTATCTCCAGCTCACGGGTCACAAGCTGGATGTGTAAGCGCCGAGCCCTGCGCGGGATCTCCTGCGTAGGTGTTATTCGCAGCAAAGGCAGGAGACCGGCATGACCGCGGCGGATTGGTTGATCGTCGTGGGTGTGCTGTTGAGCATCATATTCGCCGCGATACACGGATTCTTTGCCGAAGTTCTGAGCATGGCGGGTCTCGTGGTTGGGTACATTGTTGCCGCCTGGCAGTATCAGCGCCTCGCGGCATGGTTTACATCGTTCTTGAAGTCGGAACTACTGTCCCAGGTTCTCGGTTTCCTCATCATATTTTTTGCGGTTCTGATGCTTTTCAGTATTGCAGGTAGAGTCGCGCGCAAGCTGATGAAGGAAGTTGGGCTAAGCGGATTTGATCGCTTTCTGGGGGCTTTGTTGGGGCTGGTGAAAGGGTGCCTGACGGTGGCCGTAGTCCTGATGGGACTGACCGCCTTCGCTCCCACTTCGCAGATGCTGGAAGATTCGCGATTGGCGCCATATTTCCTGGTGGTGGGAAGAGCAGCCATCTGGGTAGCGCCGTCGGCGCTTCGCGTGCGGTTCTACGAGGGGTTGGATTTTTTGCATCGCGCCCCCAAAGACTTGAACGCTCCAGCCAGCCAGCAAAAGAAATAGATGCGATGCAGCAACGCTGTTGAAGAACGATTCAAAGACATTCTACTAAGGCATTAAATTAAGAAAGAGACGCATCGTGAAAGATCAACTGGAAGCGCTTATTTTGCAGATGTACAAAAGCAACATTCTCTACTCCGAGGGAGTGCGGGAATTCAAGAAACGTTTCATCCTCACCGTCCTCCAGGAAAACAAGGGCAACCAGTGCCGCGCCGCGCGCGAACTGGGAATGCACCGTAACACTCTTAGCCGGACGCTCAGCGAGCTCAAGATCGACGTCCGCCAGCTCCGCGATGGAGTTAAGCGTCCGCCGCGCAGCGCGCGCCCCATGTCCCTGGACAAGAAGGCGGCTCGTTAGGCGCTTGCGCCACGCAACACCTTCGTATCCCGGCTCAGGGAAACCAAAACCCAAGAAATCAAAAGGCAGCCTTCGCAGGCTGCCTTTTTGAACGACTTCGTTCGAACTACCGAGTCGATCAGGAGCTTCAGTTAGCCGCTGGTTTGTGGTGTACGGGAGGCTTGGGCGCAACCTTAGGCTTCGGAATCACGCCCTTCTCCATCGTCATCATGAACGGGCTGGGAGTATAAGAAGCGGGCTCACCCTGAAAGTCCAGACTGGCGCCTTCCTTCGGAATTCGCGCCGTCAACAGCTTCTCCGCCATGTTTAACGTGATGTCTGCTTTCTTGGCCTCGATATCATCCTCGCTGGCCGCGATATCGATCTCTGTGGCCGTTGCCTTGATCACCGTGCCGTTCATATACACCGCTTTGCCTTTGATGGCGTTCCATACCGTGTCCTGATCTTCCTGCTTGCCGTTCGAGAGCACAAATTCCCATGTTGCAAAGTCCATCTTATCGGGCACGGTGGCCGTAACCATATTGTGCGCCTGCTCATCCGGAGTGGGAGCCGGCTTAATTGTGAAGCCCGCTGGCGGCAATGGAGTAGCCGCCGTCTGCGTCAGCAGATCAGTCCATCCATCTTCGCCGCCGTGGTAGCGCATGTATTTACTGCGGCCAAACTTCGTAACCTGTGCTTTGGCAGTAGAATCTGCAATCAGATTCGACGCACGGGCGATGAAAAATAGCCCGTTGATTTCGTCGGGAGGAGTCGAGGGCGGCAACGAGGCGACAGCCAGCGGATAGATGTTCTCCACGTTGTTCGGATCGGCCTCCACTGCAGCCCGCAGATACTTCTGGGCGGTGGCAAAATCCTTCAACTGCAGCGCAGAGAAGCCGGCCACGCTGTTCAGGATCGCGCCGAACTGTGCCTTTTGCTTGGTAAAATCGGCGTCCGGCACCCCATCAGGCTTCGTCCAATTGGGCAGAACTTCCAGTCCATGCTGGGCATGCTTCTCGGCATCGGCCCATTTCTGCGCCGCGCGCTCGCTGAAAGCCAATACCACCAGCGCCTTGATATTGTCCGGATTCACTGTGAGCAGACGGCTGGCGGCATCCATGACCTTGGGGTTGCCAGTCTGCTGGTAGGCGCCCATCAGGATTTCCAGCGCCTGGGGCTTCATGATGCTATTGGGATACTGCGTCAGGAACGCTTCAAGGCCGCTGATCTGTGCCGCCGGATCTTTGCTGGTGATCGCCCCCACGTAAGCGTTGTACTCGGCGGGATCTTTGATGACCGGGGCTTGCGCGGAGGACGCAGGCGCCGGAGTTGTACCTTGTGCCGGCTGCGCTGGTGGCTGGGCCGCTGCCACTGTAGCAACTCCGAGCACGACCGTGACCAGAATCTTTTTCATCAGTATGGCTCCTTGGCTTTTGCGAATGGATCGTCGCGAATCAATTATTTCCGGAAAATCTTACTGCTGCCGAATCTTTTGGCTGCATCCCGCTGCATCCGTTGCACTGCGGATACAACGTTGAAAATGCCTTGGCGCTTCCCGGGCAAGTCCCTCACAAATCTCTGGAACACAGTGGGAACCAAGGCGATTGGCCCTTTCATTCCCGGTTGCCGGATTATAAGTACCTCTTTCTCCGAAGGCAAGTAACTTCCCCTTGATCCTCCTCGTTATTATTAAGATGCCGATCAATCGTGCTGTGGATGGCCCGTTTCGGACGCCCTGCTCTGCCGGCAGCCTTCGTCGATGCGAGGCAGCGCGTTACAAGCAGGCGTTTTCCCCAACCTTCAATCATCCTTCAAAAAAACGTATCCTCATGAACGCTGTATTCTAGTCAATAATGGAAACGAAGATGTCACCTACTGATAAAACACATCCTCTGAACGGACAAGTGGCGGTGGTCACCGGCGCCGGACGGGGCATTGGCGCAGCCATCGCGCGTGGGCTATCAAATCTGGGCGCTGCCGTCGCACTCTGTGGACGTACGGTCGCGTCTCTTGAGTCGACCGCGAAAAACATCGCCCAGAGCGGCGGGAAGTGCGAAGTGGTTCCCTGTGACGTCTCTAATCTTCAATCGGTGGAGGAAGCAGCGAAAACTGTCGAATCCCTTTTTGGCCGCCTCGACATACTGGTCAATAATGCGGGCGTCCGCGGAGTCGAGGGCCCGTTGCATCAACTTCCGCCCGACGTGTGGGATCAGATTCTGAACACGAACCTGCGCGGCGTTTACTACATGATTCGCGCCTTCGCGCCCACGATGATTCGCGCCCGCTCCGGCCACATCATCAACATTTCATCTCTCGCGGGCAAGAACCCCGTGCCCAACGGTGCAGCCTATTCTGCGTCCAAGTGGGGATTAAACGGGCTAAGCTATACCGTTGCGGAAGAATTACGAACCCACAACATCCGTGTTTCCGTGATCTGCCCCGGTTCAACCGAAACGGACCTCAGCCCCCACGCCGGCAAGGATCACTCAAAAATGCTGCAGCCGGAAGATATCGCGCATGCCGTAGCCATGCTGGTAACGCAGTCTCCGCAAT
>JBAPOI010000245.1:0-1785 GCA_049279555.1 Candidatus Sulfotelmatobacter sp.
GGCGAGTACGGGGAAAACTGGCACGAGCAGGCCATGTTCGAAAAAAAGCAGAACGTCTTCGACGACTGGTTTGCGGCGGCAGAATATCTGATTGCCAACAAGTACACTTCGCCGCAGCATTTCGCCATCACCGGCCGCTCGAATGGCGGTTTGTTGATGGGTGCGGCGATTACGCAGCGGCCCGATCTGTTTTCAGCGGTGCTCTGCGGCTATCCGCTGCTGGACATGTTGCGCTATCAGAAGTTTCTGGTGGGTTCCTATTGGGTGACGGAGTATGGTTCCTCGGACAGCGAAAAGCAGTTTCCGTATCTGCTCAAGTACTCGCCGTACCAGAACTTGAAGCCCGGCACTGGTTATCCCGCGGTGCTGTTCTTCACTGGAGACAGCGACACGCGCGTGGATCCACTTCATGCGCGCAAGATGACGGCGCTTTTGCAGGCGGTGTCTACCGGCGGGCGCCCGGTGCTGCTGCACTATGGCCTGGCTGGAGGACACTCGGCCGGGGTGAGCGTGGACCAGCAGATCCAGGATGACGCGGACCAGCTCACGTTCCTGTGGACGGAAACCGGGCAGGCGAGCGCGCGAAAATAGAATCTGAGTGATGGCGGATACGTGCGAAGACGCGATGCCTTCATGTCACCTCATGGACCGCACATTCTGCTCCGATAAGGGAGCTAGAGAACCTGTGCATCAGGTTAGATGGACGTCCTTTCGCTGACCGCGACCACGATAAATCATCGCAGTGCGGCCGGTACGGTCGACCCGTGTTATTTGGACGCAGGGAGCCGGGGATGCCGCGGAGCCCAAAGACGATGTCACCAGCCGAACTGCAAACCACTGGAATCGATTGGCCGCAGGAGGACGCGCGATTGGCTGCGTTGGATGCCGCGGAGATTCTGGATACCGAGCCGGAACCCAGCTTTGACGCGATCACGCGGCTCTGTGCCGAGTATTTCCGCGCAGACACGGTGCTGATTGGATTTGCGGACGCGAGCCGCGTGTGGATCAAGTCGTACTGGGGCGAGGCGGTACGCGAACTGCCTCGGATCGGGTCGATCTTCGAGATGGTGCTTGCCGAGAATGGGCCAGTGGTTGTTCCGGACATCTCAAAGCATCCGGATTTCGAAGGCGGCGGCATGCGGCTTCGGCGTTTGGATGTAGTTTCTTTTGCGAGCGCACCGGTGCGTTCGTCGTGTGGAAGGATTCTTGGAGCACTGACGGTATTCGGGTGTCAGCCACGGCGCGCCATGGCGCTGGACGAGTTGCGGATGCTGGAGAGCCTGGCGGATATGGTCGCCAGCCAATTGGAACTGCGGAGGCTGCGCAAGAAAGGTGCGCGCCACTCCCACAAGGGAAAGGATATTTCAGAGAAATGGCCGCGCAAGACGGATCTTCGGCACGCTCTTGAGCAGCGCGAGTTTGTGCTCTACTACCAGCCGGAGGTCGAACTCGCGACGCGGCGAATCGTCGGTCTTGAAGCACTGATCCGCTGGTGCCATCCCGAGCGCGGGCTTGTTCCCCCGATGGACTTTATTCCGCTCGCAGAAGAGAGCGGCTTGATTCTGCCAATCGGAGACTGGGGACTGTCTGAAGTTTGCAACCAGATTCAGAGATGGTGCGTCGACGAGCCCACACATCAATCTCTGCGCGTATGTGTCAATCTTTCGGCCCGCCAGTTCGCACGCGCAGGGCTGGCAGACCACGTGGAGGCATTGCTACGCCAGTCAGGCATTTCAAGCCGCCAACTGGGTTTGGAGATGACCGAGTCCAGCTTGATCCCGGACA
>JBAPOI010000246.1:0-7846 GCA_049279555.1 Candidatus Sulfotelmatobacter sp.
TATTGCGGCGCTCGCGGCGAGTACCGACTGCTCCCCGGCTCTGAAGATTGGTCGGGTGCTTTTCGGCGGTCTGTTGCTGCCAACCGCTGCCGGAGTTGACGTTAAACACGCCGATGTAGCCGCCGGCCAGCAATCCAAACGGAGCGTGAATTTTGTTCATGCGGTCGAACTGCGTCGAGCCTTCGGTGCGGAAGCTTTCAAACCATGCCGGGTAAACGAAATCGGACAGCAGGATATTGTTGATCGAGTAGCCCAGGCTGTCGTCTTCGCAGGCGTCGCAGACTTCATAGGCGTAGAGAGTACCGGCGGTATTGCTGTTCTGCACGAACACCGTGAGATTGATGTTGGGGTCGCCGAGCATTTCCAGCAATTCGTGGCTGGCGGTGACCGTCCACGAAGTGCCGGCTTTCAGGTCACTGGCGGCGAAGACCTTGCCGATGGGAAGTCCCTCGGTGGTGAGGTCGTGGTAGCCGAGAGCGTTGGCTTGGTCGGAGTCGTCGAGCAATACGAGCCACCAACTTCCAGCGGGCGGTTGTGAACTCTTAGGGACGATGCTGAGCTCGGCGTCAACGCCCCAGACCGGCAGGAAGTCACTGCTGACTTGCTCCTGCAGCGCGGCTACGACCGGCACGACATCCGCGTCGGCCAGCACGGTGCTCTCATTGATTACGGAGATTTTGATGGTGGGAGTTTGAGGCTGGGTGGGTTGCGGCATAGATGTTTCTCCTTGTAAAGAATTTCGGAGAACGCGCAATTCTTCCGTTGCGTGACTCTGTGAGAAAAAGCTTATACGCTGTTGAGACGAGCGCGACCGCATTTACAAACAAAAAATAGAATCGGATTCCAAATTGGAACCCTTCTCTTCCGCATTTAGCACGACGCGAGCTCGAGTAATCTCGATTCGTATTTGCATTCACCATGCTTCGCTCTGCAGAAATCGCCGACATCGTTAGGCAAGCTGCCGCTGACGCTGGATTTGATCTCGTCGGTATTGCTCCAGTCGAGGATGCTCCGGAGCTCGAATATTTTCCGCGCTGGATCGCGGACGGCTTCGCGGCAGAGATGAAGTATTTGGAGGCGCGCGACGAGCAGGGACGCTTGAAGCGCGCGTCTCTGGCACACGCCGTACCATGGGCGCGCAGCGTGGTAGTTTGCGCCATCAACTACAACACGGCGCATCCATATTCGACCGAGGCTTCCGATTCCCCTGGTTCCGGATGGATTTCGCGCTACGCCTGGGGTAAGCGGGACTATCACGAGTCGGTGATGCCGCGGCTGCGACAGGTGGAAGCGGCGTTGAGAAAATCGTGCGGAGTGACGGACTGCGGAACACAAAAACAAGAGAAAGAACAAGAACTCGTTACTCGTTATTACGTCGATACTGGGCCGATCGTCGAACGCGTGGCCGCGAAGTACGCCGGTATCGGATGGATCGGGAAGAACACCTGCATCATTAATCAGAAGATTGGATCGTGGATTTTTCTTGGTGTGATTCTTACGTCGATCGATTTCCAGATCGACGATTTCGGAATCAACGAATTGAGGAGTCACGCTCCTGTGAGCAGCTCTCCCGGATTCGGAGTGCCGGCGCCGGACCGCTGCGGCAGTTGCACGCGCTGCATCGATGCCTGTCCGACCGACGCGCTGATTGCGCCTTATCAGCTTGATTCAAACAAATGCATCGCGTATCTCACGATTGAAAAGCGTGGCTCGATTCCTGAAGAGCTACGCGAAGGGATGGGCCGGCACATCTTTGGCTGCGACATATGTCAGGATGTTTGTCCCTGGAATCGGAAGGCTCCGGCGACGGATGCGGCTGAATTTCAACCGCGCGCGGAGTTGGTGAATCCATCACTCGAGTGGCTAGCGGAGATCGGCGTTGAAGAATTTCGTAGAAGCTTTCGCGAATCGCCGGTGCGGCGGGCGAAACGCTCCGGATTGCGCCGGAATGCGGTGATTGCCATGGGCAACAGTCGTGAGCGGAAATTTCTTCCGCTGTTGGAAAAACTCTCAGACGATGAGGATGAAGTCGTGCGTGAGTCCGCTGCGTGGGCGATCAAATTGATGAAGTAATTCTGTAATCCGTGGGTTGTAATTACCTTCACGGCGTTTTGGACTGTGGCAGCGTGGCCGCCAGTCTTTGCAGTTCGGCCTCCGATTGCAGCTTCGTGAGGAATGTGGGTTCTGCTTCCGCAACGGCGGAGGCGCCTAGCTGTTTCAGGCGGAGCCACGCAGCGCGCACAATTGCCTTCTGGAAATCGGTGAGCGGGCCGTCTTCGGTCGGCTTGCTGTCGGAGACAGCCGGAACCGAGAGATTTGGCAGATCGCTGCTCGGAGCGCCCAGCGTAGGGTTGAGCGGCGTGGCCGTGGCTACGCGGTTGCCGAGAGCATTGGGTTGCACATTCCCACCCAGAAAATAGTCCATGATGGTGCGGAGGACTGAGGTGTGATCGTAGATCGTGTGGTCAACCGAATGAGGTTGGGCGATGCGCGGTGATATCAACACGGCCGGCACGCGGACTCCGTATCGGTTGAAGAGAAATCCGCTGTAGCCATCCTGGTTGGGCTGGATGATGCGGTTGTCGGGAGGCGTCGCGGCGCCGGGCGCCACGTGGTCGTAGCAGCCTCCGTGCTCGTCGTAGGTGATGATCAGCAAAGTTGATTCCCACTGCTCGGTCGGTCCGGTGAGCAGGGCCTGATACACCTTGCGAATCAGCTCGTCGCCGTAGAGTACGTTGGAAGCCTCGCCGATTTTGAGAACAGCCGCATCGGGATGCATGTCATTCTCATAGCCATAGATCAGGCTGTTCATGAAGTTGGGCTCGACGAACGAGTAGGCGGGAAGGTTGCCCTTCTGTGCATCGTCGAGGAATTGCTCGAAGGGGTACATGCGGCGCGGGCCGAAACCGAACATGTGGCGCTCGATCTGGCCCTGTCCCAGGAACGTCATGCAGAGAAACCAGTGGCTCCCGTAGTAAACGCGCCAACTTTTATTTTGCGATTCGAGCAGGTTGTAGATGGTCGGTGTGTCGTTAATGAAGATTGGCAGGTGGCCAAGCACGTTGTTGACATATCCCGATGCGGTGCCGGCGTGGACGAAAGATCGGTTGGTAAAAGTCTGCGAGGGCACTGAGGCGAACCAACGGTCGCAGGTAATGAACTGGTACGCAAGTTGGCAAAGATTGGGGAGCGTGGCCGGCCGAAATCCGTTCATGATGTCAGGCGGCGTGGACCCTTTTTGCGCCGCGTAATTGTTCACGAACCCAGACATGGGCGGTGGCTGGGGAGGATTCGGCGGCACGGGTGGTGGCAAAACATTGTAGAGCTGCTCGTAGACGTCGGCGTAAACTTCGCCCGGGTCGGGGTACGGATTGGTAGGATCGGTAGTCGAGCCGACGGGCACCTGCACGACGATCTGCGGGCCGGGCTTGTCCCACGGATTCGTCAGATTTTTCCCGGAGACGCCGTCGAAGGTCTGTCCGCTGGGCACCTGGTTAAACGGCGGAGCGTTCTTCTCATCGTAAAGCCAGCCGAGGATGTTATCGAAGGAACGATTCTCAAGTATCAGGACAACGATGTGCTCGATGCCAGGCAGGAAGGGCGCGGCTTGTGTCATCGGCGTCTCCGCAAGTATGAGGTTTAAGTCTGCGGGATACTACGCTTGGATGAGAGAGTGCTAATCATCGAGCGCACTTTGTTCGGATTTCGTAACAAATGAATTTCGGGCACTCTTACATGGAGTTGTCGTCCTGAGCGGAGCCGTTTTTCAGGCGAAGCGAAGGATCTCCAGCTTCACCGCCCTCGCGCGTAAGCAACCGCACCAACACTCACACCTAAAGTAGGAAATACCCGCAAATTTACCCGCCTTTCACACTCCGCTATCCCCTTATTTTTCTGACAGCTACGCATGGTGCCAAGCGCATCTGATGGTCTGGCTGACTTCCGTAACTCGCAGGGGTTACAAACGGCAACTAATGTATCGAAAAAGGGTTCTTATCAGCGGATGTTTATGCCTTGTTCGTGGAGAATTCGGCGCGCTTGGCACAAGTGTTTTGTGCTCGCGGCGATGTGTGCGCTGGTGTGCGCGACCTCCTCTTTGGCCAACGCATCGGCGACCCTTTTATTAGAAGAACCTTACGGAAAACTCGGATTCTTCACGGCCACGGGACATGCGGCGGTTTATCTTTCGGGGGTGTGTGCCGAAACGCCGGTGGTTCTGCGCACCTGCGCGCCCGGGGAATTAGGAGCTGTGATCAGCCGCTACGACGGCGTCGGAGGCTACGATTGGGTAGCGATCCCGTTGATTCCTTATCTTTATGCGGTCGAGAAGCCGGAGAATGTGCCGCTGTTTGCCGATCCGAAGATGGTGACGTTTCTTCGCGATCAATACCGGCGCAAATATTTGACGACGATCGTGCCGGACTTGTCGAGTGGCGAGGCTCCGGGCGGGAACTGGTATGAGCTGGTAGGCTCCGCTTACGACCGCGCGTCTTACGCTTTTGAAATCGAAACTTCTGCGGCGCAAGATGAAGCGTTCATCCGGAAATATAACGCGGCACCGAATCGCTCTCACTTTCGAACCGTGTCCTCGAATTGCGCCGACTTCGCCAAAGATGTCATCAACTTTTACTACCCGAAGGCGCTGCATCGCAGCATAGTCGCCGACGTGGGGATCACGACACCCAAGCAGATGGCGAAGACGATGGTGAAGTTCGGCACGCGGCATCCGGAATTGCAGTTCACGCGTTTTGTAATGCCGCAAGTTCCGGGAGTCGAGGCGCGCAGCACGCAGGTGCACGGAGTGGTGGAATCGTTCTTGAAATCGAAGAAATATATCGTGCCGAGCGCCGTGGTCAGCCCGATCTTTGCGGGCTGCGTGGCAGCGGTTTATCTGGGAACGAGCGCGGGCCGGTTCGATCTTGCACGCGGTGCGCTGGTGTACAGTGCTCAGCGTCCGCTGGAGAAGCCTCTCGCCGCCGAGGATCGCCGATACTACCAGAATGAACTGAATCGTTTAGTCGAGCGCCGTTCGGTGACCGAGCGATTAATGGCCGGGAACACTTCGGATACGACTGGGGCTCGCCAAGAGAAAGAGAAATTGAGCCGAGTGTTACGCAACGCTTCTCCAAATATCGATGCCGGCGGACATCCGGAGCTGCGGATGCTCGCGGATGGGGAAGTGGTCAGCGTAGGCGTCGCCGAGAGCAATATTCTCGCGAACGATGTTCTCTCGGCAAACTTTGGCAAATTCCAGGAACAGCTTCTGGAGAAGCGACTGCAAGAGGAACTACGCCGCGGCGCGCCGCCAAAGGTTTCAGAAAGCGATGTAGCGCGTGACTGGCAACTGCTCCAGAGAGCGATGAACGAGTCTGACGATCTGACGGCCGCGCGCTCGGCGAAACTCACGCCGGGTTCACAACCGCGCATCGAAGGCGCCGGCAATCGCCCGTAGGCACCTAAACCAAAGACCTGCCGAACCGTACCAATCAATGCTGCTATTCGTTATCTGGTGGCTGTTGCTGCTGAGGCGGTCGCGGAATACCAGGCGGCATCGGATAAGGCCCCGGCTGCACTCCTTGCCCAGCTTGCCCAGATTGTTGCTGCTGCTGCATCTGTAGTTGGCGCTGCTGCATTTCCTGCAACATTTGCTGTGGAGTCTTAACCGGCGGTTGGTCCGGTTGCTGCTGGCCAGCGGCTTGTTCAGCTTCTACGGCCCCCTGATCCACCTGCTCCTCCACCGGTTCATCGGCCGGCTCTTCAGCGGCCTCCGACGGAGCATTGGTCACTACGGGAGCTGCACCCGCAGCACCAGGCGCCGCGGTACCGGCAGGAGCCTCCACAGCCTTCGCTACCAGCACGACGCGCACAAGAGCATTCGCGTCTTCGGGAGATCCCAACAAAATGTAGTTGAAACGTGATCCATTCAACAGTTCGGAAAGCACTTCGCGAGCGGGCCCCGGACCAAGGCGCGTCACGACTCGCTCGCTGGCGGTCGGCGGAATTTCGATGTCTGCGGAAGTATGTTTGCGCACGCCACGCAGGATGTCCCCAAGAGTAGAGTTCGGAGCGACAATGGTGAGCAATCCATCCTGAAAGCTCACCTGCGGAGCGATGGCCGGGATGGCATCCAGCGGCACCTGAGGCACAGGACCCTGCGTGCCCGAGGGCAGCGGCGGAGGGGGTTCTTGCTTCTTAGCCTTTACATGAGTTCGATGCGTGGTCTGAGTGTCGGCCTGCCCGGCAACCGGCAGGCACAAAGTTCCCGCCAGCAGCAACCCTGTAAGCTTGATTCCCTTACTCATGAACGACCCCCTGCTTTGAATCCTTGTGGTTACCCTTGGTTACTCTGGGGAGACGGAAGCTTTATAAGTGCAATTTTAGCACCGCTCGACCGCACCGCGTAGCTCCCCATCCCCGAGGTGCAGTTCCCCTACCTTATAGAATGTATTGACTTTAATCTCTTGCAGGCAGAAGTTCGATTCCAGGTAGCTCATCACGGTGTGCAACCAATTGCATTTGTTGGGGCAACGGGAGCTACAATCCACTTCGGAGATTTACAAGGTGCTTGATTCTGGCTGCGGTTTAAAGAGTGTTAGTAGTGGTACAGTTCGGCGTTTTACCCTGCGCTGTCATCCTGAGCGAAGTCGAAGGGACCTCCCTCTTCGCCGCCATCGAGCGTCAGCCAAACCACACCTGCGATGTGCAGCTCTCGTTCTGCTGACGCTTTTCACAGTGAGTGCGTTCGCCGAGACATGCCTGACAGCCAGCGATATGGGGGACACGCGAACCGCACTCACCTCGACTGCTCTCCGCTACTTCGACATGATCGCCAAGGGGGATACAGCATCGCTTCGCCAGAACTCGATCCCCAGTCTGGCTGCTGATTTCGCCAGTATTGAGAATGCGGTGAAGGACCATCAAGCAGCGCTTGCCGGAGTGAAGGCCACCCCACACCCGCCTTTTCTGTTGGAGGCACAAGGTTCGAAGCCCATCGAACGGGCGGAGTTTTTTTGCGGAGTTTTCGGAAGCAAGGGACAGACAGCCGACAGTGCAGCTTTTGTTTTGAATAACCTTCCACCAGGAAAATACGGCGTCGTTATTCTTGACGCACCCTCGGCCAAAGGCGCTTTCACCGCGTCGATGATTCTGCAGCAATCAGGTGCCGAGTGGAAACTTGGCTACCTCTACATCAAATCCGCACAATCCGGCGGCCACGACAGCGATTGGTATGCGGCACGCGCCCGCGAGTTCCAAGGCAAAGGCCAAATGCACAATGCCTGGCTTTATTTTCTTGAGGCGCGCAATTTGGTTTCACCTCTTCCGCTGATGAGCACACAGGCCACCGACAAGCTCTACGACGAATCGGAGAAATTGCAACCCGCCGACCTCCCCGGCGGAGGCAAGACGACGGACCTCTCTGCCGGCACTGCCGCCTACAAGCTCACGGCGATTTTTCCTGAGGTTGTGGGCAACGATCTTGATTTGGTTGTGAAGTATCAGGCAGCGGACGTTTCCAACACGACCACGACTTATAGCAGCAATGTGGCGGTGATGAAATCGCTGCTTGCGAAATATCCGGAATTGCGTGGGGTATTCACGGCCGTAGTCGCGCGCGCCGTAGAACCGGGCGGCCGTGATTATGGGACGATGCTTGCGATGAAGGATATTAAGTAGGAGCCATATTCAGGCTTACTGCTTCATCCAACACACACTCTTTCGGATCTTTGTCGTCGCGCAAACCGAGGAACACGGGTGCGCGAAGTTTGGGACCGCATCCGCCGCTTGTTCCCTCCGTCCATTCGGCGTATTCGATCTCTGCTACGAGTTCGGGCTTGATCCAAAACAC
>JBAPOI010000247.1:0-1916 GCA_049279555.1 Candidatus Sulfotelmatobacter sp.
AGCAACTGGAACCAGGCGACCGGCCACTTCTCCAAGGCCTCGGGCAGCAGCGTATGATTCGTATAAGCCAGGCTGCGTTGCGTCAGATCCCATGCTTGGTCCCAGCCCAAATGCACTTCGTCGAGCAAGATACGCATCAACTCCGGTACGGACATGCTCGGATGCGTATCGTTGAGTTGGATCGCGATTTTTTCCGGAAGCGTGTTCCAATCGGTATTAGCGCGCCGAAACCGCCGGATGATGTCGACCAGCGAACACGCGACCAGAAAATACTCCTGTACAAATCGCAGGCCCTGCCCTTGGCTCGTGGAATCGTCTGGATAAAGCACGCGCGTGAGCGATTCGGCTTCGAGCGTTTCAGCCAGCGCGCTGACAAATTCACCATGACTGAAGGCTTGAAAGTCGAAGGATTGTGGCGCCGATGCTGCCCACAACCGAAGTGTATTGATGGTTTTGCCGCCGAAGCCGACGACCGGGCGATCATAGGGGATGCCGATCAGACTTGACGGCTTGCCGGCGACGGCGCGCAAACTACCACTGCTCACCTCGAACGAGCAGTTTAGTTTGACCTCGACCTGTTCGTGTGGTCGAGCAACCTCCCAAGGATCGGGCCGACGAAGCCAATTGTCTGGCTGTTCTTTTTGCCAACCGTTCTGAATGGTCTGTCGGAACATTCCATATTCGTATCGCAATCCATAACCCATCGCCGGCAGTTGCATGGTGGCCATCGAATCGAGAAAGCATGCCGCCAGTCGACCCAGTCCGCCGTTCCCCAGGCCGGCGTCCGGCTCTTGTTCCAAAAGTCCGAGCCAATCGAGTTTGTTTTGTTTAATGGCTTGTTTGGCCAGCGGATCGAGCAAAAGATTCGTTACGTTGTTGGCCAGGGAACGGCCAATCAGAAACTCCATCGAGAGATAGTAGATGCGTTTGGGATTTTCTTGTTCGTAGGTAGCTTCAGTTTTGATCCAGCGCTGCGAAAGAATGTCGCGCGCCGATCGGGCGAACGCCTCAAACTTTTCGCGCGGTCCCGCCTCGGCTGATTGCGTAATGTTGTCGAAGATGAGGTGCCGCTCGTAAAGTGCGTCGTCCGTTCCCGTGAATTCGACTGGTCCACATCCATATTGTTTGCGAAGATCGGACAGGTTATCGATGTCCATCGCTACCGAAGCGGCTGTTGTTTTTGTCGCTGGCATTGTTATTTCCTTTTTCGCGGGGACCATCGTAGCGGTTGCTTTACACTTCGTCAGCAGTTCCTGCCGATTAACTCTAGCACCTTTCGAAGAATCGTCGATTCCTTTAAAAAAGGGTTTGGCGTATTAAATCAGGTTACGTGAGCCGCAGCCTGCAACTTCATCAACTGTTAGGCAGTTCGAACGTAAAATTGAGTGCCGGCTATCCATTGTCGACGCCTTCTGCGAGCAGCACGACCACGGAACGAGCCTCTGCCCGATAGGCGGTGCCTGAAACAGACTGCGCCTGCTGCCAATCCACAATATCGTGTGGCGAATCCAGGGCAGTGTCGATCCAGCGCCGCCAAGCTTTTCCCGTAAGCAGCTGGGGTAGTTCAAAATCGAGTGGCTCCCAATACGCGTTGAAAATGAAATAGCCTCGAAGCCCTTGCGGGCGAAGTTCGGCCTCCAATGCCACTGCGAATGAATTGTCTCCCCAGTCTGGCTGATTCAATTTCGTTCCGTGCCAAGCCTTGTCCGCTTCCATGAGCATGGCCACTAGACTCAATCTCGCATTTTCGTGCTCTACATTGCGCAAGCTACGCCGAGCGCATAGCAACCTGACGAAACGGTGCACGTCGAAATGTTTCGTAAGGAGCCCCCAATCGAACCAGGAGATATCGTTGTCGTGACAGAAGGCGTTGTTGTTACCGTGCTGGGTGCGTCGAACTTCGTCTCCCATCAGGA
>JBAPOI010000248.1:0-4575 GCA_049279555.1 Candidatus Sulfotelmatobacter sp.
TGAGCAGTTCTGGGGGAGGGCTGTTCGGGCGCCCCGAAACTCGAAAGAGTTTCGGGGCGTTCTTAATTTGGGGTGAATTCTCAATTTGCATCTGGTACCCTGCATTCGGCCGGAATCTCTTGATAACGTCGCTGGGCCGACCTCGCTATCCTTATCAAAGGGTTTCTATCAAACTGTCGCGTTCGGCCCAATCAATTCTCGAAGCCGGTGAGAAAGATTCGCGGCCAATGACCGGTAAAAGCGTGACGCAAGGTGAGGGAAGATCTCGAACAAACCCTCCAGAGTAGCGCGATCCAGTTGGTAGGCTTCGACGTCCCCCTGCGCGACCACGTTTACGCTGGCGGGAGCGTCCTCGAGGAACGACATCTCTCCGCAAATTTCTCCTGGACCAATCTCAGGATACGGTGGCGTGGTTCGAATTTGCACTCGCGCCGTTCCGCTGAGCAGCAAAAATACCCCATTCGTTTTCTTGCCCTTATCCACGATGGTCTGGCCCTTGCTGAAATGAGCGCGGGCAGCTTTATCGGCCACCAGGGTCCAGTCATTCGGGGTGAGGTAGAGCAATCCGTGTTTGGAGGATGACAGGACCGATAGGTCCTGATTGGTACTCTTGGCCATGTATCCTTACAACTCGATTCCTGAAGATTTCCCGCAAATCTCAGGGGCAAATAACAACAGGGTGAATCAAGCCTATCAGAAAAGGGATTCCATGCATCGCCCCGGAATCCCGTTCGATACGGAGCGCCTCGGAATTTTTTGCGGAACCTAGCCGCAGCGCTGCGCATTCGTTCGAGCCCCGTCGATCTCCGAGCCCTTCTTTGATGAGTTGTCGGTGCCGAAATTTACAGGCTCGGAAGATTTGAGCCGCCGCTATTGTGTGGGCAACTAGAGTTTGGTGCTGGCAAGAGTTTATGGCTTTACCTGAAATGCTTGGTTGCTATTGAGAACACCGCCCGGAGTCGACACGGAAACCACGCCGGTCGTGGCTCCGCTCGGGACCGTAGCTGTCAGATATGTATCGGACACTACGTTGAAGGTAGCGGCAATTCCGTTGAATGAGACGGCGGTTGTTCCACTCAAACCTTGACCAAGAATCTCAACGGTCTCACCGACTCTGCCGATGGCGGGCAGTAAGCGAACGAAGGGTGGAAGACCGAGATCAAAGCTGTAAGCGACGCCTAAACCACTGGTCCCTCCGCCTTGCGCCAACCCGTAAATCGTGCCGTTGGTATGTTGCATGGGGGTTGCCGTCGGATTGCTCCCGGTGGCGGGATTGAAGTTGTAAAGGATGGAGTAGTCGCCCGCCAGGGTAATCTCGAAAATCACTCCGTAGCCCATGCTGCCGCCACTCTTGGTGATCCCATAAAAATTGCCGTCGCTAGCTTGTAGGAGGGCTGCATACGGCTCGGCGCCATCTTTTGGATAATTGGGGTCTGGAAAATTGTGCAACGCCGTAACCGCTCCTTTCGGCGTTAGTTTAAATACAACGCCCTGTTTGTGATCACCCCCTACGTAGGTGGTCCCGTAGAAGTTGCCGTCGCTGGCCTGGATCAGGGGAGCATTTGCCGCGGGCACGTGGGCGTCGAAGTTAAAGATGACGGTGACTAGCCCGTCGGCCATCATCCTAAACGCAATGCCGTCGTTCGACGTGCCTCCGCCCCCGGTGCCATAGAAGTCCCCATCTGTTGCCTGGAGAAGCGGGCTAGAAGAATCGGAAAGCGAGGCCAATATGGCGAAGGTACCCGACCCAATCCTGTACGCAATGCTTGGGGTTGTTCCGTAGAAATTTCCATCGGCGGCTTGGATTAGCGGTAGCTCGGTTTGACCTTCTCCCAAACCGAAGTTGTAGAGAGTGGTCAGAGCTCCGCTCGCGCTAATCTTGAAAATTGTTCCTAAACTGTTGCTGCCTCCCTCTGATGTGGTGCCATAAAAATCTCCATCCGTCCCGAGCGTTAAGCCGCTCAACGAACGATCACCGTCGGTACCATCGAAGGTATGCAGCACTTTCGGAACTCCCGCTGGCGTAAACCTAAATACAACTCCCGTGTCGTGCTTACTACTAGGCGTAGTCCCATACAGATTGCCGTCTCGTCCCTGAGCGAGAAGTTGGGGATATTGAGGCTCTGATCCGTGAACGCCGTCGAAGTCGAACAAAACGGTGTAGGTTTGCGCATGCGACGCGCCAGCTAAGGCAACGGTCAATGCGAGAGCCGCAGCTAGAACCGGTTTGTAGAACGAACCTGTTGTCATGTGGTCCTCTGCATTTGACTCTTTATTTGGTTGCCGAGCAGTTACACGGTTTTTTGATCTGCTTGCTACCGAATTCTCGCGGTTTACGGTTTTACCTGAAATGCTTGGTTGCTGATGAGAACGCCGCCCGGAGTCGTCACCGAAACTATGCCGCTAGTTGCGCCGCTCGGGACGGTAGCCGTAATTTCGGAACTCGACACGACGGTAAAGTCAGCCGTCGTTCCGTTAAACGTAACGCCAGTTGCACCTGCCAAATTAGTTCCTAGGATGATAACGGTAGCACCCACATCGCCTGACATGGTCAGCGTCTCAACGAACGGCCCCAGCCCTAACGACAGACTGAAAACTGTACCCCCACTGAAAGCTCCACCATCCCGCGTTGTGCCGTAGAGGAGCCCGTTAGTCGCTTGCACCAGCCCGCCGACGGGCTGAGAGCCATCAGGGCAGTTAGCTTGAACGCAAAAGCTGTAAAGGGCCGTCAGAACGCCACTTGGGGTGAGTCGGAAAATTGTGCCGCAACCAAGCCCAGAATCATCGCTGCAGGTTCCGCTGCCACCGCGCGGGGTTACGCCGTACAGGTTTCCATCGGTGGCTTGAATCAGCACCGCTGTGGACGGGAAGGCGCCGTTAGCTCCGTTAAACCGATGCGAGACCAATCCACCCGCTGAGGAGATCTTGAAGACTGTACCGCACCCGCCCCCACAAAGGCCAAGCCCGCCGTTCTCCGTTGTCCCATAGAAACTTCCGTCCGCGGCCTGAACCAGTCCCGCCGCGGGACCATAGCCGCTGGCGTCAAAGCTGTGAAGAGTCGTCAGCTTCCCGTTAGAGGTGATTTTGAATACTGTACCGTAAATACTGGCCCCTCCACTGCTCGTTGCCCCGTAGAAGTCCCCATCCGTGGCCTGAACCAGACCGCCGGCAGGTGTGAAGCCATGAACGCAAGGTCTCCGCGGACAAAAGCTGTAAATCGTCTTCAGCCGACCGGTGGATGTCATCTTGAAGACTGCACCATTATCGTAGGCACCACCAAGGTCAGTTGTGCCGTAGAAATTCCCATCGGTGCCTTGCACCAGCGCTCCTGACGAGGGGTTGGCGCCGTCGCCGCCACCAAAAGCGTGGAGCGTGCTCAGCGTTCCGTCTGCCGTGATGTTGAACACCGTGCCGTTCTGACGGCTACCACCAGTGACCGTTGTCCCGTAGAAACTTCCGTCCATGCCTTGAACCAAGGGCGCGTTGGGGTCGGAGCCATCCAACAAATCGAAGCTGTACATCGTCGTCAGCGTTCCGTCGGGCGTGACTTGGAACACCGCGCCGTCATAGTTAGTCCCGCCGCCATTTGTTGTCCCATAGAGGTTGCCATCAAAACCCTGAACCAATGCGGCGCTAGGCTGGATGCCCCCAGGCAGTTCAAAACTCGCCACGGTCGTGAAGCTTTGCGCTGACGCGTGAGTCGCCGCTGCTGCACAAAAGGCCGCGCCGAGCACCACGGTCAAAAGGAATAAGTAGATGCGATTCTTCGTCACGGGTTCCCTCGAAATGGCCGTCCGGTGCGGCATTCCGTGCGCGGGCAGCCTATTGTCCTCCAACCCGAACGAGAGGTCAATGGAACCGTCTAGCACAATCGTGGCGAGAAGTCGGTTAGGGCCATGAAGGTGGAGTCGACCCTTTCCACGAGTTTGCCGTTCGCCTCGGATTTCTCTTTGACACTCTTCCACTCCGGATCATCCTGGAATGATTTCCAGTTGGCGGCTGCCGCTTCGCGGCTTGGATGCTGAAGAATATAGATCAGAGTGTTGCTTTTCTCCGGCTCATCGAGAGGCGTCCAATAAGCGACGCTTTTTATTCCGTGGCGGTCAAAAATTTTTACGGTGTGTTCGCGGAAGCGTGCCAGCAGGTCGCTCAATTTACCCGGAGCCGCATGATAGACGCGCAGCTCGTAGACGCCAGTCCCGGCTTGCGCAGGATTGCCGTTGTCTTGCTGAGCAGCAGCCCAAAGTGATGCGGGAAGAAATGTCGCCACGGGAAGCGCCTGGAGTAATGTTCGTCTTTTCACGGCACAAATTCTAGCAGAACCCGGGTCCGATGAACTCAAGCAAGGCCTATCGAATCACTGTCGGCCAATGAGTGCTGTGGCGATGTTACGCCAGCAACTAGTGTGGGGCTAAACCTCGCGTAGAGAAAAAATTGCGGATCGACGGACTCCGCAAAGTTTATTGAAATTAAGGCGCGTAACGGGTGAAAACAAAGTCACGAGCTTTGACCGGCACATGGCAGGGGAAGCAGGTTTTGAGCAGCGCCTCGTCCGCGGGTTTGCCGTCTTTGAAT
>JBAPOI010000249.1:0-1597 GCA_049279555.1 Candidatus Sulfotelmatobacter sp.
GAACTGGGGAACGAGGATTTACGGAAGCAGTTCGCGGCGCTGCTGCCGCGGGTGTATGAGCTGAGCGAATTTCTGGTGGACCGGTTGAAAGTTGAGGATGTGGGGGCTTATTTTCCGCACCGCGTCACCTATCACGCGAGTTGCCATGGATTGCGCGCTTTGCACCTTGGTGACCGGCCGCGGCGACTGATGGACAAGGTGCGCGGGATGGAGCAGGTTCCGCTTGCGAACCTGGACCGTTGCTGCGGTTTTGGCGGGACATTCTCAGTGAAGAATGCCGAAGTATCGTCGGCGATGCTGGCGGTCAAGCTGCAGGACGTGGTGGCAACGGGCGCGGAGTTCTGCACGGCACTGGACAATAGCTGCCTGATGCACCTGGGCGGGGCGATGCACCGGCAGTATGCAGGGATGAAGACAATCCACCTGGTGGAGATTCTGGCGAGCACGGAAAGTTTGCCGGCGGAGGGTCTGGCATGAGCCAGCCTACTTACCATCCGGTCCTTGATCCGGTGCTAGCGCCGCCGTTTCCCGAAGCGGTGTTACCGGTGCTGCGTAATCCGCAATTGCGGAAGAATGTGGCTCACGCGATCGACGTGATCCAGGCCAAGCGCGGCAAGCTGGTTGCGGAAAAGACAGATTGGCAGGAACTGCGCGCGGCGGGAGCGGCGATCAGGGATCACGCGCTGGAGAATCTTGGCTTTTACCTCGAACAGTTTGAAGAGCGGTGCACGGCAGCCGGCGGAGTGGTTCACTGGGCCGCGGATGCAGCCGAGGCGCGACGGATCATTCTCGAACTGCTGCGCGAGGAGAATGCGGCGACATACGTCAAAGAAGTAATCAAGATCAAGACGATGACGTCGGCAGAGATCCAGCTGAATCCGTTTCTTGAGGCTGCGGGAGTGCGGACTTACGAGACGGATCTGGCGGAGATCATCTTGCAGCTTGGGGAAGATGAGCCTTCGCACATTGTGGTCCCGGCGCTACATGTGAATCGAAGCCAGGTGCGGGAGATTTTTGCGCGGCGGATGGGCCTGAAGGATTTGTCGGACGACCCCAAGGAGTTGACGAACGCGGCACGGAACTATCTGCGGCGGAAGTTTCTGGATATTCCGACGGCGATCAGCGGGGCGAATTTTCTGGTGGCGGAAACCGGTTCGGTGGTTGTGGTGGAGTCGGAGGGCAACGGGCGGATGTGCCTGACGCTGCCGCGCACCATGATTACGCTGGCGGGCATTGAGAAGGTGCTGCCGCGGTTCCAGGATCTCGCGGTGATGCTGCAGGTGCTGGCGCGCTCTGCGACGGGCGAGCGGATGAATCCGTACACGTCGATATGGAGCGGGGTAACGCCGGGGGATGGGCCGCAAAAGTTCCATGTGGTGCTGCTGGATAACGGGCGCTCGTCGATATTGGCGAAGAAGACCGAACGGCAGACGCTGCGGTGCATTCGCTGCGCGGCGTGCATGAATGGCTGCCCGGTCTACCGGCAGACGGGCGGACATGCGTATGGGTCGGTTTATCCGGGGCCGATCGGGGCCATTCTGACGCCGCAACTGATGCAGATGCACCACGCGCAGACGCTGCCGTTTGCTTCATCGCT
>JBAPOI010000250.1:0-3151 GCA_049279555.1 Candidatus Sulfotelmatobacter sp.
GAAGCTTCACCGGCGATGCCGAGTGGGAACATTGGCTCGCTCTCGATCAGCGCCTTTCGCCCAACGCCAAAAAAACTTTCGAGACCGCCACGATCTCCGCCGCTCGTCCGCTAAACAAGGCCGGCCAGAAAGCCGCGCCCAAGGCCCCCACGCCGACGGCGCCCGCCATCCAAAACGCAACAATAAACCTCAAACTCCACGATCTCTCCGCCGACGAGGTTATTGCCGCTCTCGGAACACGCACGGAAGATTTGCGCAGCCTTCATCCCGCCGGATTAACTTCCGGCTCCGTCGACGCTCGTTGGAAGGGAACTCGTCGCGACGCCGAAATTCAATTCGCCCTCGACGTCAGTCCGCCCGCGCATCCCATCGCGTCGCCACAGCTCCCGCTCACCGGTCGTGCCGCCGGCACGTACTATTTCGCCACCAACATGCTTGACCTTCCTCAGTTCACCCTGACCACGCCCACCAGCCGCATCCAGGCTACCGGTTCGCTCTCCGCCAAATCCTCGCTTCGCCTCTCCGTTTCCACCACGAGCGTCGCCGATTGGCTTCCGTTTATCTCGGCCGTGCGTGGCCCTGCAATGTTTCCCGTTACGCTGAACGGCCGCGCAACTTTCAATGGCAACATGACCGGCTCGCTTTCGTCTCCTCAACTTGCCGGAACGCTCTCCGGTGACGATTTCGACTTCAACCTACCCGCCACCGCCGGCGCACGCGCCTTTCACATTCACTGGGATTCTCTTTCCGGCGCACTCCAGCTCTCCTTCGATGCGATCAGCCTGCGGAACGCCACGCTCAGCCGCGACGCCACCTCCGCCGAATTCGACGCCACCTCCACGCTCCAGAATGGCCACTTCACTCGCGACAGCAACTTCAACATTCGCGCCAACATCCTTCACGCCGATCTCTCCGATCTGCAAGCCCTCGCGGGAATAAACTATCCCGTTACCGGCCAGGCCGATGTTGCCCTCGAAGCCTCCGGAACTCTCGCCGATCCTCGCGGCCACGGAACCATTCACCTCAACAACGCCTTGGCCTACGGCGAAACTATTCAGCAACTCGATTCGACTTTTCAACTCGGCCAGGGCGAGATCGCCTTCAACGACATTCGCCTCTTGCACGACGATTCCGTTACCGAAGGCAGCGCTGCTTTTACCCCCGCGACTCGCGCGTTCCGTCTCGATCTCACAGCTAGTAATTTCGATCTCGCCCGCGTACGCCAGCTTCACTCCAACCGTTTGTCCATCGAAGGCCGCGCCGATCTCGTGGTCAAAGGCTCCGGCACTCTCGCCGCTCCTTCAATCGCCGCGCAGGTCCACATCCGCAATCTCTCGCTCGATCGCGAACCCGTTGGCGATCTCGACATACAAGCCATTACCCAGGGCAACGACCTGCATGTCACCAGCAACTCCCATCTGCAGCGCGGCTCCTTACTTCTCAACGGCAAAGTCCAGTTGCGCGAAGACTACCCCGCCACGCTTTCTTTTCAAATGGATCAACTCGATCTCGACGCCCTCTGGCGCTCTTATTTTCGCGGACGGCTCACCGGTCACTCCGCAGTCGGCGGCACTCTGGCTCTCCGCGGTCCGCTTCGTCACCCTTCGCAATGGACCCTCGACGGCACCCTCACCGCGCTTTCACTCGACGTCGACAACGTCAACCTGCACAATCAGGATCCCGTTCGCTTCTCTATCGCGCGCGAGTCCATCAATATCGAACAACTCCATCTGCTCGGGCAGGGAACCGATTTCACCGCACATGGCTCCGTGCTTCTTTCTGCACCCCGGACCCTCGATCTCACAGCCGACGGTCGCATCGACCTCAAACTACTCTCCACCTTCGACCCTGATTTCACTTCCTCCGGATTTGTCTCGATGAACATGGCTATCGGCGGCACGTTCGACGAGCCTCTGCCGCACGGCCGCCTGCGTGTCGAGAACGGCGCAATCCTTTATGCAGGTTTGCCCAGCGGCCTGAGCGAACTGAACGGATCGCTCGTTTTCAGCCGCGATCGTTTTTTGATTGAGAACCTCACCGCACGCACCGGCGGTGGCACAATCGACCTCAAGGGTGACGCCTCTTACTTTAATGAGCAGCTCAACTTCAACCTCACCGCCACCGGCAAGGATGTTCGCCTGCGTTATCCTCCCGGCGTCAGCTCCACCGCCGACGCGAAACTAAACTGGGTCGGCACTCGCTCCTCATCCACCGTTTCAGGCGAAATCTTTATTAATAAGATGTCGGTCACTCCCGGCTTCGACTTTGGCACTTATCTCGAGCGCAGCCGCCAAGTCACCAATATCACCACCGCGAATTCTCCGCTGTTCAACGTCAAGCTCGATATCCACGTCCAGACCGCGCCCGAACTCCAGATGCGAACCGCCGTCGCCCGCCTCTCCGGCGATGCCGACCTTCGCATCCGTGGTTCCGTCGCCCGTCCTGCGGTCCTGGGACGCGTTGACATTCTCGAAGGCCGCGCCACCGTCCACGGAATTCACTTCACCCTCGAGCGCGGCGACATCACATTCACCAATCCCGTCGCGGTCGAACCCCAACTCAACCTCCAGGCTTCCACCCACGTTCGCAACTACGATCTCAACATCACCCTCACGGGCACGCCCGATCACGGTCTCAACGTGAACTACCGCTCCGAGCCTCCTCTGCCGAAGTCCGACATCATCGCCCTGCTCGCCCTCGGCCGCACCAACGATCAAACCACCCAACTCCAGGAACAATCCGGACAAAGCATCTTCTCCGACCAAGCGAGCGCGCTCATTCTCAATTCGGCCATCAACGACACCGCCAGCAGCCGCTTCCAGCGACTCTTCGGCGCTAGCAACATCAAAATCGATCCCCAGGGGCTAACCGGCGAAACCACTCCCCTAGGCCGCGGTCCGCAGGTTTCCATCGAACAGCAATTCGCCAACAATCTATCGCTCACCTACTCCACCAATGTTTCCCAAAGCTCCCAGCAGATCATTCAGGGCGAGTACTACGTGAAAGGAAATCTTTCCGTCGTCGGTACCCGCGACCAGAACGGCGTCGTAAGCTTCGACCTCCGCATCCGCCGTCGCAAAAAATGAACCCTCACCCCGCAAAAAGGATCTCACTCACCGCAGCAAAAATAACCCGCTTGGGATTGTCATTC
>JBAPOI010000251.1:0-18257 GCA_049279555.1 Candidatus Sulfotelmatobacter sp.
GATTACAACCGCTCCGGTGGTTTGGTTTGCGGTCTGCACGGCGCTCAACCTTTCAACTCTGGATGTTAAGGCGGTGTTCACGAGTTCAGTGGTTTCCGTTCCGAGAGGTGTGCCGAGCGATGGAGCGAACCAGTTCGGTCGAAGCAAACTCCGCTCCCGAAACAAAGCCGAGCAGCGGTCCAAAACTCCACGCGGCAGGTTTACCAACGAAGTGCAACCCTGGAATCGAAGACTCCAGGCCACGCTTAAGCACAGGGAAGCCGTGTGCGGTTACTAGTTGCTTCGACAATGCTGGAGCCAGGAAAGGATATCTGCATACGTCAACCCGGAATCCTGTCGCCAGCAGCGCATGGTCGACTAAGCGCTCGCTTCCGTCGTCGAGTCGCAAGCGGAGCTGGCTGCCAGAAACCTCGGCGGAAGTCACGCTGCGTCCCAATGTAATCGGCACGTTTGTAAGTCGCGGCTGCAGCCAACCGGCTCCCGCAGGTCGAATCGCGCGATACGCGGTGCGATCCTGGAAGCTGCGGGGAAATCGCCGGAAGACGTGCGGCATCGCGACCAGGCGGCTGATCCCAGCCGGCCCTACGTCACGCTTCGAATACAGCACTTTGGAGATTGCGCCCAGATGGTGTAATCGCGGATGCAATCCGACCCAGTTGAGAGTCTCCTTACGTCCAATCACTTCGACGGGAATGCCAGCTTCTTTGAACAATGCGGCCGACTCGAGGGCGCTTTGGCCGGCGCCGATCACTACTACCTTTCGTCCCTTAAACTTTCGCAGATCGTTGTGCTCGCTGGTGTGCGATGCCAGAGCGGAAGGAATGCCGGCAAACGCTGCTGGCCGCGCCGTAAACGCGCTGATTCCGGCCGCCACTACGACCCGCCGCGTGGTGAATTCTTCGCCATCCGCCATGACAATCTTGAACCCGCCGTCCGCTGCGAGATCGATGCTGCTTACATCGCGCTTTTCAATATCTCGTACCGCCTGGCTCTGATACCAATGCCCGTAGTCTACGAAGCGGTCGAGCGGGATTGGCCGGGAGACGTGATTGCCCTTCTCGCGGCAGTAGGCGTCAAGCGTGAGCGCCTGGTTGGGATCGGCGATGTGCGAGGCGCCCCAGTTCGAGCGCAAACACATACCAACCGGCATCTGATTCTGCCAGAAGGACATGGGTTCGCCGAAAACGCGCGCTTCGACTCCAGCCGCGCGCAAATAGGCGGCCGAGGAAAGTCCGTAAGGACCGGCGCCCACCACTACGACATTGCAATTCGATGATTTTGTGGTCAAGGGTTCCTGCCCAAGTTCAGTGAAATAATCAAGATTAGTGAAACAATTTGGGGAGGAGAGAACTGTTCGATGTCCGGCTCGGCGGGGTGCGCCGTCGTGTTTCTCGTTTTTTTGTTTCGCGAGCCTGCTGTGGCAACGTTACAGATGGCCGACGTTTAGTCGGATCCCAGGCTGGCAACTTCCTCGGTGATCGGATCCGCTGGCTGGCCGTGACTCGGTCGCTGCATCGTTTTCAACGAAGGCATCGTAGCCTGAAAAGCCGCAGATCGAGTTTGGGAGTGCAAATTTTCTGACGAGGCAAACTCGTCGAATGCCTCAGTCGAGAGCGAGTCAATCAGATCGAGATACTCTTTCTTTTTCTGGTCCCAGCCGTGGCGCTCGACATATTCATAGCCGCGCGCGGCAAGCGATTCACGCAAGGCCTTGTCGTTCACCACATCCAGAATCGCCTCTGCCATGGCTTGCACATCACCGGATGGGAAGAAGTGAACGATCCCTTCCTCGAAATAGAAGGAGTCGACCTTGGTCTTTGAAACAACCACCGGCACACCCTGCGACATGAATTCCATGATCTTCGTGCTGTAGGCCTCGTTGCCAAACGAATCAGCACGCTTGGGGACGACGCCCAGGTCGGCGTTGGCAATGACCTGCGCCATCTCGTCAAGAGGAACGGCTTTATTGAATTTGACGCTCTCTCCAAGCCCAAGCCGCTCCACCAGCGTTTTCAAATCGCTTTGCAGCACGCCGGACCCGCAGTAGACATGAAACTCGGCGTTGGGCACCTTCGGCTTGACCCGGGCAAAAGCTTCGATCGCGATATCGACACCCTGGTGCCACTGCAGACTTCCGGGAAATAAAATAATGAACTTCCCATCCGTTCTGGTTTTCGCGTGGCGGGAAAACATGTCGGGATCAACGTGATTGATGAGAACCGAGCACTTTTCTTCCGGAACGGAACGCGCCGTGACCGTCTTATGCCAAAGGTGATTCGACACGATGACGTGATCGACAAATCCCGCAGAGAATTTTTCCATCTTTTTCAGCATCGCGACATAAGCCGAGTTGAGCCGGGAGTGGAATTTGTTGCCAAACAATTCAGGAACGATATCGTGAATATCGAGAATCAGCTTGGCGCCGGTAAGCTTTGGGTACCATGCCGCCAGTACGAGGAAGTCCGGCATGTTGTGGACGTGAACCACATCGTAGCGGTTGCGGTCATGCAGCTGCGAGAGCATCCGCGAAGATCGCTTGAGGAAGCGCATTAATCGCCAGGCATAGGTCCACATGCCACGCTCGTTGTGTTCACGATGTTGAACCCGGTAGATCGTAACCCCATTGATTTCTTCCACCGAGGGTTGACCTGGTTCGCGGGATAGGCCAATCACATCCACTTGATCGCCGCGCTTGACTAGAGTTTCCGCGTAGCGCCGCACGCGATTGTCGCCTTCGTATGGCGTATAGGCAACCATGCAGATCTTCTTGCGGGTGTTGCGGGACTCGACGGGCATAGCCTCTTTGTAATAGCTGGCTATCTCCCGCGGCAGGCCCGCCCAAAACGCGCCTTCGTATTTTTCCCGCATATAACGTAAGAATTCGTCGTAACGCGCGACCGGATACTCGTCCCTTTGCTGCCGGCCGTCAAAACACATATAGTCAGGATGGGTGTTCAGCAGGACCATACCGCCGTGCTCGGCCACCCAATCTGCCTTGCGCTTCCAAATTTCGATGTTCGGTTCCTGCAGGACTCCGAAAAGATTGAAATCCTGAACCAGCGTATAGGGAAGCTCCACGTAGCCGGTGCCATCCGGACCGGCGACCCAGAAGGGAAAGATGGTCCCGGCGCCGTCGGATTCCGGCTCGAAGGGATCCGTATCGAACGTAGAAGCGTCGTACTCGACCCCCAGCGCATGCTGCCATCCCAGTTGGTGCTGCATGAGGGGAGAACGAAATCCGCAAGCATTCCATCGCTCGAGGTGCTTTCTGATCCGGGAAGCTCTCAAGGCGAACTCCGCCTTCGAGCTGTAGAGTTTGCCATCGTGCCTCAAGCCGTGGACACCGACCTCGAAGCTGGCGTGATCAAGAAGCTCCCGCACTGAATCGGGAACGCGGTATTCCCCTTCGGGGACGAAATTAAAGGACGACCGGAATCCGTGCTTCTGTTCAAGGTCCCTCAGTTCCTTGACTCGTGACACTCCTTTGCTGCCCTCAACATCGTGCGTAAGCACCAGCGCGAAGCGCTTGCCCCCGGGCCAACCCGGCCAGCCGGGAGGGGTTTTCGAAGCCTTGGGATCGATTGGCCAAACGCCGGCAAATTGCCGGCGGCGCCGTTTGGCGCGCCACCGTCGCAACCCCAATCGCACACGCCACGGCAAAACTGGCTTCACGAGATAATAAACTCGATTTAGTAATAGCATTTTAAGAACCCTCAGGGTTAGGCCCTTCTAAATACTTGCGGGTTTCCCAATGAGTAAGTTTCAGAGCGGGAAGTTTGCGCAGCGATGCTAGCCAATATGTTTGTATAAGAGACTTCCAACCGCTTCGAGAGCCAGATCGGGAACTGCCGACACCACGCGCCGCACGACCGTCTTTTTCCAGCTTCGTAGCGATGTGGGGTCGTTCTCAGGGTAGGTCCAGTAACTGATGGAGCGGCGAGAGGCGCCCCAACGTTCCTTAAAGGCAATCAGCCCGGCGTTGTCGGTATCAGAGCGACCGAGTTCAAGCTCCTCGAATCCCTGATGTTTGGCTTCCTGAATGGTCTGCCAGAACAAGAGCGCGGTCCCGCCCAGAGCATTGAAAGCGGCATTGCTGCAGCCATATTTATAAACCACAGTTTTTTTGTGCGAAAGTGTGAGAATGCTGGCTACGGGCACGCCGTTTTTGGAGGCCACGCGGATTCTGAGGTCGCTTCCAAATGCAGCAATCAAGCCGCGAAACCACGCCAGAGGCTGCGGCGGCAGGCCCTGCCGGCGGCGAGTCATCACCAAGAGAGCATAAAATTTCCGCAGGATCGAATCGGAGGCTCCCGCCTCATAGGTCAGGCTTTCCCGCTCGGCACGGCGAATCTTCCTTTGCACACAGTCTTTGTGGAAGGTCTGAAACAGCTGGTGCTCGGGTGGACGCAGATCGAGGCGATGGAACAAGTAAGTCATTCCCCGGCTCATCCCGGCGAGGCGACCGGGCTCATAGGCGATAGGGCGGATCTCAACGTATCTCCACTTTTCGCGGTCGACCTGCCGGCTCAGCTGCAAGAGCAATTCGTCAGTCTCATTCGCCGTGTCGGGCAAGGGATCGCAATGATCGGAGAAAGGCAACGACACCAGCCTGCGACCGGTAAGCCAGCTGTGGATCTTGCAGAAGACAAGTCCATTGGTGAGAGGCGCATCAGGTCGACAGGTGGTTACTACCACCGGCTCGTAGCCATACACATTGTGCAACGCCTGCAACCACTTCGAGCCGTGGAATACCGACGAGCGGGGATGGCTCGCCACCAGAGCCGACCAGCGCGGCTCGCGGATGGGATCCGTCTCATAGACTTCGACGCCGGCGGTTGGTCGAACTCGTTCCACTGGGATTGGTAGCCGCAGTTGTACTAGCCACAGATGTCACCACGTAACTCATCAGAATACGGCATCGGAAGCTGACTGTAAGTTCTGTTTCCTACCCGCAAGTTCCGTTCCAATGGAACGTCAGGTTGTTGTCCAAGCTCTCTCATGACTCCTGCAACGGTCATAAAATGCGCGCCGCGGCGCGCGGCGAACGAGCAGACTTCTTTGAGCAGTTGCGGAGAACAACCAAAACGCGATGGCCTCGTCGCAACATCGTGAGAGTAAAAGATCAACCAGCCCCTAAGCCTTTCGTTTTCGAGAATCAGCCGTTTGGCCGCTTCCCCGCGATTAAGGTCCCCGTACAGATTGTTGGCTCTAAGAAGATTCAAATCTACGTCGGGGCCATTCAGGCCACCGGTGGTTCCCCGGCAGCTCGTCAGCCTTGCTCCTAGATTCCGCTTCACGACTGGGGTGACATCGCCATAGGGATAGGCGAAGTTGCCGGAGCTCGCGTGCCCAAACTTCTCCCGAATCGCTTCTACGCCTTTTTCGGCATCCTGGACAAAAATATCGCAACTAGTGCGACGAGCCGAAAGATGGCTGAACGTGTGGCTGCCCAGCTCGTGCCCTCGATCCAGCAGGGAAAACAAATCTTCTTCTCGGAATTGCTCGCCTAAACTATTGGCAGTATTCATCAGCGACATCGCCACATAATAAGTGGCTCGCGCTCCAAAGCTTTCGAGGATTTCCGCACCCACCATCAGCGCGCTGCGGGGAAAATCGTCAAACGTGAAGGTTACGACCGGACCGATCTTGCCCAGCGCAACCGGCCGTCGATAAACCGCGGAGAGAATCTTCCTGCGGACATTCCCAGCTCGAGAGCGCAGCGTCATGAGTGAGCCGATTCCACCACATCCTGCGCAGCAACATCCTGGGCAACAATTTCGATGATGCCGTCGCCGGAAACATTGCGGCTCCGCGGAAACGCCAACCGCGACACGCCATCCACAATGCCGGTTTCTTCGAGCATCAGGTCGGCAAACACTCTTCCCGAGGGCGCGTTTCTTGAAGTCTTGCGGTAATTCGCGTGGAAATCCTTGCCGGTCAGAGCAATGTATTTTTGAATGATGTAAGCCAGGAACGCATGTTCCACTCGCTTCGACTGCACCCGGCAGCTGAACATCAGGTCAGTCATCAGCGGGACACGACTGTCGACGATGCAGAAGCCCACCACCCCATAACTGCCAAAGCGGTCTTCGACGCTGAGAACATAGGTGTCGAGGTGCCGGCTGGCCAGAACATTTTGCAGCACGCTTTTCTCGTACTTGTTTCCGGAAAAATTCATCTGATTGGTGCGCTGGGTCAATTCGTGCACCCGGCTCAGATTCGCCTCAGTCATGGGCTGAATATTCAGCCGTATTTTGCAGTAGCGGAGAAAATTAGTGTAGTCGCCGCCGAAGTTGCCGGCAATATTCTGTCGCTCCGCCTCCACCTGATACATCTTGCGCCGTTCGCTGCTCTCGGCGGTCACCGGAACCTGGCATGCTGCCATGTCGAGAATGGTTTGATAGAGACCGGCGTTCAGCGTCCGCACCTCGGGATGCACCGCCTGCACCTCGCGCAACTCGAATTCCGAGTCATCGACGAACAGCAGCGTATCGATGCCGATATTGAGTTGATGCGCGATTGCGGCAATTCCTTGACTCTTCGGCTCCCAGAAAATCTGCGGGCAAAGGAAATACTCTTCCATTCCGAAGCTGCGGAGAACGCCCAAAGCCTCCCCGGAGTTGTTCTTGCTAGCAATCGATTGCAGGATTCCGCGCTCATCGAGTTGCTTGACGATTTCCTTAATCTGCGGCTTTAGTTTCAGATTGGCCGCGCCATCCTCCACCAACACACCGTCCCAGAGCGTGTTGTCCAAATCCCAGACAACGCACTTGACCTTCTTGGATTCCTTCGGCTGCGCGCCTTTCGCTTCGATTTGAACTTGCCGGCTCGCCTCCCGCACAAAATCCAGCAGCCCGAAGTAGAGCGTGGTCTCTGTTTGGTCTTCGTTCGGAACCAATTCGATGTTGAAGGGCGCACGCAAGTCGAGGAAGCGGATGATCGCCTCGAATGGCACGCGGACCCGGTGGAATCCGGGAGCGAGCTCCAGCAACTGCTGGAACGGTATCTTCACCTGGTCATCGACGGAGCGCATGGTAAGCGACAGCCGGGCCACCTCTGGCGCCGGGTTGTAACACTCGATCACGAAAACCGTCGGCAAAGTTTCGCCCGAGGCCGCTCCATAGGCCATTCGCTTTTTGAAGCTGTACCGCTTTCCAGTGGCAAAGTGCCGCAGCGGCGCCGGAGCTGGCAGCTGATAAAGCGTCGTGCCAATCCAATGATCGCGGCGTTCAAGCTTTAATGCATCTTCCACCGAACGCAGGTGGATGTTACCGGGAGTCCACAACTTGCCCCACTGCTTGAAACGAATTTTCAGAACATAGGAGTTCACTGCCTCAGCGCAATCAATTCGGACCATGCCGTCAGAGAACCGCCGGCAACGCCCGTCTTCCCTTGGGTTGTAAAGATCGCACGTGGTATAGCAGGTCGGCCAGACACATTCCGTGCAATGCTCACTCCAGGGCAGCACGGTGCGTTCGAGCAGCGTGCTCTTGAGTTCGCCCAACTGCGCGAGCAACTCGTCGGCCAGTTGGTCTGGCGACTCGATTGTGTGATTGGCTTCAGTTTCGTACATGAGTAGAAGATTCAGTCACCCAGAGCCAGCGCCGGAGCTGGAGTGGCGGACGGTTCCTTAACGTTAATCGTCGGGTTCGAAGCGTCCGCAGTCAGGTTCTTAGTGAGAAACGACCGGTGCCACAGCTCCAGCACCGCAAGAGAAAGCAATTCCTTCGAATGGCGACCGGTGCGCGTGTTTTCATCGATCAGGCCCTCGATGCTCGAACGCCGGAAGTATCCACGTGCGACGCTCGCGCGGTCGAGCAGCACATCCTGCAGCCAGCTTTTCAACTCCGTCCGCAACCACATTTCGTAGGGCACCGGGAACCCCGCCTTCTTGCGATGCAGAATTTCATGCGGAACCCGGTCCCGCAGGGCGGCCTTGGCGATGTATTTGGTGGTCAGGCCCCGCACTTTCAGGTTTTCCGGCAGCCGTGCGGCAAACTCAAGGATCTTGTGATCGAGCAGCGGCACGCGCAGCTCGATGGAGTTCGCCATCGTCATCTTGTCGGCCTTTAGAAGAAGATCATCCGGCAAAGTGGTCTTCGTGTCGACATAGAGCATCCGGTTGAGCACGCTCTTGGCCTGCCCGCTGTGCAGATGATCGCGAGCCGGCATCACGGAAAATACTTTGTTCACGAATCCCGAGAAGTCGCTTGAATACAGCTCGCTCGATTTGGCGTTGAAATACGCCTCCGGGGCATAGGTTCTTCCGTAGTAGTAATCGCCGAAGGGGATTCCAAACAGAGGAGAATATTTATGCAGCCGTGCCATGTTCAGAGCGCGGTCGAGATATGCCGCTACCGACGCGGTCGCCGGGGTCGCCGGCCCCAGCATCGATTTCAGCCGCTCCAGCCACAAAACTCCGCGATACGTTTGATACCCAGCGAAGGCTTCGTCGCCGCCTTCACCCGAAATCAGCACTTTGACATACTTTTTCGCCAGGCGAGAAACGTAATAAAGTGCAACCGCCTGCGGCTCGCAGACCGGCTCTTCCATGTGCCAGGCGAACTGCGGCAGGAAGTCGGCGAACTCCTGCGAGCTGATCGTGGTTTCGTGGTGCTCGGTACCAAAAGTTTGGGCCGCGAGGGTCGCGTAGGGGCGCTCGTCGATGATGCCCGGCATCGAAAACCCGAGCGTGTAGCTGCTCAGCGGACGGTCGGTTTTGCCCACCGCAAATCCGAGCATGGCGGTTGAGTCCACGCCTCCACTCAACAGGAACCCAACGGGCACATCGCTGATCATGTGCAGCCGGACCGATTCTTCGAACAGCTCCAACAGTTCCGTCTTGGCCTGCTCTTCTGTGCGCGGTTGTGGAGAGAATTCGAGATTCCAATATTGCCGGATCTCAATCTTGCCATCGCGCGCCAGCAAGTAGTGTCCGGGAGCCAGTTTGTGCACGTTTCGCAGCAGCGTCTCTTCGCCGGGAATATAGAGAAATGTGAGGAAGCGGTCGATTATCTCCGGCGCGACTTCCGGCTTCACCTCCGGATCGGCGAGCAGCGCCTTGATCTCCGAACCAAACACTAGAGATCTATCCGACAGCCAGTAATATAGCGGCTTGATTCCAACCCGGTCGCGGGCAATCAGCAGTTGCTGCTTATTCGCGTCCCAGATGGCGAAGGCGAACATGCCGCGCAGCTTCTCAATACAGCCCACGCCAAATTCTTCATACAGGTGGACAATCACTTCGGTATCGGTCTGGGTTCTGAAAACATGTCCGCGAGCCTGCAGATCGTGCCGCAACTCCTGATAGTTATAGATCTCGCCGTTAAAAACGATCCAAACCCGTTCGTCTTCGTTCGAAATAGGCTGGTGCCCGGTATTAAGATCGATAATGGAAAGCCGGCGGAAGCCGAAGCCGACGGGCCCCGAGCGGTAATAGCCCTCATCGTCCGGCCCGCGATGCTGAATGGCGTCCGCCATCGCCTTCAGCAGCGCGTCCGAAACGTGGTTCGCGCGATCAAAATTTAACTTGCCGCAAATTCCGCACACAGTGGCTTGTTCCTTCCCAACGCGTCGATCTCGTTTACGCGCTATCGGCGTTCAACGGCTACGTCCTGCCAGCCAGCGGTCAACTTCAAAACCGTCTTCCATTTTTCCCGCGAATAGTTCAGCGACTCGCGGTCCGAAACCAGATTGCCCAAAAGCGACATCAATGCCAGCAGCATTAATCTTCCCGTAGCCACCGCGCCCATGGCCAAGCGGTAGCCGAGCGCGTACACGCCGCCTCGCGTCTTGCGGAACAGTTGCACCATGGCGCGATACTTCATGATCGTCGCCCAGTGGCTGACTCGCTGCCGCGAACTGCTGGTCCCGCCATGATGGATGATCGCAGTTTCACCCACGTAGTAGTTGGTGAGGCCCGCGGCCTTGACCTTGTAATTCAAGTCGAGGTCTTCGGCGTACATGAAATACTCTTCGCTGAAGAGTCCGATTTGCTCAAAAACCGACCTTCGCAGGAGCATGCATGCGCCTGGAATGATCTCAACCTTCATCAGACTTACTTTCTCTGAAAACAACGGCGCGATTTTCCATAGCGGACATTCCGGCCAGCGCAGCCGCAGATATTCGGCGTCCATCGCCTGATTGAGAATTGTCGGGTAGGTCTGGATCGAACTTAACTGCACCGACAAATCGGTATTCAACAGCTTGCAGCCTACGATGCCAGCGTCGGGCAGACTCTTGTGGCGGGCGATCAACATATCGATCGACGGAGCCATCAGCTTCGTATCCGGATTCAAGAAGAGCACAAACTCTCCAGTCGAGTGCCGGAAGCCGAGGTTGTTGGCTCCGGCGAAGCCGAGATTCTTTTCGCTGTGGAAGATGTTGACATCCGGAAAAGCTTGTTTTAGCGAATCGACGCCCGGCTCGGGCGATGCATTGTCCACCACGACAATTTCGTAAGCAACGCTATGCGTATGCTCAATTACGCTGGCGATCGACTCGCGCAGATAGTCGAGTGAGTTCCAGTTCACGTAGATGATGGAAAGATCCATGCGATTGCGTCGGTTATTGGAAGAAGTTATAGGACGTGTAAGTCGTAATGAGCCAGCTTATTTCCAGATCGTTTCCTGCCCGCACAGTCTGGCCAGTTGCTGGCGTTGCAGGTACTTGATCAACTGCGGATCGTCGATGCGGGGAGTTTTTTCGAGATACGCCGCAATGTATCCATAGACGAGAGCGAACGATCCCCAGATATAAGGCCGTTGCCAAAGCCGGGCGACGGCCTTCGCCATCAGGAACAAAGGATGGTAGCCCGCGACGTAGTCGGTCTTGCCGTTCTTTGCGATTCCGCCCCAACGGCCATAAGCCGCGCCGGTCCAGCGGTGATGCTCAAGTTGAAGATCGAGAAAGCTCCGCGTGCTCCACCCAAGCATGTTGGCTTTCACTTCATCGAGCGTATCCGAACCCGGCCCCACCCAAAGACCGTCGATGGCATCCCAGCAGCCACGGCGATAGATCTTCGCTCCACCGCGAACGTGAAACATGGGGCTCTGTTCTAAAGTCTTTCGCCCGTTCTCCACATGGTAGAGAAAGCCGCCTCCGATCCCAAGTCCGGCATTTTCCTCAAACTTTGCGAACATCTGCGAAAAATAATCGGGATCGAAAGACAAGTCGCCGTCGAGCTTCGCCATGAACTCCCAATCCGTACATCGAAGCGCGTGAAAGCCATCGTAAAAGGCCTCGATGATCCCGGCTCCCCACTTGCGGAAGCCGCGATCTTCGCGCCGTACGCCCCGAATCCAGGGGAATTGCCGCTCCGCCTCTGCGATGATGCAGCTAGTACCGTCCTTCGAACCGTCGTCGACGATAATCCACTCCTGCGGACGCACGGTCTGCTTCACCATGCTGCCGATGGTAAGTGGCAGATAGGCCTCTTCGTCGCGCACTGGGGTGACGACAACGTATTTTGTGGTGACTGCGTTCATAAACTTGTTGCCTGGCTGGCTGCGGGCGAACCGGATGGCGTAGCTATTTGTGCGATATGTTTCGTCACCGATGTTTTTCTTTCCGAGACGTAGCTCTCGATCGCTAATCTATACGCATCAAGGAGCCTCCCGGCGGCAGCGGTCCAAGTGTAGTTAAGACGTTCACGAATGCATTCGTCACGAAGCTGCCGCAACAGAGAACGGTCCTGGTAAAGCATCGTGATATGTCGGGCCAGCGCTCCCGAATCTCCCACGGCGTGAACCAGAGAATTCTGCATATTACGGCAAATTTCGGAGCAAGCCTCTGAGACCAAGGGAACACAACCGCTGCCGAGCGCTTCCACACAAACCAGCGCAAATCCTTCTTCGATCGAGGGCATCAAAAGCACGTCGGCGTTGCGCATCAACGCGGGAACGTCGTTGCGATGGCCCAGCAAGGTCACGCTGGGTTGCGAGAGCTGCGCGGCAAATCGTTTCTTGTATTCGGCGCTGAGTTCGCCGGCGACGAGAAACTTTCCATCCCGCGAGGCCGAAGAAGAGAACCACGCCTCCAGCGCGATGTGGAGACCTTTTCGAACCGCGTCCACTCCCACAAACAGACCGGTAAATTCTTTTTCGCTCCGAGATTCGGCGGGTATATATGCCCCTTCATTGAAGCCATAGGAGTGCCGCAGCAATTTGTTGCTCTGAAAGCCCTTATCGATAAAGCTTTTGGCGGTGAAGTCGGAGGGACACAGCAAGCGGAACGCCTGCTCGAATTCCTGTTCTTCCCGCTCAAGAACCTTCGGGTTCGGTTCGTAGTCGTGATGAGGCGTATTCACCCCAATCCGCCGGCACTCGGCCGCAACCGCTTCATAGCAAAAGCGGGTATGTGCGTTCGGCCGTTCCAGCACTGTGGGAATCCCCAGCTGCTTCGCGGTTTTCAAGGTTTCGAGTGAACCTAGGGGCCAGCAGTGGACGATGTCTACCTCGCCGGCCATTTTTTCCAGACGCCGCGAAACAATCCTGTCGTGCAAAACAAAAGCGCCCACGCGTCCTAAGAGTTTGTACGGAATTCGCAATCTACCCCGGGCTAGCGTCGGGCGGACCGAAACGTTTGCGGGCAGCGCACGAGACACAGCCCCTGGAAATACTGTAACCTCCGTGCCCGCCGCAGCCAATCCTCGGACTTGTTCCCAAGCCGTGTAGCAGATTCGCGCGGCACCAATTTTGTTCGGAAAGCTGTAAAGAACTTTCATCGGTCTAACGTCTTGCTCTAGCATACCTGGATCGCAATTGCGGACAGTTCGTCGGCCTCACCAGAGCCAAGGTCGGCGTTGAGATTTTCTTCTATTTTCCTGCTGTCTCTTTTGCGTTGCATCGGAGTCACAGAACAGATCATGGCAAGCAGAAGAAACCAGCCCATCTTCGACTGATCGAAATAGTTCACGCCAAAGAACGCCACCAGATGGGCGAACAATGCGGCACCCAAAAGCCAGACGAACCACTCCGACCCGTTCTTGCCCGCGGTCGATTTCCTGGCGTTCCCTATCCGCTGGTAGCAACGGAAGATCATTACGATAAAAAAGACAAAAGCTGCCAGGCCGCCAGTTTCGCCTACGTTGACATACTGGTTCTGCGTATCCCACAGATCGTAGCCCCAGGTACCTGCATTCGTGGTTCCGATCAGCCACCAGTCTGAAAAGTGCCGGATGAACTGATCGATGAGCTCGGCGCGATGGTAGCCCGATGAGCCGCCCGTCAGATCGATATGCGCAATCAAGAACCACACCGGAGCTTTCATTACCATCGCCAGGCAAAGCAAGGCAATGACCAACCCCCAACGCAGCTTTTTCATATGCTTTCGGATCGGCCACAGCAGGACGGCCAGAACGCCTGCCACGTAGGCAAGCAGCGGGGTACTCGACTGCGAAGTGATGGTCATGATCGTGCATCCCATAACTCCAAGCACGGCAATGAGGCGGGCTTTCCCGCTCTTCCAGAGAAGAAAGAACAACGGGAGGAGCGTCGCTGCAAAACTTCCGGCCATTAACGCGTGTTGAAACACCCCCTGAGAACGGATCTTCCCTTCACGAACGTCGGGAATGGGCTGCACGCCACCCAAAGTTCCGAAAGCATTGCGGAGCGTAAGTTGTTCGCGAATCATGAATCCCGCCAGGATCACGGTTAGAAACGCCATGCATTTAAGCGCCCGGTAGACGTCCTGCCGGTCCTGGATTAGGTATCGCAACAGAAAGTAGCTTCCTAATTCGTCGATCAGGAAGCCGAACTGATTGATCAAAGCCGGCGTTTGCATATACTGAAGCACGGTGCCCGCCGCCTGGCAGAGGGTACAGTACAAAAAAGCCTGATCGATCGGGTTGAATCCCCCGCCAAAAACCTGGCTCTTCGACGAAAACCGGCTGCGAACGACACGGACAAAACCGGCGACGATAATGACTCTGAGCGCCGTCCAGTGCATTCCCGCCAAGTAGATTTGCTGGCCGGCCGGAATCAGAAACGTGACCAGCAGGACGGGGATAATGGCATATTTGCGGGGCAAGAGCAGAGTCAGCAGAATGGCCAGCAGCAGACCGGACAACACGATCGGACTTAGGACGCTGTCACTCGCGCCACCTCCAAATGCGTGGTTCTGGCTGCGTGCCTCGGGCATATGAAAACCTAGCTACAGGAGCTCGACCATCTCACGCTTTGGTAAGAACTGCGTGGATGCTTTCACCGTCCCCGACGAGCGATGCCAAGCCGGTCAAAACTGGCAATACGGTAAGGCGGAATGCTTTACGCACTGCACGGTACGGAATGCCCGGACGCTCTAATCTGGCCATCGGCGTCCGCGGCCACTGCAGTTTACGGTACAACTCATCGACCAGGTAACGGACGCTCTGTTCGATAAATACTTCGTGGCCGGTGGTGATCGACAGTTGGCGCAAGCCCACCGAGTCTGCCATGCGGCTCAAGGATTGCGGAGAAAAGTGGTAGGTATGGCGCGGCAGTTCAAGAGCGTACCAGTAGGATCCGAATATGCGACGGCCGGCCGAATCGATGTTGGGCATCATGGCGAAAAATACCCCTCCCGGCTTCAACCATTGGGCCACTCGCAGCAGCACTTCACGCGGTTCGTAGAGATGTTCAAAAACATGAAAGCACGTGATGACGTCGAAGGTATTCGGAGAAAATGGGGCGTCGAGAATATCCCCAACGAACACTTTGGCGCCAGTCGCGGTTTCAGCCCGCCGAGCAACTTCCTCTGACATCTCGATGCCGTAAAGGTTCCACGCCGGACCCTTTAGCGATCGCAGAAAACCGCCCGAGCTGCATCCCAAGTCGAGCACCGACCCGCCAGACTTGTATTTCAGCAATGCATCCCGCCGCTCCGTCCAGTGATCCGGATCGTCTCCGGCGGCAGCAATGGCGCGGTCGTAGTCCACCCCGTAGTGATCTCCCATCTCATCCGGAGGCGGCGGATCTTTCAGCCAGACCAGGGAACAGAACCGGCAACGGGCCAACTGGTAATTCTTTTGCCGGCCGTGGAAGCGATCCGGCGCTTCCAGACAGATATCGAATTCATCCCGCCCGCACGACGGGCAAAGCGTCGCTATCGACGTACTCCGCTCAGCGACTGCCATTTGCATCGCAACTCCTTGTGAATTCCGCCAGATCGCCATCAGACCCTACGCGAACCCATCGTCCTGATTTCGTGTCGTAGGTTTTGATAAGGCTGGCTGGATTGCCTGCCACAACGCTGTAGGGAGGAAAACTTCTGGTTACCACGGCATTCGCGCCAACCACGCTATTGTGGCCTAAAGTCAATTCGCCTTTACCACAAAAAATGACCGAATTGTATCCCAGCCAGCAATTCCGCCCGATGGCGATTCTGCCGCCTGTCGTGATGCCCTGGGCGTGGATTGGAGCATCCGGGTCCGAATATTCGTGGTTGTGGTCCATAATTAAAACCGACGGCGCGAGTAATACGTCATCGTCAAGCTCGATTCGATTTCTCGCAGAGATCGTCGATCGGCGGCCGATTTTGCAACCCTTACCCAGAACGATCTTGACTTCCGATTGTCCCGAATTTGCCGTGTTCAACCATACATGAGGGCCTAGGTAGACTTCGTCACCAATAAAAATGTACGGCGCCCCGGCCCGGCCTATCTCACAAGTGTAATGAATCGATGCACCACGACCGAAGCCGGAAAACGGATACGTCCCTGCGAGCCAAGCGGTCTTGAGCTTGGTAGCCAACCGCGGGAACAAGTTGAGGGGATCATTTGCCATATTAAGCTGGGACGTTTCCCTCGGACTTTATTCCCCGGCGGGGTGGGCAAGAGCTGGAACCGCCTGAGCGCGCTTGGGAATAAACGCGCCAAACAACGCCCTGCTCTCGGCCCCAGTAACCGATCCAGTGATCGCCAACGACGGCCACGCGGCCAGTGCGCATCCGAGGCATATTTCGCAGAGCTTAAGAGCGGCTTCGAGGCGTCCAGCTGGATGCCCTGGGAGAGGCAGCCGCGAAGCGAGCGCTCCCACGCTAAAAATCACCACCGCAGCGGCGATCATTCGAATCGCATCCGGCAACAAACTCTGAATGCGAAAAAGACTGAAGGTGTGGGTGAGACCGATCAGCATCACGGTCATGCCGACGAACTCGGTGACCACCATTCCCAGCAGCAGACCGCGGAAACCCAACTCGTGTGAAAGCAGCACCGCCGAAATCAGGCACGCGGTGCGCACTAACTGCACAACATTATCCAGCACTGCCTGGCCCGATGTGCGATAGAGAACGAACGACAACATAGATAGCGCTCGAAAGACCAGCGCCAGACACACCAGCCAAAAGGTAACGCGAAATTCAGGAGCCTGTTGACCGGTCCAGGCGTAGGCTAGCGTCGGGCCGAATGCCGCGATGAATCCCAGCGGAAGAATCGCGATCGCCAAAGTGACTTTAAACGCTTTGCGAACGAGGGCATACATTCTCTCCGCCAAACCGGAGGCGTACACCATGGTTGCTCCCGACAGAATGGGCCCGAGGAATGCATCCTGCAACATCCCCGCCGAAGTCGCTACCCGCGTAACCACGGCGTAAACTCCGGCTGCGGTTGCGCCGAAAACCTTCAGCAAAGCCAGCGGAATGACAGAACTATATACAACTTCTAGCAGATTGAGCAGTTGATAGCTTCCCGCGAAGCGGAACAGTTCTCGCAGCATGCGGAGATCCAGAAACTTGGCGGCGATGCGAATCTGCGGCAGAACCCGATGCGATGCGAAATAGCAGCACACAATATACAAAAGCTCCGAGATCCCCATCACGGCGGCCATGGCAAGCAATCCGAAACCCAGACGCAAAGCTGCGATGATGGCGACGGCCTCACAGCAAGTTAGAACTGTATTGAACTTTCTGACCAGGTCGATGCGATGTCCGCCCATGACGATGGCCTCGTAAGCTGCGCCCACATTGGCCATCATCATGATTAGAGCCAGCAGGGCAATAGAACCTGCTGCAGGACCTAGAAACTCACCCGGCACGCCGGCCGATCTCGCAATCCTTTCCGCGCACAATGACACGGGAATAAGGATGACCACGGAGAATACGAGCATCAGGGCGCATCCTGTACTCAAGAGCCGGTTTGCCCGCTCGTAATTGCCGTTTCCGGTGGCTTCGGCGACATATTTCTGAAATGCCGTCTTGACCCCCACGCTTCCAAAGCGCATGTAGGTAGCGGCCATCATGATGACGTTCCAGATCCCGTAGCCATTGAGACCCAGGTAGTGAATAACGACGGGAACCGTGACCAGTCGAGTACCCAGTTGAGCAAAGTTCGACACTAGCCCGAACAAGGTATTTCTTCCAATCGATGCGGTAAGGTTTTGACGCGACACAGAATGGAACTGTTGCTGAGTAATCGATGCTACTGAGGCTTAGCCCTCAGAAACTCAGTTTCGAGGGCTTATATGATTCGGCCGAGGCTTGCAGACTCAACTACTGCACGCTCGCTGACAGACCCGTGGGAGGCGACGGCGGTTGAGCCGACGCCGAATACTGATATGCTCCGATATCCCAGCAGCTTGGCGTGCCCTGTGCGCTGCAGTTTCCCGGGGGACGATTCAATGGCGTGCGCGTGTCCCCTTCGCTGGTGTCGTTCGACAAGGCAGATAGATTCCCCGTGGCGAGCGAACTAAGATTTGCCCCTTGCTCGATGTTCGGGGACCCGGAGTCTGGAGCCCCACTCGAACCGAAAAGCGTACTGTTGTTCTGCAAGGAGTGACGATCGCAAGAGCAGTAATTCTTCCACGCCGAAAACGAACCCACGAAGCCGCCAGACTGGTTGATAAAGCAGTTGCCGTAATTCGCACAGGTGTAGTTGCCGTAGAAGTTGTAATCGACGGTGGCCGACCCGGGCGTCGTTCCCTGCAGACTCAATGGGTTGCCGCATTGGTAGGAGCTGTTATTTTCGAAAGTTACAGCGCTCAGGTTCTCCATGCCATAGCACAACGTGTTATCGGCTCCGCTACCGTAACCCACAAAGCTGTTGTTATAGACCTGCTGCGTACCGCTCTCGCCTGAGGTCAGATCGAACCATCCGTTGGTATTGGTCACCACATTTGATCCGACGACGAATACATTGTTCCACCATGCGCTTGACTGCATGTGCGAAGGGGTACTCGACGCGCCGCCTTCGACGAAGATAAATCCTGTGGGGCAGGTGCCCCAGTTGCCGTAGTAGTAGTTGTTATAAACGTTGATGCCTGACATGGAACTGCCGTTGGTTCCGA
>JBAPOI010000252.1:0-1618 GCA_049279555.1 Candidatus Sulfotelmatobacter sp.
CAGCCATGATTTCGGCCACCAATGGCCCAAGCACCTTCCGGAGAGTCGGCGCTCTCGGGCACAAAGGCGTGAGCGAGGTTGAAGCCCCTTTTGCCGGCCAGTCGGCTGCCGTCCTCGAAACGGCAACGATTTTTGCTTGATACTAGTACAGGGCTGCAGGCGCTCAGGTATCGACGTCACGCCCCCTACGTGGAGAAACAAGGCAATGATTCGTGGGCTGCATGCGATGTTCTATTCGTCTCAAGCTAACGAGCTTCGCGCATTCCTGAGAGACAAGCTGGGGTTGACGGGGACGGATATCGGTGAGGGCTGGTTGATCTTCAATGCTCCCGAAGCTGCCCTCGGAGTGCATCCAACCGCTGGAAAGGAAGCCGCGTCGGGCACAGCGAACGTCTCCTTTTACTGCGATGACATAGTGGAGACCGTGCGTGAGCTTCAGTCGCTAGGAGTCGAGTTCACCCAAGCAGTCGAAGACCGTGGCTATGGGCTCGTCACGTTCTTCAAAGTTCCGGGTGGATTCGCAATTCAGCTGTATCAGCCGAAGTACGGTAAGTGATCTTGCACTGGGCACCGCAGCCCAAGTCTTATGCTGGTGCGAGGAGGATAACCGCTTGTCAACTTTTCCTCACGAAACGCGCCTGAACATTCTTCACTCTCCGCTGGAATTGATCGATCGATCTGGAAGGCAGGACGGTCGAACTTGAGCCCCGAAAAGGATTCGTCGTTCCGAAAGGCATCGTGCACCGCACGCGCGCCTTGGAGCGGACGGTGATCCTGATGGTCGAAAACGCGGGAATTGTGCCAACCGGCAATTGAGTTTTGCCCGGCGCGGTTCTACTTCCGTCTCCGCGACGTGCGTGTTCCGAACAACAGCTCGAAGGGCATCTTGGTAACGTGCTCGTTCGACAGGCGCCCGTCGGCTAGTGCTCACCGGATTCCGGGGTCGGGTCTAAGGGATCTTGGCGGGTTCAACTTCGTCGTCGTTCTTCGTTGCAAAGTGGCATTGCTCCGTTCGCTGGCACGCAGTTAGACCACCGACAGCTGTGCGAGTAGAGGCCGTGAAATCACAGCTTTTGATCGCTTTATAACGGAAATAGAATCGCACGGCGAATAAAGTACGCAGGATGGCGATTGTTTTTCTTCGCAACATATTGACATGGTGCGTGTTGCCGTGATAAATGTAATTGTAATAGGGTTGATTTCTGATCAATTTTTCCTAAAAGTCGGGCCGGTGGTGTGTCTTCTAAGCCCGCAGGAACGCGGTTTCGGAGCAAGCCAAAGCCTGTCCTTGGCAAGTTAGGATTGCCGCTTCGCAGCGATCTGTTTAACAACCGATCGCGAGTGAACAACCGCAAAACGGCAACAACTTCCTGCAGATCAATCTCCACAGCGCCTTCGATACCGTTCTGCATCATCCAGCCGTGCCAATATTGGCACGCAGAAGCATCGCCGCTGGTAAACAAGCGACGTAACAGACATGCGCGCGCTTAGACGCCCAGGAATTGCGGGTAACCGTAACGCCCAAGTCTACGGTGCGAAACGATGAGGCCGGCTCCATACCGAATTCGTTCAGAGAATAGAGCACACGGGAGGTCAAAACCCTCCCTGTGCTCACTCC
>JBAPOI010000253.1:0-1992 GCA_049279555.1 Candidatus Sulfotelmatobacter sp.
GTCGATCAACGTGCTGTAGACGGGTGGCCAAAAGCGGAGCTGGGGATAGTAAAGAGAGCCGCCTTACGGATGCTGTCAGCAATCTATGGCATCGACGAGCGTCACAGCGGCCCGTAATTTCCAGCCTTAGTCTGCTCGTGGTAGAATGCCGGGCATGAAACGCTATGCAGTCACTGCCACGATCGCCACGAACGTGCTGTGCCTAACTGCGGTGGTCTATGTACTCACCGGGCACTCCCTGCCACGGTGGACGCTGTTTGTCTTGGCGTTTGCTATAGTCGGAACGCTGGGGTTCCGTTTCTTGCTAAGCACTAGCTGAAAACTTTTTTCTTCCCACACACTCGGGAACCAGTACCGAAAAAGCTATATCCACCCAATGATTCTCGAAGGCGCGGCGAACGGCTCACTCGTACGCCGGATGCGCCGTGCCAATACTTCCGTCTGTCGAAAGGTAGCGCGGGGCTTGCGGGACGACCAAGACACGTTGCTATAACTGCTTAACTCACCCGAGTGATAGGGCAGCTTCCAGTGAGGGTCGTTAGCTAATTGTGCTTCCTAAATTCGCGGGGTATGATGGCCCGCACCGATTCGGTTTTCTGGCCCCGTTGGCGGCTTACGCCGATCTCCCCGTTCACAGCCGCCAGGACCTGTTGGTCTTTGGTCGGTGTCCTTTTGTGATCGGGTTTCTCGGGCAAATTTATTAAATGCGTTCCGCCGGGAAAGTTCGGACCGAGCATTCGACCACCAAGTAGCTCAAAAGCGAGCGGCGCGTCACACCCTATCGTGTCGCAGTTTTGCAGCCCGTGGTCCTTGTGGACCATGTAAACCACCTCTAACCGAAGTAGATCGCATCGTGAATACGTTTAGCAAGCTAACAATCAATTGCTTCTTGACGGCCGTTGCCGGCATCTTAAATCCGCTGGCATCACGCGCCGACGATCGGGCCGTTAGCGGGACTGTCACAGGGAAAGTTCAGCATGTGGGCTTTCGGGCTTTTATTCTCAAAAAGGCGGCCATCGAGTTCAATCTGGCTGGTTGGGCGAAGAACAAGGATGATGGCACCGCATCATTTTTCCTCCAGGGGGCTGCAAAGCGGATCGAGCAAGCTCTCGAAAGGATCAAGGAGGTAACCGACAAGTTCGAAGTTACGGGACTGACCACGAACAACGCCCAGATCGATCCCAGTCTCAAGACGTTTACGGTCTTCGGCTGGACATCCACCAGCCGCATGATCACCAAACCCTACGACCTCGTATTTACCCTGCGGACGGATGGCACAGTCGTAGACAAACACGATGCCAAGAAAGTCTTTAACAAGACACTCAAGGACACACTCGATCCGGCGGACTACGCCAAATTACGTCCTGAGGATTTGGAATAACCTCAATTTCGCCCAGACGCAGCTTAGCTCGCGCAGGTGTTGCCAGACTGCGGTCGTCTCAAAAACCAGTGGTTTGTGTAAGCGTTCGCCGAAGCCATACTTGACAGCCCCGTTAGGCTGAGGATTTCGGCCCTCCGTTTTTGCTGGAGGCGAGTGATGGCTAAACCTGGTAGGCCCTCTCCAGTTCTTGATGATTATCTCTACTGGCAGGAGCGGTTGGCCGGTCGCGATGCGAGTGGTTTGAGCATCGACTAGTTCTGCGTCGACGAAGGGGTTTCGCGCTCGACTTTCTACCGTTGGGTGCGGCGGCTGAAGGCTGGCATTCCCGAGGCGGTGAAAGAGGAAGGTGCGAGTCTCACGTTGGCCGAGATGGCCGAGCCGAAGTTTCTACCGATCTCGGTGACGGCATCGCCGGTCGAGATTGAGTTGCCGAATGGCGGATTGGTGCGCCTCCCTGTGGGCGTCGGTCAAGCGGTGATCGTGGACGTCATCCAAGCAGTCACCGGCCTGCAAACGAGGAGGAAACCCCTGTCATGACGGAACTGTCCAACTTACGAATCTTTGTCTGCACGTCGCCCATCAAGATGAATCTCAGCTTCGACGGTTTGATG
>JBAPOI010000254.1:0-4387 GCA_049279555.1 Candidatus Sulfotelmatobacter sp.
GCACAAAGATCGAGCTCTGGGAGCCAAAGGCGCATTAGAGATCAAAAACTGCGCCACTACCGCTGAGTCAGGAAAGGCTATCAAGCTCCGCCTCTGTGAGGCGGAGCTTGATGCTTTTACCACGTACGCTCCAAACGAGCCAACGCGTTTTGCGGTTACGGATAGCTCACAACCGTGACCGGCGTATCCGGATTGGCGATCGTTGACGATCCCCCTGTGCCGTTGATCACGTTCAGGATTCCACCTGAACCCGACGTGGAGAGGAAGATCGTAAGCAGATCGTTGAGGCTCCCGGCGGGTAAAGTGCTGGGGACCTCGAACGCGTTTGCGGCGTAGATGTTCACGCCCTGATTGAAGAAGCTGTAGCTGCCCATGCCGTAGCCCTTGAAGCTGGTCACGTTGTTGCCAACTTTGAAGGCGGCCCAGCCGTCGATACCGGGAGACTCCATCCATGCGGTCTGGCTCGGCGGATCGTAGGGCATCTCGTTTTGCAGGAAGATGTCCGTGCCACCATTGCCGTTCCAGATCACCTCGTATTGTTGATAGTGTTCGACGAACAATCCGTAGGCGGTGACGTTGTTGCCGTTGACGATTAAACCGTTGTTAGCGGTATTCGACGTCCATCCAACGCCGGCTCCATGATCGGCGCGCCATGCCCAGATGTCATCAAGGATGGCGTTGTCGCTGTTGACCACCAGACTAACGGTTGCGCTTCCGGCCTCGGCGCCGCCGATGCGGAAGAAGATATCGTAGAGGCCTGACGGATCAGAGCTGTTGCCGAGGTGGCAGATGCCGCATAGCCCCACCTGCAGCAACACCGGCGAATTTTTCGGGCCGGCATCGAAAATGATGTCCGAGAGTTGCACCCCTTTATCGCTGGCGACGATCATTGACGGGGTTCCGTTTTGCGGGATGAGCGTGGGGAAACCCAGACCGAGCACCACTGCATCTGGACGCAAAACGAGGAGGCTGAAATCCAGGTTGTACACGCCCGGGGTGAGGATGAGATCAAAGCCGAAGAGTAATGCAGCATCGATCAGCGCGGCTGAGTCGGTGGGTTGGGCGATGAAGAACTTTCGGATTGGGATAGACGAGCCGGGAGTTTCGCCGCTGCCCCACGTTGTGCCTGACGAGTTGTGCTGCACTGCGGGGACGAAGACGTTGTAGTTGCCGTGGGAGTCCATGTAGAGGTACGGAGCCTCGCGGGTTACGGGGCTGGTGGGGAGTGTGGTGTATGGGCCTCCGCACGAAGATTGCACCGGGAAACATTGCGCGGGTGCGCCAATGACGCCGGAGAAGACCTGGTTCCAGACGCCGTTGCTCCAGCCATCGAGGTTGCTGTTTCTGGTGAACCACTGCTGCTGCGAGCCGCTGACGATGCTGGCGCCGGCGAAGGTTGAATCGGCAACGAAGCCGCCACTGGCAAACGATGGGCCGGTGCAATAGTCCATGAAAGTGGCGGCGCCATTGACCAGAACGCGACGTAGCGGGGCAGCTTGCGACACGGCCCAGAATTCTCCGGTGTAGCAGCCGAAAGTTGGATTGGTTACGTTGATGGTGAGGTTGGACAGCGACCGCCAAAAGTTGATGAGCGCAATGCAGCTGCCGTCGCTGCACTGGTTGTAGACGTCGATGGATCCGTTGATGACGACGTCGTTGGGAGATTGTCCGAGACCTGCGACGGCGGTGTAGTAACCAACCTGGAAGTTGAGAGGATTTGTGCTCGATCCGTAGGTGCCGGGCTGGAATAGCAAGGCGTAACGTTGGGTCCCGAACTGGTTGGGGATTTGCTGGGTTGCGATCGAATCGACGGTCGCCTGAATCTGGCTGAGTGGCATGGTGGGATTGAATATATAAACGTTGGAACCGAAGTTGGGTTGCGAAGGCGATGCGGATCGAGCGGCGAGGGCGGCGACGCTGGCGGGATGGGATGTGGACGGCGCGGCGGCCCTGGCTGTTGGAAGCAGCGCAAGCGAGGCCACCAGAAGAGCAGCGATCATCGACATTCGACGGCAGAGGCCGATGGAACTGCTCACAATATTCTCGGGCGATCGACGTGGAGAACGCCTGAATATTTGCATAATCACACTCCTCGAACAGATTGGTTTTAGGAGTCGCTTTCGACTTCAAAACGGGCGTATCTTACGCCCGTTGAAGACCGTTGGGATGCTGTGGAGAGATTTATCCGGATTGCGTAACGGAGTGAGTTAGGGCACGGTGTAAGACGCCACGGGAAAACTCCTAGAAATTATCCTTTGCTGATGGGGTGCGTTCCGATTTCAACTCGCGGAGCAGTAGGCGCACCAGCATTCCGTCGAAGCCGGTGCCGGTCATTTTGGATAATTCGTCGAGCGCCTGCTCGGGGGTGCGGGCGGCGGCGATAGATTGTTCGGAGAGCATGTTGGCGTAGGCGTCGGCGAGCGCAATGATGCGTGCCCAATGGGGGATCTGCTCTCCCTTCGCGCCGTCGGGATAGCCGGTGCCGTCGAAACGCTGGTGATGATGCTCGATGGCTTGGCGCATCTTGGAGCTGTGCGGGAGGATGCCGACGATCTCGGCGCCGACGCGAGCGTGCATTCTTACCAAAAAGAATTCGTCCTCGGTGAGCGGGCCAGGTTTATTCAGAATGCGTTCGGGGACAAAAATTTTGCCGACGTCGTGAACCCGCGCCGCGTAGACCAGATCGGCCGTCTCCTCGGGAGGCATTTGGAGAGCGCGGGCAATGATCTCGGCATAACGGGCGACGAGGTCACCGTGTCCGGCGGTGCGCATTTCGCGGGATTCGGCGGCGCGGCTGAGAACTTCGATTGATTCCTTCAACAGCGGGACGTTGCAATCGTCTTTATTCTCCGTGCCGCCGCAAAACTTCAGCAGCATGGAAGTGAGTTCTTCGAGATGCTCCGGGCCGTTGTGCTCGCGCTGCAGAAATCCCTCGATGTAGGCAGAAATCTGCTGGCGCTGGGAGGCGAACTCCTCGCCCTCGGCGAAGGCCTCGGCCGCCGAGACGCGATTTCCGCCGGAGCGCTTCGAAACATACATGCCGGCATCGGCGACGCGGATAATATCTTCGACGGAAAAGCCGTGGGTGGGAAAGCTGGCTACACCAAAACTGCCGGTGACGTGATGCTCTTCAAGCATGGGGTCGGTGCTCATCCAATGGCGCAGGCGTTCGGCGAGGACCGAGGCCTGCTCGGGTCCGGTTTCAGGCATGAGGATGATGAACTCGTCTCCGCCATAGCGCGCTACGACGTTCGATTGTCGAGATTTTTGTTCGAGCAAGCGGCCGACGCGGGCGAGCACGAGATCGCCTTCGAAGTGGCCCATGGCGTCGTTCACTTCCTTGAATTTGTCGAGGTCGATCAGCACCACTGAAAACGGGCGTCCAGAGCGGGAGGCGCGTTTCCACTCGGCGGTGAGCGCTTCCCAGAAAAAGCGCCGAGTCTTGATTCCGGTGAGCCCGTCGGTGATCGATTGCTGTTGCAGCTTCTGGAAAACGAACGCATTGTGCAGAGCGGTCGCGAGCAGGTCGGCGAGAGTGTTGAGAATGAGGACATCCTGCGGGGAATACGGACTTTCCTGGCGGCTTTCGATATTGAGAGCGCCGAGAAGAGTTTCGCCATAGGTGATGGGAATGCAAAGCACCGACCGCGAGTCGGGAAGAACGGCGCCGATCTGACCCTCTATGCCATTTTGGACGAGCGCCCGCTCGCCCGTGCGCGCGACACGGCCGAGGATCCCGATGCCTAGCGGAACCCGCTTGCCCACGGCATGAGCGGTTGCTCCGGCTTCGGCCTTGATTTCGATCTCTTTGGTTCCGTAATCGAGAAGGCCGATGCCAATGTGATCGAAACTGAAATTCTTTTGAATCTCCCCAACAATTTGTCCGAGAAGATGCACGGGATCGTCGCTTGAGATAGCTGTGCGCGAGATGTTGTTGAGGAAGGCAAGCTGGCGCGAGCGGCGTTGCTCTTCGGCGAAGAGGCGCGCATTCTCCACTGCAACCGAAACCTGGCCGGCGGCGGTTACGAGCACGTCGAGGTCGCGCTGCTCGAAAATGTATTCGTATTCCGTGCTCATCGCTACCATGGCTCCGGCTGGCCGGTTGCCCAGCAGAATGGGCACGGCGCACATGCATTTGGCGGGGTGCGGCGGGCGGAAGGTGATGCCTAATCGGGTGCGGTTTTTTTCCAGGTCAGAGCGGATCAACAGAGGCTGGCCGGTGCGAATCACATATTCGGTAAAGGCGTTTTCAAGTTTTCGCGAGCGCTTGGGGAGAATGCGATTGTCCTCCACTTCCAATTCGAAGCGGATTTCGTCGCCCTCTTGAAACGCGATGTAGAAATTACTGGTGTTAAAGATCTGTCCAAGCTCGCTGTGGATGGTGCGA
>JBAPOI010000255.1:0-20342 GCA_049279555.1 Candidatus Sulfotelmatobacter sp.
GGCCTCAGCACTCCCAAGCAGGAAAAATGGATGTATCAGCATCGGAACAGCTTTTCGGTTCCGGTGATGCTCGGCGTTGGTGCTGCCTTTGATATGAGCAGCGGGCGCCTGAAGCGTGCCCCGAAGTGGATGCGTGAGCATGGACTCGAGTGGTTTTATCGTCTGGTCACCGAGCCGACGCGTTTGTGGCGCAGATACATCATCAACGGTTCGAAGTTTGCGTGGGCCGTTTGCGTGGAAGATGTGGTGCCGAGTTTATTTCGCTAGTTCCGCAAGGAGAGTTTCACCGCACGAACCCAACGCATGACAGTCGAATCTTCCATGTCCACCGATTGTAGTTCTGGCCCGCTGATCGTAGTTGGCATGTGGCGATCCGGAACGTCGTTGCTCTATAGCCTGCTGAACCAGCATCCGGATATCGCGCTCATGTACGAAGCCGATCTGTTTTTGCTGGAGCCGCTGTTCACGAGCAAAGGCAGCAACCCGGATTGGCGTGCGCGGTGGGAGTTCTGGAATTCCGCTCTCTCGCGTCATCACATTCGCGCCGAACGAATTCCCGTCACTGTTCCAGATCTTCGCAACGGCGTAATGGCTGCATGGGAAGAGTATGCGAACGGCGCAGCAGTGATGGGAGAGAAGTCGCCGAACTATTTTGATTGTCTGCCAATACTCGCGCAGGAGTTTCCCGGGGCGCGCTTCCTTATCATCTGGCGAGATCTCGCCGACACCTGCCGCAGCATCGTGCGGGCGCGTACCGGCTCCACATTTTTCTCCAAGCCCGGCATTCTGCACCGCGCGGTGATCGGTTGCCACAAGCTCAAGCAGGGGCGCGATGCTCTATTGAGCAAGAACGTTCCGGTTCATGAAATTCAGTATGAAGAAATGATTCAAGATCCAGCCGTCGTACTGGCGGGAGTTTGCCAGTTTCTCGGAATCCCTTTCGACGCCCGCATGACTACGCTCGAGGGCGTCGATTCGTCGCCGATTTACGAAGGCTCTCATCACACGCAAGTCAAGGGTGGGAAGATTGAGCGATCGAAGGTTCGCCGCGAAGTTCTGTCGCCGCAAGTAAGACGCAAGATTCAGCGGTATGTGAATTACTGGCGGAAGGAATCCGGAGGGGTTTGGCCACGTTATCCGAAGTCGCAGCAAAATACTTCCGACGTTCCTGGTGCTGTCGAACGGTTTGGCGACCAAGTGCTGTTCCGCGCGTTGCGGGCTTTTGACCGGTTCACGGCATTGGTTTATTGCTATGCCCCGTTCAGTTGGTTGGATCGCTACCGCTCCTACAAGAATCGTCGTTTGACGAACGCTTCAATTTTGACGAACGCTTCAATCAAGATAGACACAGTGCCAGCAAAATTGGAGGCCGCCGTGGTCCCCGAAGAAGCGGGCCAGCACGTCGGTTCCTAGGATTCACTCCCAAACACCCGCGACAGAAATAGTCTGTCCCATGGTTCTCTAGGCTTCGCCATCACATTGGAGATAAAACATGAGTAACGAGACCCTCACCTCCCGCGGTATTGCTGCTGTAACCGTTGCCCTTGCTCTCGCCCTAGTGGTTCTGGCGGGCGTGCCCGCTCAAGGGCAAGCCTACACAGGTGTATTAACTTGGCACAACGACAACCAGCGAACTGGCCAGAACCTCACTGAGACAATTCTGACCCCAACCAACGTAAATTCGAAAAGCTTCGGGAAGCTATTTTCCTATCCGGTGGATGGCCAGGTCTACGCGCAGCCTCTCTACGTGTACAACGTCACGATACCGAGTCAGGGCGTGCACAATGTCGTCTACGTCGCCACGGAAAACGACAGCGTCTACGCCTTTGACGCAGACGGGCTCACCACGACCCCGCTCTGGCAGGAGAGCCTGGCTTTGAACGGCGGTACCGCCGTTCCCTGCGCCGTCACTGGCGCCTGTACTGGCATCAGCCCCACCTTCGGCATTACCGGAACACCCGTGATCGATGGCAACAGCGGAACGATGTACGTGGTGGCGATCAGTGCGGAAAATGGAACTTACATCCAACGTCTCCACGCGCTCGACATCACCAGCGGCGCCGAGAAGTTTGGCGGCCCGGTGGTGATTCAAGCCTCCGTTCCTGGGACCGGTGGCGGATCGGTCGGTGGTCAAGTCGCATTCCAGGCGATTCACGAATGCCAGAGAACGGCTCTGCTGTTGTCCAACGGAATTGTCTACATGGGCTGGGGCACATTCGCCTATAGCCCGTGGCATGGCTGGATCATGGGATATAACGCCCAGACCATGAAACAGGTAGCCGTGTGGAACGATACTGCGAACGGCATCCACGGCGGAATATGGAATTCCGGAAGCGGTTTTAACGCGGATATCCAGGGGAATGTCTATGTGATGACGGGAGACGGCTCGTTCGATGCCAATACCAGCGGCACCGAGTACGGGGACAGCTTCGTCAGACTGACTCCGACAGGCGCCAACGGTCTAACCCCGGCGGATTATTTCACGCCATTCAATCAGGATTATTTGAATGCCCACGATCTGGACGTGGGCTCGGGTGGAGCGGTGCTCGTGCCCAAACAGACCGGCGCCCATCCTCAGGAGATCATCGGCGGCGGAAAGGAAGCCATGATCTTCGTGGTTGACCGCACGAACATGGGTGGTTATTCGACCACTCAAAACAACAACGTCCAGACCGTGCCGGATAGTTCCAATGGCTTCTGGGGCAGCCCCGCATATTGGAATGGCGGAATTTATATCGGCGGCGCGGGGGGTGCGCTGAATCGCTATACTCTCAACGGTGGTCTACTCTCTACGACTCCGGCCTCGCAAACTCCAGTGAAGTTCGCCTACCCTGGCGTGACGGCTTCGATTTCGGCCAATTTAAACAAGACCGGAATCGCTTGGGTCATCCAGACCGGTGGCAAGCCGAGCGGCGGACCTGCAGCAGTTCTGCGTGCCTATTCGGCAACAAGCCTGGCCACACAGCTATATGGCAGCGGCCAGGCAGGCACGCGCGACGTGCCCGGCCCCGGCACGAAGTTTAGTGTCCCGACCGTCATTAACGGCAAGGTCTATATCGGAACCCAAACCGAGCTCGATATTTACGGTTTGCTACCGACGAAGTAGTTCGTAGCTGTTGATCAATTTTCAGAGGCGTGCTCGCAGAGAGGGATAGGGATCGAGAATCGGTGAAAGGCTTGACGCGGTGCGCGCCTCATTCTAAATTGCGATTGCTGCCGTATGTAGCATCTATTCTGCTGCTCGTCGTTGCCTCGGCGACGGGTCAATCAAACGAGGGAAAGACGGCAGGAAAAAGTCGAGGCGCAAATCCTTCAAGGCCTACCTTCAATAAAGATGTGGCGCCAATTCTATTCGCGCACTGCGCGAATTGTCATCGTCCGGGTGAAATAGCGTCCGCCCTCCCGCTTTTGTCCTACGACAACGCACGTTCGGAGGCCGAGTCGATTAAAGAACAGGTCGTGCGCCGCGAAATGCCGCCGTGGCCCGCGGATCCCACGAAAAGCATGAAGTTTCGCAATGATCCTCGACTGAGCCAGCAGGAGATCGACACCCTGGTTGCGTGGGTGAATGCGGGCACGCCCAAAGGAAACGATGCCGATCTGCCGTCTCTGCCAACTGATTTGCAAGGCTGGCAGCACCCGAAAAATTTAGCGCCGGATGCAGTCATTCAATTGCCGGTATTTCATCTGCCGGCCACGGGAGAAGTTCCCTACGTCCGCTACTTATCCAAAGTACCCTTTCCCGCGGATAAGTGGGTCGTGGCCCTGCAGGTGTTGCCGAGCAATCGTGGCCTTGTGCATCATATGGCGATCACCGAGGTAGCGTTACCTTCCGGGGTAACCCCCGCCGACCTCGATGAGCGCGCCAAGATAGCCCAGCAGCTAGGCCTGCCGGCAGGTTCCAGTGGTATGCAACCTGCGGTGGTTGACCCTGCGAACGAAAACGAGCCCGACATGTTGGGAGTGTATACGCCGGGCACGACCTTCGAGGCTTATGGAGACGATAGCGCCAAGCTGGTGAAAAGTGGCGAGGACATGTATCTCAATTTCAACATCCACTACCAGACCACCGGCAAGCCGGAGACGGATCAACCGAAGATAGCCTTTTGGTTCCGGCCCGATCCCCCGAAACGTCAGATCTTCCGGGTTCCGGCCTCAGGAGAAACCATCCTCGCCGAGGGCAAAGAATTGTTGACCGACACTCCGGGCCAGAAGGCCGAGGGCACGGGGGTGTTCATCCCGCCAATCCCGCCGAACGCGGAGAACTATGAAGTCGTCGGTGTAACCGCCTACACGGAGCCAGTGACGATTTATCAGTTGCAGCCGCACGCGCACTTGCGTGGCAAGGACTTCAACTATGCCGTTGTCTATCCGGACGGTCACGAAGTGAATGTGCTGAGCGTGCCCAAATACGACTTCCATTGGCAACTGGCCTATGAGCTTGATCAGCCGCTGGAACTGCCTGCCGGCAGCAAGTTGGTGGTCACCGCTCACTACGACAATTCGCTGAAGAATGAACATCTGGAGCATCACCACCACGCTCCCGATGCCGCGCACAACTCCGGAACGGACAACTTTGGAACAGACCACTTCGGGACAGACAAGGAAGTGTACTTTCGCGAACTCAATCAAAGCTGGGATGAAATGTTCACTCCATTCATCCAATACTCCATCCACGCGAAAAATTCAGCTACGATGGTGCCGCAGGAGATTAAGCAGGAACATGGAGAACCAGGTGCCCTCCGCATCGTTGAAGTCGTCGGTTGCCTGGAACAGGGCCCGTCTGGAACCTGGATGCTGAGCAACGCCGGAGAGCCCGTGCAATCGGAGACCCAGCCAACCTCAATGGCGGCTGTGAGCGCTGCGGCAACCAGACCGCTGGGCAATCAACGGGAACAACTCATTGGTGTGGATGCATTCAATCCCGCGAGCCGCAAAGGACAAAAGACCGTAGTGAAGGGCGTCTTGATCGAAGATGCCGGCGGAACCCGGCTTAACGTTACCTCTCTGCAGACCGCAGCGGACAAGTGTTCCAGCCGATAGGCCCGTTCCGACTGGGTGAGGCCACCGTTGCAAACGAGGCAGCCGAGACCCCGCAAAGAAGTAAGGGACATCGTGGTGGAGATCCGAATCGTGAAAGGCATTCGTTCAATGCGTGCGTCGTTTGAATTGCGATTCCTTTTGCTCTGGGTGGCAGTTCTGGTAGCGGTGGTTCCTCCTGCTGCTGGCCAACTACCGGATCAGGAGAAAGCCGGCGCCGCTGCCTCCGGCTCCGCGAAATACCAGATCAGCGCCACCGTCACCGATTATTGCCCGGTCGAAAAAACAGTCACTCTGCATTTCTTGCTCTTTGATTTTCACAACAACTCGTGCCAGAATCCGCGGCGGGTATCGGATCTGAGGACCCCTACTCTTCCTTACGGCCCGCTCTACCGCGACGTGCGCATCTCCGGTTATCACTTTGCCGATTGGAAGGAAGGACAACCCTCTCCAAACGCGCGCAATGAAGTGAGAATGGAGATCTCGAAAGCGGCTTCCACTCTCACCGCCTCGGGAACGCTCGGCAAAGCCTCCTGCGGCAAGAGTGCGACCGGCAAGTCAATCGTCGAAGAAACCATTTGGCAGGCGAGCATTGTTCCTGAAGTCACGCTGCTCGAGTATGAGCGGCGGCAGCAGGAGGTCGCCGCAGAGATTGTTCCACCACAGACCACCGCGGTACTCAACTTCTCCGCGGGCTGTGACAGCGATCACCCGCAATCGCTGGAGTACACGGTCACACCAATCGGAAACGGCGTCGCGCAAGCTTCGATCTATACCGGTGAACTGCAGGCCGACAAGAGAGCCAACGAGAGCGGGGATAGTGCGGCGTCAATCCACGCGTTGTGGAGTTCTTTACCTGCAAAGGGTGAATCCGAACTCAGCGTGAGCGTTGTTGATCGGAAAAGCGGTATGGAACCGGCAAATTCGCCGGCTCCTTAACTGCGCAACCGTCAGGAAATATTCTTACTCGTCAGCAGGATCGGTTCGGCGCCAATCTGTACGCTTCCACTGATCGGAGTCGGAGGATCACCCGCAAGGTCGTAATATTCGGTGTAAGTCGAGCTTGGGTTGTATGAGGATGTTGTGCAGGTTCCGTTGCTGCAGCTTTGCGAAGTGTCCCAGACCGCCTGTTCCTGAACGCCGCCCGATGAAGTGAGGTTGCAGGTCCAAACCGTTCCGTTGGCGGTGCAGGGGATGGTCAACGTAGCGCCGACCATCCAGCCAAAGACCTGGCCGTAAGCGGTTCCAGCGAGATCGAGGCCGTTGTCGGAATTCAGCAAGGTTCCGTTTTGCGTGTTGCCATATTGGAACCAGTAAAAGCGCGAGACGCCCATCGACCACTGCAGGAGATACATCCGGCCTACGTAGGCGGCTTGCATGTTGGGGTTGGGAAGTCCGGCGTCCTTGTTCCAGCTGCCTTCCGTATTCCAGACGGGTAGAGAGGTAAGCGAAGTGCTGAATCCGGAATTACTGATTGCGACACTGAGATCGCCCAGATCTGAATTTTCCGATGATTCCGGCACCTGGCTGTTGCAAGCATCGGTATAGCCGTGGTAAGTGATGACGTCGGCGAATGGGGCGAGTGGATTCCCGGGAGCCAGAGTCGCCATGGCATTTAGATAGGGGAGCTCCCAGCTTTTGATGTCCTGGCCGCTTCCGTCATCCCCCGGCGTTGGAGTGGTTACGAGGGCCGTGGGATCCGCCGCCTTGATAATGGTGTAGGCGTCCATAGCCATGCGCGCCATCTGGTTCGGGGTGCCTTTCCATTCCACCAGAATGTTGGGCTCATTCCAGATTTCCCAGTAGTGGATGGGCAAGCCGTTTGATTTATTGTGAGCCGTAATTGCAGTCACGAAATTTTGCCAGAGGGAATCGTCGCCGGAACCATCCGAGTTGAGGCCGATTGGAGGATCGCAGGAGCCGTTGTTAGCAGCCGTGCAACTGGTATCGCCTGGATCCGAGGATGCCCAGGTCGGCACGGCGCCGAAAGTGAAGACGAAGCCGTTCTGCCCGTTCTGCTGTGATACAGCGATGGTGTTATCCAGCGTGGTGAAGTCGTAGACGCCGGATGAAGTGTTGATGTCGTTCCACGTAGTCTCGGTCGCCCACAGGCGAACTGCACCAAACGGAATGGCCGGCCATGGGTATTTCGGAGGTGTGGTGAAAACCCCAGGATGCAAGTTAAAACCGAAGTAGGTTTCCGGGATCGCGCCTTGAGTCGAGGGCGAGGACGCACGGGGACGCAACTTCGTAGCTGGACGCAATGGAGCTGCGTTAGGCCCTGAGGTACAGCCCGCAGGCGGGGGCGGCGGAGACTTAATAATCTGGGAAGACGAGCTAGGTCCACCGCCACAGGCAGTGCTGATCCAACAGGAAAGCAACAGTATCGACAAGGAAAGCGCGGGAAAACAGCTTCCTAGTTTTTCACTGGAGTGAATGTTGCGGCGAGATATGACTCCAGTCGTTCTCAGTTGCATAGACGTAACCCTTTCCTGTGAAGAAATTGGCAAATTCAATTCAGTTTGGCCTTGATGCTCTACTGCGGCAGGTGGCATGGCAAGTTTGAATCCCCGATCCACGGAACTCAGGCCGTTGTTTTCGGGCACAAGAAGTCTGAACAATCTGAACCCTGTACCATGAATAAAGTTGCGGCATTCACAGCATAGCTATCCGTTTTGCTTCATCGTAGCTGGTTTCAACACTTTTGAGTGCGACAAGAGAACAAGCCCCTTCGTCTAAATTCCCCCGCGTGCTTGATCTGCTCCGCACAATGAATTGGTAATACGCTGATTTTAAATAGTTTACTAATTTCAGCGCTGAATCACTTCAACGAGGATCAGTTGTTCCAAAAACTGGTCCTTTTGAGCAAGCATATTCGGGAAGGAATCGAACAAAGATGCAGATCAGAAATCGTGCCCTGGGAGTTCTATCCGTTCTTGTGGCTCTGAGCAGCGTGGCGGCATCAGCGCAAAACAACTGCGGTGGCAATCCCTCCTACGGAACGTGTTCGGCTCCAGCCGCACCGGCACAGGTTTGGTGTGCCGGCAATAACGCCGCCAGCGCCTGTCCGGGAGGCACGTCGTGGGTGGGCTTCAACACCACAACCCCCGCTTCAGGGAGCTGGACCAATCAGTTTGAAGGGCTGGATGCGAGCAGCATCTTGAACGCTGGCCGTACTCCCGGCGCTGAGCCTGACCCCAATGGCGGGGTAGGGCCTACGGATGCGTTCGGTGTCGGGCAGTACCTTGAGTTCGCGGATAATTATATCCAGGCGTTCGATAAGGCTACGGGCAGTGGTATCTTTTCCAACCTCAGCGGCGGTGCGGCCTCTCCGCAACCGATCGGAATGCTGTTCTCGCCCAGTGCGTCCACATACTGCGCCGGTGCTTCTCTCGACGGTATTGCCAGCTATGACCGGATCGACAACGTTTTTGTTCTGGCCAATATCTTCAACAACCGGGGCACTTATTACCTTTGTATGGGTGTGAGCGCCCCGACAGGCTCGGTGGCTGCCAGCAATCTGGAAGGGGTTGCGGGCCAGAGCGCGTGGAACGCATACGCTTACAACATTGCTCCTGCCATTCCAAAGAATGCCGAGGGAGTTACGTACTTTCCAGACTATGAAAGATTCGGAACCTGGCGTGATGGGTTCTACATCAGTTGGGATCTGATGGATGTTTCAAATGCGTACAACATCGTCGGAGTGGAAGTCTGCCAATTTGACAAAGCCAACATTATCGCTGGACTCCCATCGAGCGCTCCCAAGTGCTACACCTACATTCCTCAATATGTTGTCGGAACTTCTGGCACGGATCGAAGTTTGATCCACACTCTGCTGCCTGCCGATTTTGAAGGTGAGAATCCGATTCCTTCAAACACCGTGGGTGAATATTTTCTGGCATTGGTCAATCCTTCGAATACTGGGACCAACGTGCAGTGCTCGGTATCGCCATGCACTTCGAATCGGCTGGCTTACTGGACGTGGTCCGGATTGACCAGCGGCGCGGCGCCGACAATCCTGGTACTTACGGGTCATCCGTTCACGCCGGGTTGTTACTTTCCGAAAGCTCCTTATAACACTTACTGTGTTCCGGAGCCGTATGGGAAAACGATTGACGGTCTGGGAGATCGTCTGGCCTACCGTTTGGCGTATCGCTACATTACTGGTACTACCAGCGCAGAGTATCTGGCTGTGACCCACACCGTTCAGGAAAACAGCACCACCCGAAGAACGGGCATACGTTATTACAAGCTTCAGGCGGGCAAGACTCCGAAGCTGGCGATTCTTGGGGAACTCCAGGACACTACAAACAATTATTTTCTGTCCATGCCCAGCATTGCCATGGATAAGAACGGCGACCTCGGCATCACCTATACGGTCACGGGGAACTCGACGAAAGGGAGCACTAACAATTACGATCCATCCCCGTTCTTCGTAGCCGTGAGCAGTACGGGAGTTCAAGGAACACCGGTGGCAATTCTGAGTAATAGCGGATCGAGCGGGCAGGATGAAACCGACCAGGACTGGGGCGAGTACGTGAGCGTATCTTCCGACCCCGATGACGACACCACATTCTGGGCAGTGGACCAATATATGAATGGCAACCAACTCGGCAATTGCTCCTACAAGCTCGGGATTGGAAGCGGGTGCACTTGGGCCTCCAGAATATTTACCTGTCAAAAAGGATCTGGTTGTTAGGTTGGACGTTAGTCGTTCCTGAAGTCAGAACTAGGACCTAGAACTAGGACCTCAGAACTAGAACCTCAGAACTAGAACCTCAGAACTAGAACCTCAGAACTAGGACCTAAGAACTAGGACCTCAGAACCACTCCGTCACTTCGAACGGACAAAACCTTTCCGCTAATTGAGACACACGATTAAGGAGCAGATAATGCATTTGCCTTCCATTTCAACTCGAATGATTCGGTGCGGCCTACGGTTTGGACTGCTTGCAGTTTTGGGTGTCGGGACCGCGGCAGCTACGACGAACTGCTATACCATCTCGCCATCCAGCTTGAACATCCAGTTTGCCAACCAGGCGGTTGGAACGACCAGCACGGCGCAGCAGGGCATCACCATCGACAACCAGTGCACCACCACCCTGCAGATCACCAGCATCACGGTGACGCCCTCTGAATTTCAGTTGAGCATGGGCTATACCTGGAGCATTCCCGCCAAGCAGGAAATACAGTACGGCTTGCGATTCAGGCCGGATGCCGCTCAAACATTCAACGGAACAATCACGCTTGGTCTCGCAAGCGGGCCGCCCATCGTGCTTAACATCTCGGGCACCGGCATCACTACCGGCGCCGTCGCCAGCGTCAGCGCCCCATCTTTAACGTTTAAGGGGGTTCAGCCGGGAAAGACGGCTACCCAGAAGGTGACCCTCACTAATACCGGCACAACGTCAATGACGGTCCTGGCCGTTTACACGGAGCCACCCTTCGCGGTAAATGGATACACCGGAGGAGGCAAGGGCACCGTGCTCGCGGCAGGAGGTACTCTGCCGCTGACGGTTGGTTTCACGCCTTCCGCCACAGGTACTTACACCGGGACGGTAGTGATCACGAGCGACGTCCTGAACCCTGTGGGCGTGACCCTCACCGGGACGGCCCAGGCGCCAACTGCGCTCGGGATTACAAGTTTTGCTACTCTTCCTACTGCCACGCAAGGGGCCAAGTATTCGGCCACGCTGACCGCAGCCGGAGGAACACCGCCTTACACGTGGTCTCTGGCCGGTGGTTCCAAACTACCCACGGGCCTGACTTTGTCGAGTGCGGGAGTCATTTCCGGTAGTCTTCCTTCTACTTTGAAGACGGGTACCTACAGGGTCTCAGTTGAGGTTACGGATTCCACTTCAAAGCAAGTCACTGCCACGAATTCATTATCGGTTGCTGCAACAACTGGCGCTACCTGCAACAACATCTCGTGGAACATTGGCGGCACCACCACCCCGCTTGTTCCCATTACAGACTTAGGCACTGGGACTTATCTAGGAGTTGAAGGTGGTCTCTATCCCGACGGCAGCAACATTATGCCGGCATCGCACGACGCGGATGGCGTGGCCCTCGCGAATGCGATTCAGCCTCTGGATGCCAACGGTAACCCCGACCCGAACGGTAAGTACGGCTTGCTCTCGCTCGGATTGTCGGTTACGTTCGAAAACTACTTTTACTTCCAGCAGGCTGGGCTGGCCGATACGTCTCTGAATTCACACCTGGTGCTGGTGAATGGTGCGAATCCGAATCTGACGGCAGCTCGCTATGCGAATGCCGCCGATCCGATTTGGACGACCGAGACGAATTTCTTCCTGCCGAATTCCGGCTTAACCGCGAACCAGATCGTTGCGGCCTGGGTCATGGTGATCGATGGCTATCCCACCGGCACCTTCCCCAACGATATGGTCGCGCTGCAGAGCCAGTACGAATCAATCGCCAATAACCTGCACAATAAGTTTCCCAACCTCACCATGACATTCTTCTCTTCGCGCGACTACTCAGGTTACTCGAACGGAAGAGTGCAGCCCGACGATCCGGAGCCGTACGCCTATGAGACCGCGTTTGCCGTACGCGGAATGATTGAAGATCAGCTCAACGGCAACGCCAATCTCAACTACAACCCCAACAACGGTCCGGTAACGGCGCCGTGGCTGAGCTGGGCGGACTACGACTGGGCCAACGGTATGATCCCGCGCAGCGACGGATTGGTTTGGACCTGTCAGGACTTCCTCAACGATGGCACCCACAACTCCCTGCCCACGGGCCGCGAGAAGGATGCCAACTTGTTGATGAACTTCTTTAAGACCGATGATGCGACGATGCCGTGGTTCCTGGCGCCGGCGCCTCGCAAGTAGTAAAAACCGCCTGTGAAGAGCGGAGGTTCCGTTTCCCGGGATCTCCGCTTTTTTTCCTCCGTTCGCGTTACTTAAGTTCCCTTCCTTTATTACCAGTTAGTCTTAATAATCTCCTCAGAGGTGTTTCATGGCGTTCGTGAATTCCCGAGTGAAGTCGGGAGCTCTCGTTGGGAGCTTTCTTGCAATCGTCTGTCTGTTCGCGTCCCTGTGTTTTGCTCAGGCTACACAACCGGCGCAAGGTAAGCTGGCTGCCAAGGTCGGCAAGGGTGACATCACGGCCATTCAGCACATCGTCTTTATCGTCAAAGAGAATCGCAGCTTCGACAACTACTTCGGACAGTATCCGGGTGCGGATGGCGCGACCACGGGTCTTCTGTCCACTGGGCAGACCATGACGCTGGAACACACGCCGGACCAGGTGGTCGACATGGGCCACGACTGGACTTCCGCCATAACCGCCATGGACGGCGGCAAGATGGACAACTACGACTTGATTCTCTATGCGAACGTCAACGGCGCGCTCATGACAATGTCTCAGCTAACCCAGCAGGACATTCCCAATTACTTCACCTACGCGCAACACTTCGTGCTGGGAGATCACATGTTCTCGTCGCTGCATGGCGAGAGCTTTCCCAATCACCTTTATACGATTGCCGCAACTTCGGGCGGTGTCTTCACCGTTCCGCAGCCTTTAGGTTCGCAGAAGCAGGGCTTCAACTGGGGTTGCGATTTGCCTTCCGATTATGCGGTTCGCGTCATGGACGATGACGGAGACGTCAGCGAGTCTTTCCCTTGTTTCGACTTCCAGACTCTCGCGGATAGCCTGGAAAATGCCAACATAAGTTGGAAATACTACGCGCCTCCTCAAGGTACTCAGGGATATCAGTTCTCCACTTACGACGCCATCAATCACATTCGTAACTCACCACTGTGGGCGCAGGATGTAGTTCCGGATACACAGTTCGCTGTCGACGCCGCCGCCGGCAACCTGCCCGCAGTGAGTTGGCTGGTCACTGGGCCCAACAGCGAGCATCCGCCCAACAGCACCTGTTTGGGCGAAAACTGGACGGTCAAGCAATTGAATGCTCTTATGCAGGGGCCAGATTGGGGCACCACTGCGGTGTTCCTGACCTGGGATGACTTCGGAGGCTTCTATGATCACATCCCGCCACCGCAGGATGACGAGTTTGGTCTGGGTCCGAGAGTCCCGTTCCTCATCATCTCTCCCTATGCCCAGCCCGGCTACATTTCGCACACGCCCTACGAATTCTCCTCCGTGCTCAAGTTCATTGAAGACCGCTTCAACCTGCCGCCGCTTTCGGATCGCGACGCCAACGCCAACGACACCACCGACAGCTTCAATTTCAGCCAGACCCCGACACCTCCGTTGATCTTGACCCCGCGCACTTGTCCCATTAGCTCCGCTTCAAATTTGTATTTCGGCGGGCAGGTCGTGAACAATCTCAGTCCCGCGAATGTGGTTACCTTGACCAATATTCGCACGACGCCTATTACAGTTTCCAACATCGCCACTACGGGAAACTTCACCCAGAAGAACACCTGCACAACCCTGGCGGCTGGCGCGACTTGTCAAGTCATAGTAATGTTCGGCCCCCGGCAGACCGGACCTCTCACCGGAACCCTCACCATCACAGATACCGATGTTACCAGTCCACAAGTAGTAAACTTACAAGGCATCGGCACCCAAGTCAGCCTGTCAGGCGCAAAATATCCAGGCCTCAATTTGGGCACGTCCTATGTCAATTCTCAAACCACTGCCGCGGTAACGCTTACCAATCATGGTACGTCGCCGCTCACTATTAACAGCATTACGACCGTAGGAAACTATGGGCAGACCAATACCTGTGGATCGTCGGTGGTGGCTGGAGGCACGTGCACAATCGAGGTAAGCTTTAACCCCGCCACTGCTGGAACGCTCTATGGGAACCTGGTGGTAAACGACAGCGACCCCGCGAGCCCGCACACCGTTCGTCTCTATGGAGTCGGAAGCGCTACCTTGTTTGCGCCTACCGTCTTAGGTTTTGGCAACGAGCATCTGAACGAAACCAGCAAGCCCAAGACTATCAACATGACCAACGTGAGCACAAACCCGCTGCACATTGGCAGTATCGTGCCCAGCACGAACTTCTCTGCGACTAATACCTGCGGTGCGTCTTTGGGGCCTGGAACGGCTTGTTCGATAATTGTAACTTTCACGCCAACTCAGACTGGAGCCATAAACGGCTCATTGACGATTTCGGACGCCGACTTGAATAGCCCACACATCCTGAAATTGACCGGAACCGGAGTCAGTCCTTAATCCGACAACCGAGATACATAACAAGTCGATTTAATTACCTAACAATCTGCGTCAGGGGTGCATCGACGGACCTGACGCAGAACTTAATTACGCCCCCTTCGATTAACGTTGGAGTGTCCATGGCAGTATTGTGACGCTCTCGGGAACCGGAGTTAGTCCTTAGCATTCAAGGCGAAGGATTCACAGGCCTCTCTCGCACAGTCGGCAGGGGAGGCTCGCAATTTTCAACAGATGGAACCGCCAAAAAAGGTGAAGTACATGGCGCGCTTATCGAACCAAAAAGAGTCTGGACTCCGCATCTCAGTTTTTGCGCTGATTTTCAATCTCTTCACGATTGCCTGCCTGGGCGGGATGGCATCGGCTCAGGCCAAGCCACCCGCGAAAGCTGGTAAGGCCGGTGACATCAGTGTCATTCAACACATCATCTTCATCATTAAAGAAAATCGCAGCTTCGATAACTACTTCGGTCTGTATCCGGGAGCAGATGGCGCAACCTCGGGACCTACTTCCACGGGTCAGATCCTTAATCTGCGCCACACCCCGGATCAAGTGGTAGACATCGATCACGAGTGGGTTGCCGCACTCACCGCCGTCGATAACGGCAAGATGGACCGCTTTGACCTGATTCCTAACGGAGATATTAACGGCCAGTATCTCGCTTATTCCCAACTCGCTCCCACCGACATCCCGAATTATTACAAGTACGCCAAGAACTTTGTGCTGGCTGACCGGATGTTCTCGTCCGTGCACGGGGACAGTTTCGAGAATCATCTTTACATCATTGCCGCCCAGGCGGGTGGCGTGATCACTCAGAAAAAAGGGTCGCCTTCATCTCCCACCTGGGGTTGCGACGCGCCTCCGAACTTTTTATTGCAAACCGAGGATGAGACGGATGGGGTTATCTCAGAGATATTCCCCTGCTTCGATTTTCAAACGCTTGCGGACCGGCTCGACGGTGCAGGAATAAGCTGGAAATACTACGCGCCGGGCGAAGGCCAGAACGGGTATGTCTATAACACTTACGACGAGATCAACCACGTCCGCAACACCTCTCTATGGACCGAACACGTGGTTTCGGATGACCAATTCGCAATCGATGCCGCAGCTGGAAATCTTCCTGCGGTGAGTTGGCTCGTCACCGGACCGAACAATGAACATCCTCCCAGTAGCGCCTGCCAGGGCGAAAACTGGACCGTGCAGCAGCTGAATACCTTAATGAAAGGGCCGGATTGGAGCACCTCGGCGGTCTTTCTTACGTGGGACGATTTCGGGGGTTTCTACGATCACGTTGCGCCTCCTCCAATGGACCTGTATGGTCTGGGGCCGAGAGTGCCTTTGCTTATCATTTCTCCTTACGCACAGGCGGGCTACATTTCCCATACTCAATACGAATTCGCGTCCGTGCTTAAGTTTATCGAAGACCGATTCAACTTGACGCCGCTTACCCAAAGAGACGCCAATGCGAACGACACGACCGATAGTTTTAATTTCTTCCAAACGCCGCTTCCTGCGCTGATTCTGCAGCCTCAGACCTGCCCAATTCAGGCCGCCTCCAACATCTATTTCGGTGGAACTACGGTGGGCACTGCCAGCGCGCCTTACTCTCTTGTGCTCACAAACATCCGCACCTCTCCGATCGCGGTTTCAAACATCGCCACTAGTGGAAACTTCACTCAGACCAACAACTGTAAGACGCTGGCGGTGAACGCCAAGTGCAGTATCAACGTCACGTTCAAACCATTGCTCACCGGTCCACTCACTGGGTCGCTGACGATTACCGACTCCGATACAACCAGCCCGCAGGTGGTTAGCCTACAAGGCATCGGCAGCGAAGTTAGCGTCTCGGATTCTCTTTATCCCGGCGTCATCTATCCCGCCACAGTACTGCTGGGATCTTCTTCGGCTATGCAAACCGTGACCGTGACAAATAACGGCGCGGCTCCGCTGACGCTGACTGGCGTTAACACCGTTGGAGATTTTGCGCAGACCAACACCTGTTCGACCAGTCTCGCGCCTTCGGGCTCCTGCAACATCAGCGTCAGATTTGTGCCAACCACTTCCGGTATTCGTTACGGAAATCTCGTGATTGCGGATAGCGACCCCGCAAGTCCTCAAACCGTCCGCCTCACCGGCCATGCCACCGCGGTTACGGTTAGTCCGTTGAAGCTCGATTTTGGAAATCAGACAATCAATACGACGAGCACCGCGCAGTCTGTCACGATCAAGGTTTCCGGCGTGAACCCGGTGAATGTCGGCGCCATCACCCCCAGCGCTAATTTCGCTGTGACGAACACCTGTGGCTCGTCGATTGTAGGAGGCGGAAAGTGCAAGATCGGAGTTACTTTCACTCCAACTCAGGTAGGCAGCGTAACCGGCACGCTCACAATTAATGACGCGGACTTGAGCAGCCCGCAAATCGTGCCGCTCTCGGGGACGGGAGTCCAGTAGCCTCGGGGTAGTGAAGCGCGCAACGCGACACGACTAATGAACCCGCGCTGCTTCGAGCATTACGGGCAGTTCTCCAACGTCGATCTTATCTCCGCTCCATGCGGAGCGCTCGCCTGAGAGTTTCGTAAGCGTCGTCGCTCCCCACGCCTTCGGCACATCGAACTTGGCGCCGCGTATTTCATTCCACAGAATCCAGGCGCTCTGCCCGGATTCTCTTGTCAATTTGCAAACCCAGTTTTCGTCCGCCTGCCTTTCGCATGATTCCATGCGCGCACCAATTAACCACTTCTGAACTTCTCCATAGGCGCGTGCCGAATTAGTCGCGGTGGTCTGGTCTTCTTGCGTGAACGGAATGCTGTCGTGGCCGTCATCGTCCCACGCATACCAGTAGAATCGATCCACGCCTCCCGCCCAGTTCAAAATGTAGGCTCGCGCCGCCCACCCTGGAGCCTGCCCCACGAGATCGATCCGATCAGTCCGTGGATTGTTAATCCATCCCGATTCCGTATTCCAGAGAGGCTTGTCGCCGACTCCGTGCTTGCGCATGATTTCCTTCGCCGACAGGACCAGATCGAGCATCGTCTCTGGGCGGTGATAGGTGTAGAAGTGGTATCCGATAATGTCCGCATAATTTCCGCCGCCAAGCGTCAGGTAACGGTCGAGCCAATCCAACCCGTTCGCATTCACCGGGGACGGAGAAATCACTTTGATGTTGGGATCGACTTCCTTGAGAGTCGTGTAGGCAATTTTTGCCATCTCCAGCATTCTCTCGGGAGTGCCGATGTCGCGATTGCGCGGAAGGTTGGGCTCGTTCCATATTTCGTAATACATGATCCGGCCTTTGTAACGCTCCGCCTGGGTTCGGATAAAAGTTCGCCAATCGTCCAAATTGCCCACATCACCCACGATCGCTGTATGAAAGCGACTGCTGGCCGCCCACTCCGGAGTTTCGCCGAATGGCAGGAGCAGGTCCACATCATGTTTTTTGGCAAGCTCAACTTCACGATCGAGAATGTCCCATTGCCATTCGTTTCTGCGAATTTCCACCTGCGGCCAGTGGACCTTGGCATCCCATAATCGCCAACTGCCGAACGGGACGGGAGGCCACGGCGTTGACCCAAAGGCACGATGAATATGGAGGCCAAAAAATTCCCGAGGAATCGGCTTCGCCGATGGATTCAGCTTGAGCGGGCCGGACGATGACTCTGATGATGAGGGACCTGAAATAACAAAAGAAGAGGCAGCAATAACCATTAAGCATACTGCCACGATTCCGGCGAAGCAAAAGGGAAGTCTCATCATTCTCTTCTATAAAGTGGCTTGCGGATCCGCATGGGGCAGCGGATCTTCAGTATAAGCTACGCTTGTTGCAAAGCTCGCTTGTAGATTTCGAGCAGCACAGGATAGTTTGTTTCCGCGGTGTATTTCGATTCGTACTCTTTTCGGGCTTCTTCGCCCATGGCGCACATCTCATCCGGATGCGCCCAAGCCCATTCCACCTTGCGCGCCAAGTCAACGGGATCAGCGGGAGTGTAGTGAAGTCCGGTTCGGCCGTCGGAGACGAGTTCCTGCATTACGCCCATCCGGCTGCAGATGACCGGCGTGCTGCAGGCGTAAGACTCCGCGATGGCCATGCAGAAGGTTTCATACCATTCGCTGGAAATCAACATGACGCGTGCGTTGTTGATGGCCGCCAGGGTTTCCTCTCTCCGCATCTGGCCTTTGAACTGAACATTGGTCAGCCCATCGCGCGCGACCTGTGCCTTCAGTAGTTCCTGATCCGGACCCCCGCCAATAATGTGCAAAGGGATCGAGCGCGGCAGATGTTTCCACGCCGAGACAATCGTCCCAACGCCTTTTTCCGGCGAAAGCCGTCCCACAAATAACGCGTAATCACCCTGGCTGGTGCGCGCGCCCGGATCCGGCGAAACAAAATTCGGCTTCACCAGAATCTTGTCTTTTGGCAGTCCAGCTTCAATAAACTTGTTGCGAGCGAATTCACTTAGAGCTATATAATACGAAATCTCGCGTTTCCATGTGCCGCGAAGGCGATGCGTAGCCAGCATCATCGCCACAATCGCCGTCGCTGAATGCGAGTCGTGGTAGCACTTGTGTTTGATTCCTTGCCATAACGACCCTGCCATGCAGTCTTCGCAAACCTTGCCGTCGCGAAAAAAAGTGCCAGCCGGACACATCAGCCGGTAATTGTGCAAAGTCTGCACCACCGGCACCTTCGCTTCGTAGCACGCCGAATAGATCGAAGGGGAAATCATCACAAAGGTGTTATGAATGTGCGCCAAGTCTGGCTTTTCACGCTCGAGCAGGTTTGCGAAGTCGCGGCGCGTGTCCGAAGCCCAGATCGTTCCCTTCGCTACGCTGAGCTTGCGCAATCCCTTGTAAGATTCGACGTCCCAGTTACTCCGGCAATATGGGATCACCTGATGCCCAGCGTTTTCGAGCATCTTCCGCTCTTGCTCAAAAACCGCGTCTTCCCCTCCGGGCTGCTGATAGGTGTTGTGAACCAGTACGATCTTCAGAGCTTCCTCCGGAGTCCCTTCCCCACATTTTATCTGCAAAAGCGCGCTGCCCCACAGAGTGCTGCGGACCCTGCCCGGCCGGTTCGACCGAAAGCGCACCCGCTTCAGGATTGCCAAGAAATGCTATGTCGGGCCGGAAGGCAAGTCAAGTAAGGGAAGAGCGATCCCTTTCGTTAAGATTAAAGTACGATTAAATTTGCCTAAGAAAAAAGCCGTGCGCCTATCCGTGCGCAAGTTCTTTCGCCCTCTGCGCGGCCTTGACTACTGCCTTGATCAGCGTGACGCGCAGTTTGCCTTCTTCCAGTTCAAGGATGCCATCGATCGTGCATCCCGCTGGTGTTGTCACCGCATCTTTCAATAACGCAGGGTGGTCGCCGGTTTCGAGTACCACGGTGGCTGCGCCCAGCGTGGTTTGCGCGGCTAGCAGCGTGGCCACATCGCGCGGTAATCCCACCTTCACGCCGGCTTCGGCCAGCGATTCCAGGATGATGTAGATGTACGCCGGCCCACTGCCGGAAAGGGCGGTGACGGCGTCCATATGCTTTTCGTCCACGACCACCGTCCTGCCGCCAACTGCAAACAGGGCGCTGGCTACTTCGAGGTGCTCAGCGTTGGCAAACGCTCCCCTGCAGATCGCAGTGATTCCAACTCCAAGCAGGCATGGAGTGTTCGGCATGGCTCGAATCACTGGAGCTTTGATGCCGAGCGCACGCTCAATGTGCCCAGTCGAGACCGATGCTGCCACGGAAATGAAAAGTTGCTTGGCTGTTGCTACCGGTTGAACCTGCGCCGCAACTTCTTCCACAACCTGCGGTTTTAAGCCGATCAGAATAATATCCGCGTTGCGAACCGCCGCAACATTGTCGGTACCAACCGCGATGCCAAGCTTTTGACTCAGACTGCGGGCGCGCTCTTCGTGAGCCACGGTGGCACAGGTCGATTCCGGACTCAGCAGTTTCTTGTCCAAAAGCGCTTTGAGCAGGATTCCGCCCATCTTTCCCGCTCCCAAGACCGCCACCCGCTTACCAGACAGATCAACGCTCATTATCCGCTCTCCGCTTTTTCGCTCCCGCTAACTGCCGGCTCTACTAGTCTGCTGGCTCTGCTTCCATTTCCACGCCGTTGCAACGATCTGATCGAGTG
>JBAPOI010000256.1:0-5101 GCA_049279555.1 Candidatus Sulfotelmatobacter sp.
CTGGCCGCCATCTCCTTCAACCTGACCCGGCTACTCGCTAGCCGTTAGCTGGGCCGATGGCGTTTTTAATAACGGTAGGCAAAATGACTGCGATGCAAACGCGTTCTCACGCGGTCTCTAAAGCCCCCAGAGGTACATAAGACGCACCCTAATATGAACGATCAATTCACCCTAGCCGAAACCGCCGCACAGTCCGTACTGCAGCGCACACAACTCCGCCCCAAGATAGGCTTAGTCCTCGGCTCCGGCCTCGGCGGCTTCGCCGACTCTCTCACCGATGCAACGCGCATCCCTTACGCCGGCATCCCAGCCTTCCCGCGCTCAACCGCCATCGGCCATGCCGGACAACTGGTGATCGGCAAGTCCGGCGCCGTCCCCGTAGCCGCGATGCAAGGTCGCGTGCATCTTTATGAAGGATATTCGGCGCAAGAAGTCGCGTTTCCCATGCGAGTCTTCGGGCGCATGGGAATTCGTTCCGTGATTCTGACCAATGCGGCGGGCGGGATCAATCCGAATTATCATCAGGGTGCGCTCGTGCTGATTCTCGATCACATAAACCTGCAGGGAGACAATCCACTCGTCGGACCCAACGACGACAACTTCGGCCTCCGGTTTCTTGACATGACGCAGGCCTACGAGAGAGAGTACCGAACAATCGCGCGCGAAGAAGGCGGAAAGCTCGGGATGAACCTTCACGAAGGCGTCTACGCAGCCATGCGCGGCCCGAGCTTCGAAACCCCCGCGGAAATAAATTATTTGCGAACCGTCGGCGCTGACCTGGTCGGCATGTCGACGGTGTTCGAAGTAATTGCCGCACGGCACATGGGAATTAAAGTGCTTGCGATCTCCTGCGTCACCAACATGGCTGCCGGAATTCTCGATCAGCCACTCTCGCACGAGGAAGTCCTCGAAACCGGCGAACGGGTCAAGGCCAGCTTCGAAGCCCTGCTGCGCGCTGTGTTACCGCGCATCGAAAATGAGAACAAGCCGGCGTAGTGGTTACACTAACGACCCCTTCCGGATTCCGCTTCTTACGGCGCACGCGACGCAGCTTCTTCGATCAGTGCTGCAACTTCCTTCGGGTGCGAGACATAGACCGAGTGGCTGGCACCGGCAACTTCCACTTTGTGGCTGTTGGCTCGCGTGGCATACCACCGTTCCAGATCGGGATTAATGGTCCTGTCCGCTGCCGCTACCAACATCCAGCTTGGCTTGGTTTTCCACGCCGCTGTTGTGATAACTCCTTTGAAGTTATCGGCTTTGTTCAGCACCTGCGACCGCGCCATGAAAGCGGCCTGCTCGGCCGACAGGTCGGCGGCGAAGTACTCATGAAACTGCGCGGGATCAAGATAAGTGAAGCCGTCTGCCGTTTTCTTTATCGCGCCAGACTTGCTGAGATCACTAGGGAAGCGCTTTCCGTCATCAGCTTCATTCTCTCCCGCATCCGGCATGTGGGCCGCGATGTAGACTAGGCCTGCGACCGACGGATCTGTCCCCGCTTCGGTAATCACGGCTCCGCCGTAGCTGTGAGCGGCAAGAATGCACGGTCCATCTTGTAGCGCAAGCATGCGCTTCACAGCGGTGACATCTTCTTGGAATGACGTCTCCGGCTCTTGCACAATACTGACGTTGTAGCCATCCTTGGCGAGGATGTCGTAAACGCCTTTCCAGCCGGAGCCGTCTGCCCAGGCCCCGTGAACCAGAACAATATTTCGCACGCCATGGTTGTGATTTTGTGCTGAGAGGTTCTGCGCTGAGACTACGCAGAAACTCAATAACAACGCTGCCATCCAGCGCGACTGAGGCAGCCATCGCACAGCCCTCATTAACTTACTCATCTTGCCTCTCCTCTCGCGAATTATTAGCACCTCGGACGCCCGCGTGCCAGAGGTTATTTTCCGGCCCGCGGAATAAAAAATTCCATCGGCGGCCTGATGCCATACACCGCCGCAAAGCTTCCCTGATTCACCGCGAAGGAAAAATGTCCGCGCGAGTCGATATAGAGAAGCGGCTGTTTCAGCGCCACATCGCTGAAGGTCCGCACGAACTTGATCTTCATCTCCTTGCCACCGAGCTTCACCGGAACGTCCTGCCCGTGCTGGTAGCCGAGTTTCAGAAAGTCGTCGGCCTCCAGGTTCGTTACCAGATTGCCGAACGGACCGTCGGTCGCAATCACTTCGGCCGTCACGCCCCGATCATCCAGCCGCGCTGCTGTCAACTCCAGACGCACCAACGACGCAACCGCCACCTCCGGACCAGCCTTCGTCCAATCGTCGCCCCGTGCCACATGTGCTCCGGCGGGAGAGAAAATATCGCGTCCATGAAATGTTGACGATAGCTTTGTGCCAATCATCCAATCCGTATTTGTGATCTCGTGCACACCCTCGATGCCATCGCGTTGCTCCACCAGCGTGAGCAGGCCATTATCCGGCAGCACAAAATATTGTCCCCGCTTCGATTTGGCGACAATCGCCTTGCGCGTGCTGCCCACTCCCGGATCGATGACCACCACAAACACGGTTCCCGCCGGATAGTACGGTGTGGCTCCATAGAGAAAGCGCGCTCCGTCGAGAATGGAAAACGGCGTCACTTCGTGGGTGAGGTCAACGATCCTCACATCCGGCATGATCGAATACATCACGCCGCGGCACAGCGCGACCGAATCATCCACCACGCCGAAGTCGGTCATGAAGACGATAGTCGGAGGATATTTCGCCGTCTGTGCGCCCGCGAGTATCGAAAATAGAAGCAACACCGCTAGAGCAACGGGAAGAGCGCGGCTTTCACAGCTTGCTGAAAAATTCAATGTTCGGAACGCTCGGGAAGGGCACGAGTTTAATCGTGCCGTTAAGTCGTTAAAAATGTGCCGCGCTTTAGCGCCTGCCATTTGATTCGTTACATCCCCGGATGCAGCTTTCATGCGAGCACTGTTCCCTTTATGAGTTTGCAATTCGTGGTCTGCCAGAATACTCGGGACGGCCACGCCATCGCAAATCCTGCTCCGCTCCATCCCGTCGATCTATAATGTCCTGTCAATTCCGCCCAACCGCAAGGAGGTCTTCATGTCGCAAGTCATCCCCGAAAAGTATCGCGATCTATTCCAGAAGCGCGCGTTCGCTAGCCTGGGCACTCTCATGCCCGACGGCCGTCCCCAGGTCACGCCTGTCTGGTGCGACTTTGACGGCGAGCACATCATCTTCAACTCCGCCAAAGGCCGTCAGAAAGATCGCAACGTCCGCCGTGATCCGCGCGTATCGCTGGCCCTCATCGATCCCGACAATCCCTACCGCTATATGGAAATCCGCGGCCGCGTAGTCGAAATCACCGAAGACGGCGCCAGCGCCAATATTGACAAGCTGGCCAAGAAATATCTCGGCGTCGACAAATATCCTTATGGCCAGCCCGGCGAAGTACGCGTTATCTACAAAATAAAGCCCGAGCACGCCCAGGTTATGGGCTAGGAGTAGAGGCCGCTTTGAAAGGGTGCGGCTTTAGCCGCGCCGCGTCAGCGTCGAAAAATGAATAGGGGCTTTAGCCCCCACGAGGATGAAATTCGCACCCACAACCTCTGCTTCCTCGGCTTCGGAAACGTCAACCGCACTCTCGTGCAACTCCTGCGCGACCGTGAGCAAGGGCTTCGCGACCGTTACGGAATCGCATTCCGCATCACTGGAATCGCCAGCCGCACTCTAGGATGGATCGCCGACCCCGAAGGACTAGATACTCATGTGGCGCAGCCGCCCTCGGCTGCGATTCCCTTAAAGTCATCTCAGACGTCACGCGATATTAAATCCTGGCTATCCGCCGCCCAAGCCGACGTCCTCTTCGAAGCCACCTCCCTCAACGTCCAAACCGGTCAGCCCGCCATTGATCACATCCGCGCCGCCCTTGAGCACGGAGCCCACACTATCACCGCCAACAAAGGGCCCATCGTCCACGCCTACCGCGAACTTCGCGACCTCGCAGCCGCCCGCGGCAAGCGCTTCCTCTTCGAATCCACCGTGATGGACGGCGTCCCCATCTTCTCCCTTTTCGACCAACTCCCCGCAATTCGCCTCAACGGATTTCACGGCATTCTGAATTCCACGACAAACGTGATCCTTAGTGAGATGGAAACCGGCCTGAGCTTCGACGAGTCTCTGAAAAAAGCGCAAGCCCTCGGCATCGCCGAAACCGACGCCACCCACGACATCGATGGCTGGGACGCCGCCGTAAAAACCGCCGCGCTGATTACTGTTCTCATGGGTGTCCCCGTGCGTCTCGAAGATATCTATCGCGAAGGCATTCGCGATTTGACCACCAACGCCGTCCGCAACGGACGCCGTGATGGCTGGCCGTTCAAGCTGGTCTGCCGCGCGCAACGCGCCGGCAATGGCGTCAGGGCGACCGTCGCTCCAGAGAAAGTGTTAAGCAGCAGCCCCATGGGCAAGATCACCGGTGCCTCCTCCTACATCTATTTCGAAACCGATATTTTTCCCGGCCTAGCGATCACCGAAGAAAATCCCGGCCTCTACGTCACCGCCTACGGCATGCTCGCGGACTTCGTGCGAGCGGTAGCCGAGTAGATCTCCAAGAGATGGCTTTAATCCCCGCTTAGCGAGCCGCGCAACAAAATTCCCTTGACAATCCCCACCAACTATTCTATTCCTATGCATAGTAATTCGAGGTATTGATGAATTTCAAAGGAACCCTCCCCACCTTGATCCTGGAAGCCTTGCGGCACGAGCCCAACCACGGCTACCGCATCGCCCAACAGATCAAGGAACGCTCTCGGGGCGTATTGGACTTCAAAGAGGGCACTCTCTATCCCGCGCTGCACAAGCTGGAAAACGACGGTCTGGTAAAGTCCCACAACAGCGTCGAGAACGGCCGCCCACGCCGTTACTATCGCATCACAGAATCCGGACGCAAAGCGCTGAGCAAAGATCGCGCCCACTGGCGCGAAGTCTCGCAAGCGGTGACCGTTATCCTAGGGGAAGCATGACAATGACTCGATTGGACAGTTGGTTAAACCAAGCAACGCGGAGCCTGTCGCGGGATTCCGCCGCCCAGGTTCGCGCCGAAATCCAGGAGCACTACGAGTCGGCGCGAGAAGCAGCCT
>JBAPOI010000257.1:0-1530 GCA_049279555.1 Candidatus Sulfotelmatobacter sp.
GTGTGCAACCATTGGCAACGCTGCCTTGGGAGACAAAATGCGGATCACGCGTGACAAGCCTCGCTCTTCTTTCAAGAAATGGTTGAGTATTGCTTGGTTCCTCTGCACAACATTCTGTAATCTATTCAGGTCGCGCTGTCCGAAGTGCGACTTTTACCATCGCTATAAGAGCATGGGCGCGAAATTGCCGAGGCCGCATGCTAACTTGCTGTCTCTGTCTGCAGTTCGGCGGTCTCGCATGCAGAAAACCGCGGCAATCCAGTCGTTCTCAGCCAGTGATGCGGCGATCCGAAATAGTCGCGGAATGAATGGCGCACCGGACAGGATAGAAGTGCGAACTGGCAATTGACCGTGGTCAGGCACGCACCTCCGGTTCCCCACTACTCCCTAGACACGATTTTCCCCTAGGTCTGCTTATTGGCAAAAGCGGACATTCAACTGCCATGGTCTCTCCGTTCAGCTGGTACCAAATATACGGCAGGCCAAGCGACCGGCCCCGGTCTGAGAGCGGAATTTTCGCCGCGCCCGTCCGTTGGCAGCCTCGACCATGGCAGCCGAGGCTTCAACGAGCCCAAGAAAGTCACTATTCTCCGATCCATTCCGGGTTATCCCAGGAATGTCGGCTAGGAAGGGTCAGCAAGCGATGGAGGCAGGCGGTCCGGAATTCGAAGCGCTGCTCTCAAATTATCCGGCGAATGTTCAGGCGATCGCCCGCGAGCTGCGGCAAGTGATTTTCGCGCTCCTGCCCGCGCCGCTGGAAATGGTCCATGCGACAAGAAAAGTGGCTGGTTACGGGTTCGGCACTCGCTACGCCGATATGGTCTGCTCGCTTATTCCGAGCAAAGGCGGCGTCAAACTCGGGCTCGCCTATGGCGCATCGCTTCCGGACCCAAACAAGCTTCTCGCCGGCCAGGGCAAAGTGCATCGCCATGTGAACTTCACGACACGCGCAGATATCAAAAGGCCCGGTGTCAAACTGCTGCTAAAGGCGGCTCTGGCAGCGCAACAGAGACGGTCGCCAGACGGTTGAGCGTCGCTCCGACACGCCGGTCACGACTCCTCCCGGTTCGAAGCTGACGGGCTACCAGCCCTCTCCACTGGAAGCATTGAAACACGCGAAGCAAACCACCGTGACGCGCGCGGCTTGGCGCTTGCCGCCCGCGGAATGTTCACGCAACACAATTCGCATGTGATCGATAGTCTTTCGTCGATCTCTGTTCCGACGCTCATCGATGCAGGAGCCGCCGACAAGCCATTTCTCAAAGCAACCGACTACATGGCTGCAAAGATTCCGGGTGCTCAAAAAGCCATTATTGTCGCCGCTGGACACGCGGCCAACATGGATCAACCTTCGTGCCTTAACGCGGCCTTGGGCGACTTCCTCCAAAATCTCAAACAACTCGACAAGGGCCGAATACAGTAGCCCGCGCGCGCATCGTAGAGATACTCAAACATCCACCACGCAAGCATCACTGAGACTCATCGTCCCGACCCGAACCCGTCTCCGCCATGATCGGCCCTCCCAAAAGC
>JBAPOI010000258.1:0-2126 GCA_049279555.1 Candidatus Sulfotelmatobacter sp.
GTGCATGACGATCGCCGAAATTTTGGATGATGTTCGCCCGGGCTGCTGGGTGGCGAACGCAACGTCCCGTCCATGTCACGCGTCTCATGGAAGCGCCTGAGCAGTCTCAGTGCCTTGCCGGCAGTAAAAAATTACTGGGAGTGAACACAGATGAAGAAGACAAGTAGCGGTAAACAGAATGATGTCAAGGTAGAAGAACAACATAGGAGTGCAACATGAAAGAGAAGAATATCAAGATTCGTTACGGCGACAGTGAATACGGCTGGATTGAACGCCTCGGTGGACATCTGGGAAAAATCATCAACCAGCCCATTCTTGCGTTTGATGAAATCTGGAGAGGCGACATTGTACGGTACGGCGATGACCCGGAGGGACGAGAAGTATTTCCGGTAATCCTCGAAGTAGTCGATACACCGTATCCGTGCCGAACGTATCTGGAGTATCAAAATGACGATGAACGCGACCTATTGCGAGTGATTCTTGCTCCACTAGATGCCGCCGTGATGGTACTACACGAATCCGGCAACGGAAAGAAGGGCGACATTGTCGTCGCCCATGCAGAAGGCATGGATCCGGTTCTGTTGGCTGAAGGCGTCGGCATCCATCAATCCGACCCGGAGGAAGACATTTGCAATGAGTGTCGGGCCGCCGCGGTGGCCGAGGGTGGATGTACAGGGATAACGCAGGAAGAACTAAACGCCATCTGGGCCAAATACGATAACCAGCAAGCTGACGCCGTAACAGCAGAAGAGCTTGATGCGATCATGAACGAGTACGTGGCAGAGATTCGCCAACGCGGCGGTGAGATGGTGTCGTGGGAAGGGCGATATCCTGGAGAAGGGGCAGAAGGTCTTGTCGCGCTGCTCCGGAAGCGGGGTTGGGTCGTACTTGAAGATCCCGAGGGCGGGGATTTTGATTGGTACGGCTATGTCGTCTTCGCACCGGTGGACACTCCTTCTACACCAGAATCTGTTCAGGCGTAATGGGAATTGTAGTTGGTGACGCGACAATCGGGCCTGAAGTAAATAGCAGGCCCGATTTCCGCATCGGCTGTTGATTCGTTGGCAAATGACCTCAGTAAAGACGCGACGACAAAGGCAGAAAGTTTGTGGTGCCCTGTAGCATATGCAGGGCACGACGTGTAGTTGTAAGAGAGGTTCATGATGAGTGTAACGGTATCGTTATTCCTGTTCCTGAAGCCCCATGACGAGCTGGCAATTGGCCAGAAGGTCTCAAAGAATGAAATGGTTGTATTCGCCACCAACCTGTACCAACGGCTGCTCGCGGTGGCCGACATTGTGGGGCGCCTTGCACGCGACGGCTGGAACAATGTCGTCTCACCCTACGATATCGAAGGTAGTCACCCTGACGTGAGGACGGTTGAAGAAGCAGAGCAGCGGCTACGAAATCTCGGTATTGATTTGGACGCTGTGGACATCCGCGATTCCAAAGATGAAGAATGGAATGAGGAAACTCAACAAGTCGAGTGCCTGGAGTAGAAACAAAGCGCGAGCAAACCGAAGCGAAGGTGCTCGTTTGCCGTGAGGAAAATCGCGCTTGAGATGGGGCATGCCAGTAAAAAATTACTGGATGCTACCAGGTGAGCATCGACTGACCTGAAGTAAACGAGCGGTTGGCCGTGGCAGCGTCCATCGCGGCGAGTAGGGACCAAAAACGGAGGAAGGTCAGACTGTTGTAAAGGACTGCAGGACTGGCACCTGTTGTAAGGAATAGGAGCGTTATGACTTGGGCTGGGTACGACGTGAGTTGAGGGCAGTCGATCATCGGCTGCGAGTTTAGTATGGAGAAACCCATGTATGAGATTCCGTTTATTTCCAAGACCGTGCTCGATCTGGAGCAGGAGACACGAGCCAAGAATCAGACGGCTCGCATGGTCGCAATGACCACGATAGCGAACAATCTGACGGCGGCGGGATGGCCCATCGAATGGACTGTGACTGGCCTGGCCTTCGAGCTCCCGTACAAACTCAAGTATGGTGGCGGTTGGGAGCGGACGCCCGATGCGATTCGCCAGGTACTGGCTGGGATGGGCATCGACGAGAAGGTCCGTGACAAGTGCGCGCGTTCACTGCTGGAAGTCGTGGTCGCGCAGAGGGAGTATGAGG
>JBAPOI010000259.1:0-2887 GCA_049279555.1 Candidatus Sulfotelmatobacter sp.
GCCCTGCGTTGCGCTATCGTGACGGTGAACGTCCCGCCGGTCCCGCGCATGGATTTAGAAAACTGGATGTGGAAGACCCACAAAATCAGAATTCGCGGCGCAGACCCCAACAAACTGCGGCTGTCGACGCCGTATTATTTACAGAAGAAGGATATCGACCGCTTCTTGGGAAAGTTCGACGAGTACAAGCACGTGAAAACGTAGTGGTCCTTCACATGGTTAGACCTTTGGTGGATCAAGCGTGCTCCATTAGCATGAAACGGCACGCTTCAAGAATCGAATATGTCAAAAAACATCGTCATCTGCTGCGACGGAACGGGAAACGAATTTGATCCGAGTCGTAACTCTAATGTGGTGAAGCTTTACGGTACCCTGGTAGTCAACCGAGAGCAGGTTGCCTACTACCATCCGGGCGTGGGAACAATGGGGGCGCCCAACGCCCGCACCTGGTGGGAAAAGGAGTGGTCGCGCGTCATAAGGTTTGGCTTTTGGCGGCGGCCTTTTTGAGGATGTCGGCCGAGCGTATCAGTACTTGATGCAAACCTACGAAGAAGACGCTCGCGTGTTCCTCTTCGGATTTAGCCGTGGCGCTTACACGGCGCGGGCCCTGGCTAGCCTGCTGAAAATGTTTGGTCTGCTCTGCCCTGGCAATGAGTCTCAAATTCCTTATGTTCTCCGAATGTTCCAAAGGCGGCACAATGAAAACCATCTTGCCTTGCTGGACGAAGCCCGGCAGTTTCAGGAGACCTTTTCGCGCCGCTGCTTTATTCATTTTGCCGGTCTGTGGGACACCGTGAGTTCCGTGGGATGGATCACCGAGCCGGTACGGCTGCCATACACTGCCCGAAATCCCATCATCGCGAATGTCCGTCATGCTCAGTCCATCGATGAGAGAAGAATCTTCTTCCGGCAAAACTCGTTCACACGGCTGTGTACGGGTGACGATTTGGGCGACGGAACGTTCAGCCCAATCACCCAGGATTTTAAACAGGTCTGGTTCGCAGGCGTTCACTCCGACGTTGGAGGAAGCTATGCACCGGAAAAAAGCGGGCTGTCGCAAATCGCTTTGGAGTGGATGCTGGTGGAAGCTGAAAGCAGAGGGCTACTGCTTCATCCTGATCGGGTACATTCCGTTCTTTCGTATCCCGATCCGCGTTGTGCGCCCAATCCCGTTGCCGATCTGAACGTTTCTCTGAAAGGACTATGGTGGATCCTTGAGTATTTACCTCACAAGTCCTACGACTTCAACACGAAGACGTACAAGTGGTCCGTGCCCATGGGCAGTCCTCGTACGCTTCCGGCAAATCCCCAGATTCACCAGACAGTGCGGATTCGATGGGAAAAACGGCCGGACTACCGTCCCGAAAATCTGAAAAACTTGCCGCCCGTAGGAAGCGATGAACCCTGGGTGAAGTATCCGTGAAAATCCTTCGACAAGCAGCTGACGATGCACGTTCCGGAGATTTGATCGAGTCTTACTATTCCAACCCAAGTTGCATGATCAGTTCCTTGCCTTTAAATGCCACAGCGTGTTCATCAGCGGTATAAATAAATCATGCTCGGGATACAGCCTCCGAAAGGGCCGGAAGTTCCGCAAAAATGCTTGTTCGGGACTGCATCACCACCCGCTAAAATCGGTGCAAGTTTTCGAATCTATGCTATAGTTCCGCCGATTTGGAGTTACCCACCATGAAGTACCCCGTAATCGGCGGAGCTCTCCTGCTAACCGCGAGTTTGCTATTCGTTGCCAACCAGAGCGCCGATACTTCGGTGAAGTCTGCCGGCCGGGCGCGTTTCCCCAACGTGTTTCTGGCCGACGTTGTGGTGAGCAACACCGATCGCGATCTTAAGAACACAGACAAATTCTTCAACGCGGAGCCGGGGATCGCCATCAATCCCGCCGACCCGCGCAGGATTGTTATCTCGGCGTTTTCCGGAGCCTGGAGCAAGTTGCCGAATGGTCAACTTCAAAATGCTCCCCTCTGGTACACGCGCGACGGCGGCAATTTGTGGACGAAAGAATTCTCCATCCCCGCCCCTCCGGGCGTCGACGGAGGGCTTGTCCAGGAATCGCCGTGTGATGAGACATTCGACTACGACCGTCGCAGCGTGCTCTACGGAACCTTCCTGCTGAGTGGCAATGGAGAAGGAGCGAATTGCAGCTCAGATGAAGGAACGCAGAACACGAAGGCAGAAGGCACGATTGTTAGCGGAGCGACGAATGATCCCGGAAAAAGCGAGGCTTGGGGCTGGTTAGTCGTCGACGGGAAAACGAAACCTACGAACCAGCACACCGCCCCCGATCAGCCCTGGCTTGCTGTCAACAAAAGTCTGCACCATCCCCAAATCGACAACGTTTATGTCGGCTACCAGTCGACTGCCATGCAGGTTGCCGTGGCCGAAGCAAAAGTTCCTCCCGACTTTACCATCGATAAGTCAACCGGTTCGGTTGAGACTTTTGGCGGCAATGCCGCGCAACGAGTCACCGTGGACCAGCGATCCGGAGCGATTTACAGCCTTCACCAGACCAGAGCTTCGCTGGAATGTCCGCGCGCCTCTGCGGTCAGCTATGTTTTGAATCGCTCGCTGGATGGCGGCCGCACGTGGGGTTTGAATGGTAATCCGAACGGAATCCAAGTGGCGGAAGCGTGTAGTCATCAGGATATCTACACTTACAGCTTCGGCGAAATCGATCCCGGCACCATTCTGGGAGGAGTCAACGTTCTTCGTGGCGGGGTGAATGCCCTGGCTGTCCATCTGCGGACCGGCGACGTCTATGTTACCTTTGGCAAGTTCGATCAAAGCGCTGGACACGATCGGATCGCCATTGTGCGGGTGGTTCACCAAAGCAACGGCACGATGCTACCTGGCGCTCCACAATATGTCA
>JBAPOI010000260.1:0-1930 GCA_049279555.1 Candidatus Sulfotelmatobacter sp.
GCCTTTATAGCATATTTGCTGGCAAGAGCGATCCAGGGATCCCAGGGCTCTTGCTTGCCTTGGGGGCAGGCGCCGGGATCTTGTTTGGGATCTTCTTCTTTGTTTTGGGTACTATTGTGTGTGCACAAGGGCAAATTCTGCTGGCAGGTCTGGATTCGGCTGTCAACAACTCACCATTGTTGGACAATTCTCAGCGGGCAACAATCATGTCGCTGTCCGCAACCCGCTGATCGGCATCCCGTTTCTCAGTCAGATGGAGATTTTCGTTAAACTCAAGAGAGCGAGGAATCCAATATGTTCTGTCCAGATTGTGGCGCTCAGGTTACTGAAGGTCGCAGTTTCTGCGGAAAATGTGGCGGGCAGATGCGCACGGCCGCAGAAAGCATGGAGGCAACGCAGGGTGTCCCTAGCACGACTGCGGCAGTTTCCTCCGAGCAAGTGCCGAAAGCGGCGCAGGTGGTGGCGGCGCCTGCAACTCCGAAATCCTTCGTCGCAAAGATAACCCCATTCGTGATTCTGCTTTTGCTGGCTGCTGCCGGAGGCGCATGGTGGTTGAACAATCGCCCAGTGCAGGACCGCAAGAACGAGGTCAGCGCACTCGCATCCATGCGCGTTTTGATTATGTCGGAAGCGATGTATTCACACGCCTATCCCTCGAAGGGATTTGCAGCTTCTCTCGACAAACTGGGACCAGCTACCGGAACTGCGGACGAGAATCATGCGGATTTCATCAACGCGGATCTAGCGAAGGGAACGAAGGTAGGCTATCAGTTTGCGGTCAGCATTCCTGAGGGTAACTCAACTGGCGGGACGAACCTCAACTACTTCATCGTCGTCAAGCCACTTGCCGGTCATACAGGTCACACATTCTGCGCCGACTCCACCGGTACAATCCACTATGCCAGCCGAGAGCAAGAATGTACGATGACGTCTTCAACGATACCCAATCCTGTCTCATGCTCCCCATTCGCCCATTGTGTTGTCGAGCAGATTAATACCGCAGAAGAATGGCAGCGGTCACATCCCTAGCCCAGCGATGCTGGTGCGACGCAAGGCTCACTCATTCCGTGTTTCATTCTCCGGTGGCGGGCAGCGTTGGTTAAAAGAAAATAAGTGCCGGGTGCCCCGGTACAACATCGCTCCAGCTCAGAACATCCCGGTCATTCGCCAGCATCCCGAGGAAGCCAAACGTTTTGGTTCGAAGATGCGCTGGGGGCTGATTCCGTTCTGGGCGAAGGACGCCAGCATCGGCTACAAGATGATCAACGCCCGTGCGGAGACGGTCGCCTCCAAACCTGCTTTCCGCGAGGCGTTGAAGAAACGGCGCTGCCTGATTCCAGGGGACGGATTTTACGAGTGGATGCGGAATGGCAAAACGAAGACCCCGTTCTGCTTCACCATGGCCGACGAATCGATCTTCGCGTTCGCCGGAATCTGGGAGCAGTGGAAGAATCCCGAAGGGAACATGGTTGAGACCTGTTCCATCGTCACCACGAAGCCGAACGCACTCTGTGCCGACGTCCACGACCGCATGCCCGTCATCCTGCCCGACGACACTTACGACCTCTGGCTCGACCCCGGCTATCAGAAGAAGGACACTATTTGTGAACCTGTTGAAGCCCTTCAATCCCGACCTGATGCGACGGTACGAAGTTAGCAGCCGGGTGAACCTGGTGAAGAACGAAAATGCGGCGTGCGCACAACCTGTGTTGATGGGGCGCTGAGCGCTACATGCTGGCGGCGTGTCAGAAAGTTTTCTCCTGGTAATTGACGTGTAGCCCGTCACTCAGGTGAAATCGTCAAGACGGAGGCTGAACACGTCCATTCGAACCGCCGCCCTAGTGACGCCTTCGATTGCTCTCGAACTGACCATAGAACACGCCCTTTTCTCCCTTGATCCAGTCGATTGGCTCGATCATTGGAATATCGC
>JBAPOI010000261.1:0-4429 GCA_049279555.1 Candidatus Sulfotelmatobacter sp.
CTTCCAGGCTGGCGACGGCTTCGTCGCCGGTCACCGCGGGCGGCTCGCCGCTGCGGATGGCGCTGATGAAGGCGACCATCTCGGAACGCAAAGGCTCGGCGTAGCCGACCGAGAGGTGCCGCATCGAATAGGAGCCGTCGGGCTGGAAGCCGAAGCATTCGGTGACCTGCAGCGTCAGCAGGTCGGCCATCAAATATTTGTCGCGAGTGGCGATGTGGATATTCCGCGCCTTGAACGGGGTGAGCCAATTGGTGTTGATCTGGGCGAGCACTCCCGAAGCGGTGCGGAACTGCAGCAGCGCGATGTCCTCGCGCTCGGCGACCGCGCTCGAGGTCTGCGGCTGGATTTCGACGATCTCCGAACCCGTGAACCAGCGGATCAGGTCGATGTCATGTACGGCGAGATCGATAACGACCCCGACATTCGACATGCGCGGCGGGAACGGTCCAACCCGGGTGACGGCGATCGACAAGATATGCTGGCCCTTGATTGCCCGCTTGATCGCCTCGACTGCTGGGTTGAAGCGCTCGACATGACCGGCCATCAGGGTGACGCCGGCGAGGCGGGCGGCGGCAATGATCTCGCGGCCCTCCTCGATGGTGTGTGCGATCGGCTTCTCGACCAGGATGTGGATGCCGCGCGCGGCGCAGTCGACGGCGATGTCGCGATGCAAGTGGGTCGGCGCCGCGATGGTGACGGCATCGACGCCGCGCTCGATCAGGCTGTCGAGGTCGGCGAAGCCGTCGCACTTGAGGTGCCGGGCGACGTGCTCGCGCGTTTTGCGGTCGGGATCGACGACGCCGACCAGATTGACACCAGGCAGTTCCGACAGCACCCGCGCATGGTTCGACCCCATCACGCCGACGCCGATCACGCCGATCCGCAAGGCGCCGTCCGCACCTGACTTTGCCGCATCACTCATGACTCGAAAGGTCCCCCAAGCAACCCCGATGCCCCGCCTTCCCCTAGCACGGCCAGGGCGAACTGGCGACCCGAGCCAGCGCGGAACCTGAACACGTTTGGATTCAATTCGTTGCAGCGCCAAGCTTTGTAGTGCGCCAAATGCAGCCCACCCTTTTTCGGCTGGGTCTCTGCTCTAAGCCCTTATTGGACTGCCATACTGGGACTGTTGAATTACCAACCCACTGAGGATAAATGAAGAAATTGGCTTCGTTTTGCAAATTTCCCATCGTCTCTATTTCTACTTTTGATTGTGTATATAGTCACCTCTACTTGAAATAAGAGATAGGGATCGCTCGCGTTGAGCTGCGGCGCGGCGTTCGTACCGGTCAAGCTTTATCAGATCCGGTAACGCCCGGCGGACTGCTTCGGCCATACGCCCAGCTTCGGTTTGCGGCATGGCTGCTGCGTCGTCGGTCGTGGGAAACATGTTGTTCTCTCCAAATGTCACCACAAAGTCCGTTTCGCCGCGTACCCCTTTGCAAGGCATTCGCGGGCCATCGAATGTTCCAAAGGCCGACAGGCTCCGGAGGAGCGCGACTCGCACCTGTCGGATCCGAACGAGGTCGAGCTCCGCTTGCGCAGCCGCGCGGGCTAAGTTGAGGATGGTGGCATCCGCCGCATCGCCCGCCATCGTCCGGGCCAGGTATTCAATACGCTCATCGAGTTCCGCACTTTGAACCATTTTCGCGGTTAGGCCGTGGCGATATGAATTCCGGCTCGCTCGCTTCTTGCCCGCGCCGGAACGAGGTCCGGCGCTGTTTTGCGCATTGCGGCGGTTCGCGGCAATTTGCCGTTCACTAGCCACCGTCAAGCCGCCGTTGTCGGTTTTTTGATAGACGCGCCTTTAAGCGGGATGATTTTGCCTTCGATAATCCGGTCGCTACATTCACGCAATATCTGCGACAGCCCAGCCCGATATTCAGCGATACGCCGAAACGCTTTGTCACGACGCGCCTCAAGTGTGGCCAACAACCTTTCCAGACGTTCAAGATCCGCGAATGATTTTCGAACAGCGTGGGCCTCAACGGCAGCTGCATCGAGGCCTAATTCGTCGATAGTTTGTAGAGCGAGCTTATTTTCCTCTTCGCCCATAAAAACGGGTTTGGAAATTTCTGTCGCAGTTATTTGTACATCGTCCCGGGACTTACACGAATCCAAATCAATGGATTCGCTCTGTGCACGATCGTTGACGTTTTCGGTAATCACGGAGTGGAAATTGGCGTTGATAATTTGTGCTTTGCAACGCCGTAAGCGCAAAATTTCCCAGTAATAGTGGACCATATCGGTTACATATATTCGCTCGATGAAGTCGTCTGGTCTGATCAGCTGCTCGAGGGCGGCGCTTATGCGGTCGAACTCGATCTCCGATTCGGTCATGATAAGCGGCGATGCCTGCAACAATGTCGCTGCAGAGCGGTATCGCGCAGAGTCTTGGGCCGTCCGTTTCTTTGCCATGGTAAGCCATTTTAACCCTATTGAACATCATTGATAGTATTCTATAAAAATGCATAAGATGAATCAAGTGCAGGACGCGATTTTTCGCACTTTAGGGGCTCGGAACGCGCGCGCAAATGAGCTGAAGTTTCGAATCAGGCGGCTTCTCGCTGCCGATCGAGGGCTAGGCCGCCGGTCCAACTCAAAGGACGAGAAAAATCGTCAATACGCGTTTTACAGCCAGGAGCCCAAAGGAACTGGGGTGGATAATTTGTATTCCGATTTTGAAGCGTTTGCTCTATTGGCCGCCATCATGTTGCTGGAACACGGACTGCCACAGGCGAGTGTGGTGAAAGTGATGAGGCAGGTTCGTCGACAACTCGAAGCAGCCCACGCTCAATGTCTAAAGGAAGACCCGAGGACGCTATTTGACCAGCGGGCGATTACGGCGCGGGCATTACCCGGCGCGATCGCGACTGACAACACCGCTCCAATATTTCTGGCATTCGCACAACTTACAAATTCTTCCGTTGACCAAGAGAAGAAAGGCGGCACAGCTGTTGCAGTCTGCCTCGGTGATGAAGAATTGTTTGCTTTCATAAGGAAGCATTGCATTCCAGGCACCGGCATAGGAGCCACATTTTTCGAGTTTGTTCGTCTAATGCATACGCTAGCAGCCGAACTATCCCAGACTCGGGCTGTTAATCGTGGGCGAACCGCAAGCAGATAATTAGGATGCGGACAGCGGCAGCTATCGAGACAGCGCGCGGGAAACCGTGCGGTCACGCTTTCCGAGCGGCTCAACCGATTTGATCACGCACAATCAACTGAAAAGATCGCGATGACGCCTCAATGTTTCGACAAGACGTGCCGACGGATCGGGCTTTCGGCCGATCGCCGCGAGGAAGGCGTCGCGATCCGCTCCCGACAGCACCATGCGCTGGTGCTCGTCGAGGAGCCGCCGCGCGCCCTCATAGGCAAGATCGCCGGCGGCAAGACCGGTGACCGACATGGCCTGCTGGATTACCTTTTTCGCCGATGGCGCTAGGCGCAATTCAAGCCGTTGGGTTTTGTATTCCCGCTTAGGCGATATTGGTTTCTTCCGGGTGGACGGCATAACCGCTCTCCTTTTGTAAAGGCTGCCGGGGCCAATTTCTGACCGGCTAGTGGACGGATGAGTCACATCGAGGCGGCTAGCTTCTCTTCAGCTGCCGCTTTCGTAACCGGACCCCGGGGCCGCCGCCGTTCTCGTCGATGAACTCGACGCCGGCGGACTCCAACGCCGATCGGATCTTGGTGCCCGTCTCGTCACGGCCGCCCAATGGGCCATCTTGAGCCTCTAGCCTCTTTATTGTCGGAACAGAGACGTCGGCAGCCGCAGCTAGTTGCTCTTGTGACCAAGCCAAAAGTGCTCGTGCCGCCTTTAGCTGCCTTATTGATACTTTTAGTATTGACAAACGGGGCATCGATCGATACTTTTGGTATCATACGATAGATACTCTCGTGAATACTGGAGGACCGACGATGGCTCAAGCATCTTTCAAGGCAGTCAACAACGCGAAGCGACGGCATTTCATCGGCGGTTCCGACGCCCGGGTCATCATGGGTAATGATGAGGCTGCCCTGGTGCGACTGTGGCGGGAGAAACGGGGGGAGGCCGACCCGGAGGACCTCTCTGGAAACCTCATTGTTCAGCTTGGCGCGGCCACTGAAGAGCTTAATCGGCGGTGGTATGAAGCCAATGCCGGTCAGGTAGTCACGGACGTGCAGCGGCACGTCAAACATCCAGTGCTGGGGTGGATGGCGGCAACGCTGGACGGCCGGGTGGAGGCCACGGGGGCGGTCTTCGAGGCCAAGTTCATGCTGCCGTGGTCGTTTTCGGAGGAAGCGGCCGCCGAGAAATACATGCCGCAGCTGCAACACAACATGTGGGTAGTGGCGGCGAAGTCGGCGGTGCTCTCGGTGATCACCGGGGGCGGTAAGTGGGTCGAGATCACCGCCTATGCCGATCCGCTCTATCAGCACCTCATCG
>JBAPOI010000262.1:0-2040 GCA_049279555.1 Candidatus Sulfotelmatobacter sp.
GATGAGGGCCACGTCCGAGGAAACGGGAAGCTTGTGTTGCGCTCGAGCGTGCAGGTATCGATCAATCTCATCGGCAATGCCGTCGTTGATCGGAAGCAAGCGCGACTTGTAGAACTTCGTCTCTCGAATCAACAGGGTCGATTCCCGGCGGTCGTAGTCACCGAGCGTCAACCCCAGCAGTTCCCCGCGTCGGATTCCTGTGGTGAACAACAGGATGATCGCAAGGCGAATCGCCTCGGGGCGAAGCGGCGACACCGATTTGCGTTCCAAGCCTTCCGCTGCGCAGAGGAGTTTTGCGACATCGGCCTGGGAGAAAATGTACGGCTTTAGGCGCTGATGATAGAACGGAAATGAACTGAGGTCTGGAACGAAGCACAGCGGTTCGGTACGGCGGCGATACAAGCAGAAGGCGCGAACCTCCAGCATCCGAACGCGCCGAACCCCTGATGCGACGTGTTCATGGGTGTGGCACCATGCCTGAAAAGCTGACGCATTCAGGTCCGTGTATATTGCGCTTTGCTCGTGGAGGAAGCGATCGAGCGATTGTAGCGTGCGAGATGAGGTATCGAAACCGCGCCCCAATGCCCGCTTGAGGTCCACGTACCGACGGAAAACGAGGGCCTGGCGAGATGAAAAGACCGGAGTGAAGATGGACGTTCTTGTCATCGTTTCCGCTCCTTTCCGGTCCGCCTGCCAGGAACGGCGAGAGCCACCTCGCGCAAGTCACCAGTCGCCAACCTCAGGTACATCGACGTGCTCTCTGCGGTGCGATGCCCGAGGATGTCGCCGATCGTCTTAAGTGGAGTCCCGTTCTTGAGAAGGTGAAGGGCATACGAATGGCGAAGGCAGTGCGGGCCCTGGTAGGGGATATCGAGGCCGCTTGAGCGCACCAACGCCTGAAAGGCTTCCGTGATGGCAGTGGGTTTCAAAATACCAATCGGCGCGCGCATTCGCATGAACACTCTTCGATACGGGGCGGGTGGTGGCGTCCGTTTCAGATGCTTAACAAGCGCGGACAGGACCTCATTGGTGAGCGGCAGTTCCAAAGGAGACGAGGTTTTGCGCTGATGGACTCGCAGGATCCCTTGTCTCCAGCGGATGTCGTCCAAGTCGATTGCCACGACCTCGCTGGCGCGCAGTCCGTAGGTGGCGATCAAAAGAAACATCGCGTAGTCTCGCAAGCCCATCGCCGTTGCAGTCTCCATGCCGCTCAGCAGTTTCGTAACTACATTCCAGGGGAGGGCGCGCGGCAGTTGCTCGAGGCGGTAGAGCCGCGGGGTGTCGACTTGGCGATCCAGCCCCGTGGGCGCCCGGCCATCCGTGGCGAGGAAGCGTAGGAACCCCCGCACAACGCCAATATCGTGTTGCAGGCTGGCCCTGCTGAGACGTTTGCCGGTTTGTTTGATGTATATCTCGACGTCTTTGGGCTGAATCGAGCCGAGAGAGATCTTCTTTCTCTGAAGGTGATTCAAAAAGCACTGCGAGGTGTATCGATGGTGGGAGATAGTAGAGGCGGCAAATCCACGGACTTCACGCAAGTGATCCACATACTCCTCGCTCAGAGGCCTCGGCGTTGCTGCGGCCGCTGTTTGCGGTTCGCTAATAACGATCAGCCCGGCGGCGGCGAGATATCGTTCGAGTGCCCGCACGGTTCCGGCGTTCGTAGGGAAGATCTTGATGAGATCACGCCAGCAATCGTCAAGGGTAGCGTGGGTTAGGTTCGCGACATCACGAGTCCGACGGCGACGAAGATCGGCGTCCACATGCGGCAGCATGCGTATCGTGAACTTGCGCGAACCGCGCGTGTAGCCGTTATCGGCAAGCCAATCATCAAAACCATCGACGATCGGACCAAGTAAGGGCATCGACAGAAACTTGTGATGAGCCCTGGGCAGAAGGGACTGTAGCATCGGTACCTCGGTGAAATGGGATTCAGATCGCCGGACGGCGACCCCTCCGATGCTACTTGTATAAATGTGAAGTTGGAAAGGCCAGCGACGGTGCTCTGCGGCCTCTCTCCGCTTCAACTCCACATTAATG
>JBAPOI010000263.1:0-17466 GCA_049279555.1 Candidatus Sulfotelmatobacter sp.
ATTCTGCTCTACTCGGATCCGCGACCAGCGCCGGAGGATCGCCCGGCCGCCTGGGCACAATACACCGTGGAACCTGCCGGCCGCTCACCTTCTCCACTGCATCCAGAATCTCTTTCACCGACGTGCCTGTGCCGCTGCCCAGGTTCACGGCAATTGACGTGGGAGTCTGTTCCAGGTAATGCAGCGCAGCAACATGTGCTTCCGCCAGATCGTTTACGTGAACGTAATCCCGCAGGCAAGTGCCATCGGGAGTGGGATAGTCGTCGCCGAAAATGTCCAGCGCCGGCCGCGCGCCCACCGCGGCATCCAGAGCCAAAGGAATTAAGTGAGTCTCGGGCTGATGCATTTCGCCAATCTCGCCGGATTCATCCGCGCCCGCGGCATTGAAGTAACGCAGGCTCGCAAAGCGCAAGCCATAAGCGCGGTCGTATGCCTCTAGCGCGTTCTCAAAAAAAAGCTTGGTCACCCCGTAAGGATTGATTGGCACCCGCGGATTGTCTTCGGTGATAGGAACTTTCAGCGGAACGCCATACACCGCGCAGGTCGATGAAAAAATAAACTTGCGCACGCCGCAGTCGATGCAGGCATTCAATAACGCCAGAGCCGCTTCGACATTATTCTGAAAATATTTTCGCGGGTTCTCCACCGATTCGCCTACATAAGCGTAGGCTGCGAAGTGCATCACGGCATCCACGCGCCGCAGCGCAGCCGTCACTTTCTGCGTGTCGGCAAGGTCTCCCGTGATTAGCTCAAATCCAGCGGCAAGGCGCGCGTAGCCAGTGGAAAAGTTATCGTAGATTAAGGCTTCGTGACCGTGCCTCCGCAACACGCGTGCGGCATGGCTTCCAACATATCCCGCGCCTCCAACCACTAGAACGACCAAAGTTCTGCTCCCCGATTAGTTCGTTAGCCACACAAGTGAGGAAGAGTCGATATTCTTTCGACCTTAACACTCTGCAATAAATTTGACGATTACCGGACAGGAGGAGTTTATCAAACCTACAATTTCGACTCTCAAATCGACAGCTTTATGCGGAGATTCGGTCTGCAGACGATGAAGCCAGAGTGTGATCCGCTGCTTCTTGCGCCGGAATCCTTGCAGGACCCTCCAGCAATATCCGATCTGGACAAAGCCAATCGAGCAGCGGCGTAGCCATGAAAGTAGTCACCAAGGCCATCACCACCATCATGGAAAACAGCGCCGGCGAAATTACTTTGATATCGAGGCCGATATCGAGGATTACCAGTTCCATCAGCCCGCGCGTGTTCATGAGCGTGCCGAGTCCAGCAGCTTCCCTCACCGGCATGCCCGTCAGCCAGGAGGCGAGCGTGGATCCGCCGAGTTTGCCGACCGTCGCTACCAGCACGATCAGACCGCAGTACATCCACATCTCCGGACCCTTTACCAGGCCAATATTCGTGCGCAGCCCGGTGAATGCAAAAAATAAGGGCAGCAGCAACGTGACTGTAATGGTTTCGAAGCGATCAAGAACGTAGCGAACGAATTTCGGATCCTTGGGCATGATCGCGCCCATCATGAATGCGCCGAACAGCAGGTGCAGCCCCAGCCACTCGGTGCACAGCGCCGAGCCCATCAAGAGCAGAAGCATCAGAGCCATCAGATTTTCGCTGAGCTCCCCGCGTTCGCGGTAAGAACTTTCGAATTTCCCCAGCAGGCGCTGCACCCCGTAAATCATGATGGCGGCAAATATCACAATGCCGACGATGGTCATCCAAATCGACGTTCCGCTGTGGGCCGAGCGAGTCAGTACGACAATGTAGGCGAGAATGCACCAGCCGGTCACATCGTCGACGGCGGCGGACGCGATGGCCACCGTTCCCAGCCGACTCTGCAACAATCCGCGCTCAATCAGAATACGGGCGAGGACCGGGAACGCGGTAACGCTCATCGCCGACCCCATAAACAGCGCAAAGCTGGTGAACGCTACGCTGTCGTCGGAAAGTCTGGGGTAAAGATAAAGCGCTAGAAAGGCTGCCAGAACAAACGGAGCCGTAATGCTGACGTGGCTGGTCAAGACAGCGGCGTGACCATGCTTCTTCAGTTCCTTGGGATTGATTCCCAGGCCCACAAGAAACATGAAGACCACCACTCCAATCTGGCTCAAGGCGTTCAGAAAGCCGAGACTCATCGGCGGAAAAAGATAAGCCGAAACGCCGGGAGCCAGCCAGCCAAGCAATGATGGTCCGAGTAATATACCGGCGAACATCTCTCCTACAACTCTAGGCTGACCGATGCTGCGAAAGATGCTGCCCACAATTCGGCACGTTGCCAGGATGACGGAGATTTGCAGGATGAGCTTGAAGAGATCCAGCATTAGAGCAATCCCTTCTTCAGAGCGGCCGCAATGCGGACCGCACGAAACTCAACCGGGGAGCACGACTGGCACTGGCTGACTGACAACGTTCCTTCCAGCGATCGCGGATTTGCTCTGGGATCGACTGTGGCGACGAGCGAGATCTCGCGACCGCTTCCACAGCCCGCTTCCTCGGACCACGGGGCCGAGGGCACAAGAGAAGCCGTGAGCGACGTTCCCTCAAGCGCTCCCGATGCGGCGGACTTAGGCCCGTCGCTGAGACTTAAAGTGAAGTTTCTGCCAGATTGCGAAATTGCGAGCGCGGCATCTGGGGAAGATGCAAGAGTTTTGCCGCAGGGCAAAGCGGCTAGGCGGACGGGATCAGTTTGTAATTTCCAAACGCCGTCGACCGAAATGGGCGCGGCCAAAGTGCGACCGCTCTTCAGTATCCCAACCAGGCCCGCGATAGGCAGACCCACTAGAAGAGCGTAGGCAATAAAGAAATTTCTGCTGGTACGTGACATTGGGCCTCTCGCCAATCCGGGGGAATTAAATGCCGCCGCCCGGATACCCCGCCCAAAGGTACCTTCCTGTGAATTCACCTGCCGCTTTCAGGGAATGGCAACGATTATACCACTGACTGTCTAGCTGTCTAGGCGCCTGGGCTGAATGCATTCGAGGTCAAGTCGCCCAGCAACTTGTGCCAAGGATGTTTTTCGTTCTGCTCGACCTCGGTTACCATCTTGCGCATTTTTTCCAGTACCGGCGGAGTGGCATCGTCGTAAACGTCGCCCTGTAGAAGCTTCAATACATCTAAACGATATCTCTTATCGTTAATGAAGTAGGTGAACAATACGTTGAGCCGGTAGTAGACCGTGATGAAGTCATACCAGTTCTTGGTTCCACGACGCAGAGTATCTTCGTAGTTGAAGAAACTTTCCCGCGAGAAATCATTTTTTTCGAGAGCGCCCAAAATGTCTTTGTGCGCAAATCGCGAACTATTCAGCGCGATGCTTACGCCGGTGGAAAAGATGGGATCGACGAAACGTCCGGCATCGCCGACCATGACAAACCGGTCGCCGCAGAGCTGCTTCATGGCGTAGCTGTAGTCGCCTTCATCTTTGAATGGACGAATGCGATTCGCTTTACGCAGAGTTTCTTCGATCATGGGCCGAGTGCCCACCGAGCTCCAGAAAAACTTCTCGCGATCTTCTTTGGACTTGGCGAAATTCTTCTTCTGGGTTACGACACCGATACTGGTTACATCGTCAGAGATTGGAATCTGCCAGATCCAAGTGTTCGAAATCGGCAGGAAGTGAATGTAAATGTAGTCGAGGTTCGTATCGCGCTTGGCAAAGACTTTGCGGTCGTAACCATCGAACCATGTGTGAATGGCATACTGGTCGAACACCGAATCCTGAACCTTGAGCTTCATCTGATTCCCCAGGAAGGTATTGCGTCCGCTGGCATCCACTACCATTTTTGCGCTGACATTCATTTCCTTCGGACCCATGTTGAAGCGGATGATGGGTTCCTTGGGGCCGAAGTCCACCGCGCTGACCTTGATGCCGTCGTAGACAGTCGCGCCCAGTTTATTGGCGTGCTGCAACAGCATCAGATCGAACCTGCCGCGATCCACGTGGTAGGTGTGGTTCTTGTCGACGCCGGTCTGCTGGCGTTCGTCGAAGCGGATGTCGACGTTGCAATCCGGAGCCAGGCCCTCAAGGTCGTGAACGTAAGGCGTCTTCTTGTCGTCGGTCGTCCAGACTGCCCCATACTTGTGCGGGAACTTCGCTTCCTCCATCTGAGGCAGGAAATCCAGGTCTCTGAAAACTCGCGTCGAAGAAGGCACAAGCGATTCGCCCACGTGCGGCCGCGGAAACAGCTCCCGCTCGAATACCACGCAACTTACGCCAGCCTTGGCCAGGTAGGCGGCCATCGAAGATCCAGCCGGTCCTCCGCCAATAATGGCGACATCAAAATCGGGCTTCGTAATAACCAATGCTTCCTCCCTAAAAGTCTTCTTGAAAACGTTGTGGCTGCGCCGTTATTGGCTGGCTTGCTTGAAAGCGTCGACGGTCATGTCGCCCAGCAGCTTATGCCAGGGATGCTTCGTGTTTTGCTCGACCTCGGACACCATTTTCTTCATCTTCTCGAGCACCGGCGGCTGAGCGTCATCGTAGACGTCGCCCTGCAGCAGCTTCAGCACGTCGAGACGGTAGCGTGGGTCGCCTACGAAATAGGTGAAAAGAACGTTCAGCCGGTAATAGACCGAGATGAAGTCGTACCAGTTCTTGGTTCCGAGACGAAGCTTATTTTCGTACTCGGAGAAGCTTTCGCGCGTGAAATCATTTTTCTCCAGCGAGCGCAGAACATTGGTATGAGCGAACCGTGAGCTGTTCAGAGCGATGCTGACTCCGGTCGAGAAAATCGGGTCCACAAAGCGGCCTGCATCGCCGACCAGCATAAAACGATCGCCGCACAATTGCTTCATGGCGTAGCTGTAGTCGCCCTCATCTTTAAAGGCATGCATCTGGTCCGCTTGCTTCAGCTTTTCCCGCAGCAGCGGACGAGTTCCAACTGCTTCCCAGAAAAACTGTTCGCGATCCTGCCGCGACTTGGCGAAGTTTTTCTTTTGCGTGACCACGCCAATGCTGGTGACCTTGTCGGTGATCGGGATCTGCCAGATCCAGGTATTCGAGATCGGCAAGAAATGGATGAAAATGAAATCCAGCTGCGCGTCTTTCTTGGCGAATGCCCGACGGTCATACCCGTCAAACCAAGTGTGAATAGCGTACTGATCGAACACCGGGTCTTTAATCTTCAGCTTCATCTGATTGCCCAGAAAAGTATTACGTCCACTGCAATCGATGACCATCCTGACGCTAACGCCCATTTCTTTGGATCCCATGTTGAAGCGCACGATTGGCTCTTTGGGACCGAAATCCACCTCTTTCACCTTGACGCCTTCATATACTGCTGCGCCCAGCTTGTTGGCATGCTGCAACAGCATCAGGTCAAACTTGCTGCGATCGACGTGGTAGGTGTATTCCCGGTCCACGCCGTCTTGTTCGCGTTCATTGAACCGGATGTCCACGTAAGACTCAGGGTTGAGCTGGTCGTGATCAGTGTCTTTGAAGCCACCCTTGAAGTTCATATCATAAGCGCCCTGATCTTCGGCGGTCCAAGCGGCGCCAAACTTTCGCGGGAACTTGGCTTCCTCCATCTGGCCGAGACAATCCAGGTCGCGGAACACTCTCATCGAGGAAGGAACCAGCGACTCTCCCACATGGGGGCGGGGAAACAGCTCACGCTCGAAAACCACACAATTGACGCCGGCTTTGGCGAGGTAGGCGCCCATAGAACCGCCGGCGGGTCCACCGCCAATGATGGCAACGTCAAAATCAGGTTTCGTAAGAACCAATGTACTTGCTCCTTATTAGGATTCGTCTGTTGGGGTGTCGCGAAACGCGGGGGAAGACCGCACGCAATGTGTTCCCTCACTATGACCTTTGCGGTTGGCGGTGTCAAGGAGACCTTTTACTCCGTTTGGTTTAGTCCGTTCGGCACGATCTCTTTGGTAACCTCCGGAGTTACTTACCCACGTCCTCGGGGGAAACATCTAAAAGAGTTGCCAATAAGTCAAGTTCAAGCCAACTTGGAGTTGTAGCACTCCTGTGCCATTTACTCGGTCCGCCCATGAGACTAAAGTCTCTCCAACGATGTACTCCACAGGTGGTGGTTATGGAAAGCTTACTGCGTATCGTGCGAGACAATGCAGCGCACTCGTACAGTTTAGAAATCCCCCTGACTCAATCGTTCGCTGAAATTGCAGCAGTGCCTGACGCCGAGGATGCCGGAGTCGTGGGCGAGGTCTTGGGGAACCAGCTGCCACCTTTGGAGAAGAAAATGTCGCAACACGTGATTCCGCAGCCGGAAGCGCTCGAAAAGATCCGGGTGCTTACTGCTGACAGTACTCGGATGGGTAGTCAGCTACTGGCGCAGGCGCTGGCGCAGGACAGTCAGTTTCAGGTTACGGGGATCGAGCCAAAATCGGCTTCCATTCTAGCGGCCGTAACGGAAGCACGCCCTCACGTCGTGCTGATGAGTTCGCTACTGGAGGAATCCGCAACCCAGGGATTTGATCTGACCCGTCAGGTATCCGCGGCTCATCCGGATACGCGCGTCGTACTTTTGATGGACACATCGAACCCCTCGGCTGTTGTCGAGGCGTTTCGTTGCGGAGCGCGAGGGGTGTTCTCTCGGACCGAGTCTTCCACAACGCTTGCGAAGTGTATCAGCAGTGTGCATCAGGGGCAGGTCTGGGCGAACAGCGCAGAGTTGCATTATGTGATCGACGCCTTGCGCGAATCGGAGCCGGTCCGTTTAGTGGATTCGGGCGGTCAAGCCCTGCTCTCGAAGCGCGAGCAAGACGTTGTCCGTTGCGTCGCGGAAGGATTATCCAACCGCGAAATCGCCAGCACCTTGAGGCTCACCGAGCACACTGTCAAGAATTATCTGTTCCGCATCTTCGACAAACTGGGCGTCTCCAGTCGTGTGGAAGTTGTGCTTTATGTCTTTCGTTTGCGGAAGGCGATGGTTGGGCCTTCGAGCAACGAGAGTACAGAGGAGAGCGCCTCGGGACCAACTCTGGTTGGCCGACCTGCTAAAGCCAATTCAAAGATGGGACCAAGTGCTGTAGAGCCTTCCAAGGAGTTAGCGCGCCGCAGTCGGGTCTGAGCGGAGTTGTTCTCGGAATTGCTCAGTTCATCGACCACTGCTTCACGCGCGTTAGCGTTTTAATTTTCATTTCAGTCGTTCTTCCGCCGCACGCACGATGGCGCGCCCAATCACCAGGGAAGCGGTTGCCGCAGGCGAGGGAACGTTGACCACATGCAGCATCCGCGCGGAAGGAACAAAACGAAAATCGTCTATGAGCGTGCCATCGCGCCCCAGCGCTTGAGCGCGCACTCCCGAACCGCCGGGAACCAAGTCCTTTTCTCGCACTTCAGGAAGTAGCCGTTGCAAGGCGCGAACGAACTCTGCTTTGGAAAATGAGCGCCGGAATTCGTACAGTCCGCTCCGCCAATTCGTTTTAGCCATGCGCCAAAATCCGGGGAAGGCCAGGGACGAAGCAAGATCGCGCAGGCTGAAATCGGTTCGCCGATAGCCTTCGCGGCGAAGAGCCAGAACGGCATTGGGGCCGGCGTCTACGCTGCCAGAGATCCGTCGAGTGAAATGCACGCCAAGAAACGGAAACCGCGGATCGGGAACGGGATATATGAGCGCGCGCACCAACGAAGTGCGCTCGGGGATGAGGTAATAATACTCACCGCGAAACGGAACGATGATTACTCCGGGGTCGTCGCCGGCCAGGCGGCTGATTCGATCGCTGAAGAGTCCAGCGCAGTTGATGAGGAAGCCGGCCGAGAACGCGTCGCGCTGCGTTTCTACAACCATTTCAGTGCCGCGCGTTTGAATCCCAATGACCGCTGTTGACGTAAAAATTATGCCACTCTGCGCGGAGATGAGCTCCGCATATTTCTCACAAACTTTAAGATAGTCGGTAATTCCAGTGGAGGGAACGACTAGCGCCTGGAGGCCAGAAGCATGCGGCTCAATCTCGCGCAACTCCTCGGGGCCGATGAGACGTATTCCGGTCAGCCTGTTCTCCTCGCCGCGACGCCGTAACTCTTCCAGCTGCGGGAGTTCCTGCTCGTGAGTCGCTATAATAACTTTGCCGCAGATTTCATAAGGAAGATCGTGAGAGCGGCAAAACTCGACCATCTCCCGCGCACCCTCGACACATAGCTTCGCCTTCAACGATCCTGGTTTGTAATAAATCCCGGAATGAATTACTCCGCTATTGTGGCCGCTCTGGTGCTGGCCGACGCGAGCTTCTTTCTCCAGTAGCAGCAGGCGAAGGCGAGGGAATCGCTGCGTGATTTCAAACGCGACGGCGAGGCCGACAATCCCTCCGCCGACGATGACAACGTCGTAACGTGCGCCGGACATATCTTTTAGGGGAAAGCTGGGTGAACAAGAGAGAGTATCAGGTCGCGTAAAGCGGTGTTGCGCTGAGAAAACGCGCGTGATTTATGGTCTGCGGGTTTCTTGGCTCACTACTGTACGGTCAATGTCACTGAGGCCGCATTATGAGTTAGGTTGCCTGACGTCCCTGTAACCGTGATGGTATAGGTGCCCGACTGTGAGCCTTGCTGCCCGCTGCTGCCTCCAATGCCTGCGACGCCGTTGCTTCCGCCTCCGCCACAAGAGGCGAGCAGAAATCCCAGTAGAAGTAATCCGCTCAGACAAGCTAGCCATGAGAGACACTTTTTATTGCGTCTCCAACTTCCCAAAAGCACCAAGGCCGGCAGTGCTAGCCACATCGCGTAAAAGACGATGCGTCGGCGCGGCATAACGAGGCTTGCTGAAGTGGGCGTGGTGACAGTTAGCACCACGGCTGCTGCGTTGCTTCCCGGAGTTATCGTGCTGGGCGTGAAACTGCATGAAAGTGTAGGAGGACAGGACTGTGAAGGAGACAGCGTCACCGTGCCGGCGAATGCTGTTCCGATAGGAATCACACTGAAGTTGTAGCTGGCGGACTGTCCTGCAGTAACGGTTTGATTGCCCGGCGTAACCGTACCGATTGTGAAGTCCTGGATCACCGTGAGCGGGAGGGCCAGCGTATGAATTGGTTGCCCTGAGGCGTCAGCCACGGTCACATTGACGTTGTAGGAATTTGAGGGTTGTGGCGCGGCGCTGTTTGGGACGTTGACCGTAACTGCGAGTGTGGCAGGAGATCCCGCAGTGATCGGGGCTGGAGTCGTAATCGAGCACTGGCCTCCAAACGAGCTGGCATCACACGTAGCATTCACAGAGCCCTTGTAGTTCGAAGTCACGCCCACTTTCGCTATAGCCTGCGAGGGTGCGTCAATACCGCTGGGAAATGCCTGACTGCTCGCGAGCAAAAAAGTATCGGTTGCGCCGGCTGGCACGGTTACGGCAATCGTGACACTTTGGCTGGGATTGCCGGAGGGGTCCACCGCCGAAAACGTCACATTGTAAATGCCAGGAGGGACGCTGCTGGGCGTGGTTATCGTCGCGTTAACCGACACTGCCGATCCGGCATTGACTGAAATCGGATTTGAGAGAGATAAGGTGCAGCTTCCGCCCGGGATCGCGCTGGCGTTGCAGCTGGCGTTGACGGCTCCAATATAAAAAGTCGAAGGGGTGATCGTAAAGCTAGCCTGAGTCTGACTATTGGGATCGATGGTCAAGGATTGCGTGCCGGAGAGTTGGAAATCAGCCACGTTAAAAGAAAGCGGCAGTGTGTTTGTGGTCGAACCGGACGTCCCGCCGACTGATAGGTTGCAGCTGCCGGCTCCTGTTGTAGCAAGCGTCGCGGCGTTTACCGTAACTTGCACTCGAGTTGGAAATGAGCTGGCTGAAGTTGGACTTACGCTGCAACTGGCACTCCCGGAAGTCCCGAAGCACGAGACTATCGAGCACGATAGATTCACCGTGCCAGCGAAGCCGTTTACAGAACTGAGGTCGATGGATTGCCCGGTGATGGTGCTTCCGGCATTGACCGTGGGGAATGATCCCGAATTCGTGAGACAAAAATCAGGGCTGGTGCTGCTGACCGGCAGACTGAACTGCCAGATGCCGCGGCCGTAGGTGGAAGCGCGCAGCAGTTTCTGACAACCGGAATTGAAGAGGGACAAGGCGGTCACGGCGACGTTAGGCAGGAATCCAGTCGCGGTCGGATTCTGAGCCGGACCTACTTCGGTCCATGCGGCAGCCGATGTGGCGCTCTGGAATACGCCGACGTCAGTGCCCACGTAAACGATTTGTGCATTGGAATCAACCACCACCGCATTCACCGGAGAATCAGGAAGGGGACTCGCTCCACCGCTTCCAGTGAAATCAGTCCAGGCGCCTCCGGCGTTTGTAGTTCGCCAAACATGTCCCGTCCCGCCGGTGAAGCCCATCATGGTCACGTACGCAGTGTTACCTGTAGCATCGGAACTATCGAGTGCGACGCTGGAGATCGGGAACTGATTTGGATTGATGCTTGTGCCGCCCGGACCGTTGAGCGTCACATTGTTAAAGGTGGAAACTGTGCCTGAAGCCGCGGTGGCGTTTGTGGTGACCCAGACGTTTCCGCCAATCGGCGCTGTGATGCTGTTCGGTCCTGAGCCGTCAGTCGTGGCATAAATTACCTTTGAGCCACTCGCGATCGCCGGTCCGCCCGCCGCCAGCGCGCGGACCACGTTAACTTCAGTTCCCGCACAGGTTCCGGTACCAAGCGTATCGAAATTGAGACTCAAGGGTGTAAATGAGCTACCGCCCAATCGCGGGCCACTCCACACCCGGCAGGTTCCCACCAGCATCGCAGTCGCCGACTGCGGATCGAGAATGTAGGGAAAGTAAAACGAGCCGTCATCCCCTTCGACGTTGCTGCTACTGACGACCACGTTGAATTGGCTGTCGGTGCAGTTCGTGCGGGCTGAACATTCCTGAATAGCCAGCCCGCCAGATCCCACATCCGGGTTCGACGCAAACCAGTTGTTGGTGGCGGGATCAATAGCGTTGTAGCCGCCGTCGCCACTCAGAACGTTTCCCCAACTCGTGCCGACGGTTGCGCTCGCTGTTACTGGAGAGCCATTGTCCTGCGTGCCTCCCAGAAGCATGTCGGCGTCCAGGGGATGTTGCGTGAAGGTAACAAACTGTGTCATCGACCCCAGATTCTGATTCAGGTCGTCGAATTGGTTCGTACCCGAACACACGCCGGCAGTGAGACCGCTGAACCCGTCGAGCGCACGGTAGATGCCGCCGTCGTTGGCGAAATACATCAGGTCGGCTCCAGATTCCGCACCTTCGGTGGGAATTGCATAAGCCAGCGCATGCTGATCCGGATGCACGTGCGCGAGCGCGGAAAGGGGGCTGCAGCCGTAGACGTGCGTCAGATTCATGAAGGGAGAGACCGAGCAGGTTGGGTTAAGCGAATTGATGGAACACTTGTAAAGGTTAATTGCGCCGGCATACAAGTCAGTGGGATTGCCGGCGCAGGTTTGAGCGCCATTGGGGCAATCCGGCACTGCCAGCAGAGCGAGGTTGTAGTATCCCTGGTCAACTCCGCAGCCCTGGATGTCGCCGCAGTTGATGATGCCGCTGTCGCTGATTTGTGTCCACGAAACGCCGCCGTTCTCGCTTTGCCAGATTCCTTGATCCACCGGATTGTTGTCGGTATCAAGCGAGATAAACCAGACATACATCTCATTGCGTCCCGGCACTACCGAGATTTCGCCCCGATAAATCGGGCAGCTTGCGCTGTAGTTTTGGGGACAAGCTGTCGTGTTTAGAAGCCCTGCCGAACCTGGCTGATTCGTGAGAAGGGTCCAGTTCAGCCCGTCCGGGGATGAGTAAAAGCCGTGGTAGCGGATTGCAGCGAAGAACAAGCCTGTCGCAGCGTTATACACCACCGATGTGGCTGAAGTTGCCTCGGCCGCTCCGCCGGGGAAGAGAGTGTCGTACGTCCAGGTCTGTCCAGCGTCGGTCGAAGTATAGAGGCCGCGGTAAGTATTGCTCGTCAGTGCGCCGTCTGTTACGCCTTCCGACGTTGCGGCCATGGCGGCTACGACGGTATTGCTATTTGCAGTGCTGAATGCTATTTGCGTTGCGCCCAGCCCGCTAAACGAAAGAACGCCACTGTTCGCCGCGGAGATTAGTGTCCACGAGCCACCGCCGTTGGTGGAGCGCAAAATCCCCAGACCGAAATAAGAATCCACCGAATTGTCGGCCTCACCAGTGCCCACCAGAATCACGCTATTCGCGGGAACCGAGTTACCGGGCTGAATCGCAATTGATCCGATCGAGAGCGTGGCTTGGTCGTCGGTAATCGGAGTCCAAATCACGTCGTTTGCAGTGGCCGATGCTGCGTTGGTGGATTTCCAAACTCCGCCCTGCGCACCTCCGATATACACCGTATTGCCGGTAGGGTCGGCGAGATCGATGGCAACAGCGGTGGCACGGCCTGAAACCTGGTGATAGTCCTGAAAACCGTCGCCGGTTGCATCGGATGCCAAAGGCACAGGACCCAGAGGCGTCCACGTGACGGATGTTGGTGTCGATTGTAGGTTCGCCTGTACTGTGGCCCCATGAGGCTGTCGAAGTGCGCGCGCTTGCATTTTGGCTTTGTATGCACGCAGGCGTTGTTCGGCCGCCGACTTCCTAGGAACGACACGTCCGCGCAGGAACCATTCGGAGCGCTCCCGCACGTGATCGTCATCGGCAATCGGCGCTGGGCTTGAGGTTGTCTTTTCCGCGTCCTGCGCATGCGCGAGAAAATGCAGGAATGGTAACGATAAGCAGAACGCCAGGCAGACGACTCGAACAATGCGGGAGAAGGAGAGACGATTCATTCGCTAAACTTCGATAGCTAACCTGGATAGTAGTCGCGGGGCGCTGAACTACGTGGCCAGTATCGGACCGCGAACTCAGAGCGTCAAAACAAAAAGCGGAGAAATAGTCGTTGCGGACCACTTCGGGAAGTAGGAAGGCCATCGGCGAATCGAGAACGTGGCTGTCGAGGCACGGTCCTGCTTGTCGTGAACACGCCGCCGCGAATAGCCTATGGTCCCTGTACAATTTCGACGGTGACCGGTGTCGAATCGTCGTTGCTTCGAGGTGTCTGCCATGTTGATGCGGCGTCTTATATTAGCGAGTTTGATCGCTCTTCTTGCGCTGGTTCTGGCAATATCGACTCCGCCTGCGGAAGCTGCCGGCCATGAGATTAACGTGGCCGCGGCGGCGGATTTGAGTTCCGCGCTGCAGGAGATTGCCGCTGATTATGAAAAGCGTACCGGCATTTCAGTGAAAGTCTCTTATGGCGCATCCGGGGCCTTGACCCAGCAGATTCAGAACGGAGCGCCGTTTGATGTCTTCTTCTCAGCCGACATGGATTATCCCAGGCAATTGATCGCGAGCAGCCTGGCCGAGGGCGCAACCTTGTATCGTTATGCCGTGGGTCGGTTGGCACTGTGGATTCCCGCGGATTCTCCGCTCGATGTCGAGCACAAAGGAATGGATGTTTTGCTTGATCCATCGGTGAAGAAGATCGCAATCGCGAATCCTCAACATGCGCCTTACGGACGCGCTGCGGCTGCGGCGCTGAAGCATTATGGGATGTATGAAAAAGTGAGCGAACGGTTGGTGCTGGGTGAAAATATCTCGCAGGCTGCGCAATTTGCCGAGTCCGGGAACGCGCAGGCCGGATTTGTTGCCTTGGCGCACGCCGCTGCACCGTCGATGCAAGGCAAGGGGAAATACTGGCTCGTTCCGGCCAAGGCGTATCCGCCGCTGGACCAGGGAGTCGTCGTGATCTCGCGCTCGTCGCATAAAGAGGACGCGACCGCATTCATTGCATATGTCAAGACCGCCGAAGTTGCAACAGTTCTACGACGCTACGGTTTCACAGTGCCAGAAAAGCAGTGATCGGTGGCTAGTAGTCAGCGAGATCGTAAACCATTTCGTTTTGGCTTTTTCTTATCACTAACCACCCTCCAAATGTCCATCAATTGGGAAGCATTCCGGCTCACAATAGAACTGGCGGTGGTGGTGTCAGCCATTCTGCTGGCGGTGGGCCTTCCTCTGGCTTACTGGATCGCATTCTCGCAGTGGCGGTGGAAATTCCTCGTAGAAGCCGTGGTTGCTCTGCCGATCGTGTTGCCGCCGACGGTGCTGGGGTTCTATTTGCTTGTTGCTCTCGGTTCCCGCAGCCCGCTGGGGCGTTGGTGGCAGTCTTTGACCGGACACACTCTGGCTTTTACTTTCGTAGGATTGGTGATTGGCTCCATCCTGTACAGTTTGCCGTTTGCCGTGCAGCCATTCGCGGCGTCGTTTTCGTCAGTCGACCGCAAGTTGATTGCGGCTTCATCGACGCTGGGCGCATCACCCTTGCGCACATTTTTACGCGTTGTCGTTCCACTTTCCATGCCCGGCTTGGTCACCGGCGTGGCCCTTGCGTTCGCCCATACGATGGGGGAGTTTGGCGTGGTGTTGATGATCGGAGGCAATATTCCTGGCGTGACGCGGACCGTCTCTATCGACATCTACGACCAGGTGCAGGCCTCGAATTATGCGGGGGCCAATGGCATGGCTCTGCTGCTTTTGATCTTCTGCTTCGTTGTGCTGGCTGTAGTCTACGGACTGAACCGAAAGAGACAGGACCACAAATTATGGAAGGTCGGTTCGGTCGAATAACGAAACTCTGATGCCCACGCCTGCGGAACAGAGAGCCAATCCAACCCTAAGTGCGGCCATTCGAAAGGCATTTTCCTCCGCGGAGCACGAGTTCTGTCTCGATATGAACTTCAGTGCTGCGTCCGGATTCACCATTCTTTTTGGTGCTTCAGGCTCGGGAAAAACTACGCTGCTGGACTGCGTGGCGGGGGTGGTTACTCCAAATACTGGGAAGATCACCGTAGGTGAACGCGTTTTCTTTGACGCGAACAATTCTGTTGACCTTCCAATCGCGAAGCGAAGCGTTGGATACGTTTTGCAGGATCTCGCGCTGTTCCCGCACTTGACGGTCAAGCAGAATGTCGAATACGGCCTCGCACACCTGTTGCGCTCGGATCGTGAAAAGAAGGCCGCATTCATGATGAGGGAGTTTCGAATCGAACACCTGGCCCAGGAGCGCCCGGGGAAAATCTCAGGAGGAGAACGTCAGCGCGTGGCATTAGCGCGAGCTCTGGTGACCGACCCTTGCGTACTGCTGCTCGACGAACCTCTCGCCGCACTCGATGCCGCGACCAAGTCAAGGATCCTCGACGATCTTCGGCGCTGGAATCAAGAGCATCGCGTCCCGATTCTTTATGTCACGCACAGTCGCGAAGAAGTACTGGCGTTGGGCGAACACGTGCTTGTGATGGACGCGGGCCGCATCATCGCACAGGGGGCTCCTCACGAGGTGCTCAATGCTCCGCTCCAGGAAACCGTGGCGCAGTTGGCCGGTTTTGAAAACATCTTCGATGCTACGGTGGAATCATTGCATGAAGATCGCGGCACCATGATGTGCCGTCTTTCGAACGGTGATAGTTCACGCAGTGTCCTCCTGGAAACGCCCCTGATTCGGGCCCAATCCGGCTCGCGTCTGCGCATAGCAATTCGCGCGGGCGACATTTTGCTCGCGATTGCTAAGCCGGAAGGATTAAGCGCCCGGAATGTGATCTCCGGCTGCGTAATCTCGATTGAGAGGCACGATATGATTGTTTCGGCCCGCGTTGACTGCGGTGTCGAAATGAATGTTCACTTGACTTTGGCGGCTCGTGACGCACTACAACTTATCCCCGACCGCGACGTTTGGCTGGTAATCAAAACCCATTCGTGCCATCTGATGCAGAAGTAGATGCAAGCTCAGGCCGCGCGGATCTCAAGAACCTACTTCTGCGTTCTCAGTTCTTACTTCAGCCTTCTCCATTTCGATGACAGCCACCCATTGTCCCTTGCGCTGTTCTGAAAACACGATGTGGCCACCGAGAATCTGCGCCACAGCGGCGGCGGGCAGATCGCGATGAAAGCCAAAAAAGCGAGTTTTCAGTTTAGTCCAGGTTCTCCAGTGATCCCAGCGGGCGGGACCGGGTTCGTATTTCGTCGAAAAAATCAACATGACTTCGTAATTTGAATCATGTTGGCTCGAACGAAAATCCGCCGCGGACAAGATTTCATCCATAGAAAAATCTTCGATGCGTACCACGCGCATTGGGCGCGTGATATAGCCGAGCCAGGGACGGCTCAATTCATCCGACGCAGGCCATGCCGTAAGAACCCGCGCCATGGGATAACGAGCCTCCAGAAAACGCTCGCCGTTTTCATGCATCGCGACGTAATCGCGGTAGGCGAGATTATCCTCAGGCGAGAAGCCGTAATGAGGATTCCAGAACCACGCTGCCACGAAGGCCAGCGCAACGAACGCTACAGCCGCCGGCCAGAAACTTACTCTCCGCCACAGCGTCGAGACCGAGAGAATAATCACCAGAGGAACGACTGGCAGCATGTACCGAGCCAGCACCGCGCCGCCGATCAATGCCATCGCCACAACATATGTCAGCAGGACGACATAAAAAATCATTTGCACCCGAAAGCTGATGCGCGGGCGTGGCAGGTCGGAATCTCGCTGCGGCGGTAGTATCCACATCGCAACCAACATAGCCAGCGTCAGAGTCCACAGATGAAGATAGCCAACGACTTGCCAAACCCTCATTGCTAGGGCGAGAAAAAACCGCGTAGGACTGAGAGTGGCCGCTACGTTGTAGCGAAAGAATTCCGGGTTGCCGAAGACGTATCCTGTTCGCACGTAGTGATAGGCATACCAGAGACCAAGCGGCAGGACCGGAAGCAGTAGAGAAATGATGCGCCACGTTGAACGGGAAAGAGGTTGTGTCTCATCGGAATCGCTATTGTTAAAAAGCCATAGCTTTCGCCATGAACTCTTGCGCGCGAGCAGACCAACGGCTTCCCATCCCGCGAGCGCCAGCGGAGCAAGAATCGCAGTCTCTTTCGCCAAAGCCGCAAGAGCGAACCAGAGTGGGGTTGCCACCTCCTCATCGTCGACATAGGACGAGAGTCCCCCAAAAATAAGACCTGCAGCGGCCAAATCGACCTGGGCCAGCGAACTTTGCGCGAAGAATACTGGATACAGCGCGGTGCATAGAGTGGAGGCAACGGCGACCTCTGTATTGGCAACGCGCTCGGCCAGACGAAACACACCCAAAAGCGCAAAGGCTGCGACGACCAGCATGGCAGTACGCGTGACCAGCGGCGCATAGCCTACAACCTTCCACCACAGGGCGATCCAGGCGAGCACCAGCGGCGGGTGCGCGTTTGAAACCGTTGAATGAGGAATCAAACTTCCCGTGAGCAGAAGGTCGCGTGCGGCTGGCACGTAATAGCCAGCCTCGTCCCAGAAGTAAGGCAAGCGCAGCAGAGGGATATGGAGCAGGAAAATAAAAACAAAGAGAACCGCGAACACCAAGGCCGGATATGCGTCTGACCAACGAACCGGCCAGCTTGCCTGAGACCGGCGATCCTTCAGAATTCTCCTCCTAGGCTAAGCGGATGCACGGCTGCGACAGCGCCGCAAAGT
>JBAPOI010000264.1:0-4955 GCA_049279555.1 Candidatus Sulfotelmatobacter sp.
ATCCAGAACATCTGCTTCAATAATGGCCGCGACTCCTTAGGACTGGAACTCGGAGTCTAACGACGGGCAGCGACGGCGCCCGTCTGGCTCAGACTGAAGACAATAAGGGCAAACCAAAGCCACGATACCACTCAGAGCACGCGGCAAACCTCGGCGAATTCCAGGCGTGGCATACGGGGACGCACCGATGCTGGGTCGCCATAACCAATGTTGCAAATGAAGTTTGATTTGATCGTTCCTGGTATGTACTCTTCCGCCATTTCTTCACCGTCAACGCCTGCCGCGAAGAACTCCTCATCGACCTTGGCGTTGTCAAATCCCGAGATGGGACCGCAGTCCAATCCGAGGGCGCGAGCCGCGATCATCAAATATGCACCTTGCAGCGTGCCATTCCGCTTTGTCGTTGCTTCTGCCAGTTCCGGGTTGTTCGCAAACAAGTCGAGAAGTCCCCGATTGTGCGGAGCAAGCTTTGGCAGCTTCTCGTAGAAGCGAAAGTCATGAGCGACAATCACGGTCACGGGCGCAGCTAGCGTCTTCTGCACGTTGCCGGACGAGAGAGCCGGGCGCAGCCGCTCCTTTGCAGCTTTTGTCCGCAAGAGCAGGAACCGAGCGGGCGAACCATTGGCGCTTGTGGGTCCCCACTTCATCAGATCGTAAAGCTCGCGAAGAGTTTCATCCGAGACGGGCTTGTCGAGCCAACCGTTGTAGGTTCGAGCGGTGCGAAAAATGACATCGAGAGCATCATCGCTCAAGCGATGACGCAAGGCTGGCATCTCCAGTTGGCTCATGTTGTGGTTCCTTAGGGCTACTTTAGATGACGCGCAATTACCTGCGGGTTCTTTATGGCACAAGTCCACTGCTATCCGAGAAGGATGACATCATTCGGCGGGTCGAGAACTGCCTGAGGGAAGTCGCCCAGCTTCACGAGAGAAACCAAGAACTCGAAGGCGAAATGTCCAAAGCAGCACGTCGTGGAAAGTGGAGGAAATCAGTTTCGAGGAAGAGGTGCGGGGGTGGGCTGGCATCTACGTCGGTACAGACCGGTCATCATTCAGCTGCGGTCGTTTGCGACTCGATTCTCAGGAGTCTCGCGATCATCTGCCAGAATCGGACTGCAGGTATTTCTCGAACCAATAATCGGGGTAAGTTTCGTCGCTGAAGGCGTCGACTTCGATATATCCTTCCTTTCGGTACAGTGCCTGAGCCTCGGGGAGGGTCCGGTTGGTTTCAAGATGGAGCACCGTAAGCCCCGCTTCCCGAGCAATGGTCTCAAGCGTATGGAGAATTTTGCGTGCCACGCCGCGCCTGCGTGCGCATGAAGCCGTCCACATTCGCCTGATCTCACCCGTCGTTGGATCCATGCGCTTGAGCACGCCACACCCAACAGGATGGCCATCAAGTCGGGCCACAACAAAGTATCCACTGGGGGGAATAAGGTCCTCGTTGGGAGCGGAACGGCTCTTGATCGGATCGAAACCTGAAGCCCTTACGAAAGCCTCGAAATCCCCTTTGTCGAAACGCTCCGCTAGTTCCAGAAAATACTGCTCTATGCACCAGCGCGCGTCGGCGCTATCCGGTGGGTCCACCGTCACCTCAAGCGTGCTCGTTTGGATCAATTTGTCTTCCAGTCCGTGGGACATAGCAGTTCTCGCGAAAGGGCAGGCCGCGATGGTCTCGCCAGCGCTCCTGCCAGCGCACGTCATCTCAATCGGGGAGTATCTTCTATCATTACTAATGCCCCTTAAACAGCCACAGCCTCGTGGGCTAAGGCATAACGGCTCTTACGATAGGGTAGGTTGAAATGATCTCGCAGTGTGTGACCCGCTTGGACCATGTCATGATAGCCGCGCTCTGCTAGCACTGGCAGCAGATGTGTTATAAAGTCTTCCAGCCCGAAGCCGACCACCGGCAGACCTAGCATAAAGCCATCGGCGGCCCCTCCCTCAACCCAGCGGATCATTTCATTAGCGACTTGATCGGGTGTACCGATGAACCCTTCCGACGTGCCTATGTGCATTCGCCGGGTTGCCATCTCGAAGGCAACTTCGCGCAGAGTCAAATTACGTTCCTGGGCCAGCCGCTTGACCATATCGCTGGTCGAACGGAAACCGTTTGAGCCGATATCGCCGAGGTCCGGGAAGGGTCCGTCGAGCGGATAGACGCTGAAATCGTGCTGGTCGAAGAGGTGGCTTAGCCAATTCATTGCATCCTCAACCGACAAGAGATCACGCACCTGGCGACATTTGTCATTGACCTCATCTGGCGTGGCGCCCACAAGAGGGGCGATGCCAGGGAAAACCTTAATGTCGTCTGCGGATCGCCCTTGTTGCCGGGCACTCTCCTTGACTTTCCGATAATAGGTGCGGCACTCTTCGAAAGTCCCGCCATTGCTGAACACGGCATCAGCATGCAAACCGGCCAGACGGATGCCGTCTTCGGAGGATCCGGCCACCAAGATCACTGGCTGCCCCTGAGGCGAACGTCCTATACTGAGAGGTCCTTCGATCGAGAAGAATTGGCCCCGATGGTTGAGGCGATGGAACTTCTCGGGAACAAAAAAACGCCCTGTTGCACGGTCGCGGATAAAAGCATCGTCATCCCAGCTATCCCATAATCCTTTGATGACCTCGATGTACTCTTCGGCGATCTGGTAACGCAAGGTGTGGTCGCCATGGGCGCGGCTGAAGTTTTTACCGGCTCCTTCCTGGGGTGAAGTCACAGAGTTCCATCCGGCACGCCCGCCACTCATGATGTCGATGGATGCGAGTTGCCGGGCGACCGTAAAGGGCTCACTATACGTGGTTGACACTGTACCGACGAGTCCGATACTTGAAGTCATCACGGCGAGTGCCGACAGGAGCGACATCGGTTCAAACCTGTTCAGAAAATGCGGGTGCGATTTTTCGTGGATGTAAAGTCCATCGGCGATAAAGACAAAATCAATGCCCACGGCCTCAGCCCTGCGTGCTTTGTCGACGTAGTAGTTGAAATTGATACTAGCGTCAGCGGGAACGCTTGGATGCTTCCAGGCATTCATGTTGACGCCGGGCCCTTGGATAAAAATACCGAAGTTGATGCGTGGCTTAGTCATGGCAAGGAGACCTCCTCAATTTTGTATCTGTCACAAATCGACGAAAGACCGTGGTGGTCGGTCAGTTTGAAAGCAGCGTGCACTCCTCCCGTAGCAGCGCTCCACTTCGCAAAGGACATGAGAAATTGATTTTCTAGAACGTGCTTCTTCCCTGGGGAAATGCCTTGTAACTAATGATTTTCTGGGGCGGTGCTTTATTCTGCCCTAAGGTCGTCTGCCTTGGACGCCTTTGGTACACGAATGATGCCGACGTTGTGGTCGATCTTGATGTCGGTGTGTAGCGGCTGCGAGAGCTTTTGCAGCCTTTCAAGGATCGCTTGCGCTGCAGCTGGCGACGCCATCCGCGGGATGCCGCGGTCCGCGCCGCGCATCCTGAATCCCAGCTCCACCGGGTACAGCCGGATTTCGGAGACTTGCCCCTGCTCGTATTTGCTCACCGCGATTACGCTCTGGTACCAGATTTCGCCGTTGAAACCCCACTTGAGGTAGACTTCGGCAAATTCGTGATCGCTGACCTTCAGCGGGTCCTGGTCGAATGTTTCGTACATGTCGCGAGTCAGAGGCGACTGCTGATCAACTTCGAAAATGAAGTTGCCCATGCTGTAGAAGATGGGCTTGCCTTTATAGATTTCGATGCCGCGCAGCTGATGCGGCCCGTGGCCGATGAATTCGTCTGCGCCGGCGTCAATCGCATCGTGCGCGAGCTTTACCAAGAAATCCGGAGGAGTGTCGCTCCAGTTTCCCGGCTCGTGGGTATGGATCGTAGCGATCATGAAATCCGAGTTCTCTTTTCCTTGGCGGATACTAGCCAGGATTTCAGAAAGATCGATCGGATTCATATCGTATGAAAACCCCATGCGATCGGAGGACCGGTATGACACGTCGAAAAGATCCAGCTGATTCGGCTTTTCCGACTGGATCGACATTGACTCGATATAGGCTTTCGGCTCCGCATCACGGATTTTCTTTAAGTTTTCCAGCATCTCAGGTGTCACGAGCGCCCACATCTTCGTCCGCAGCGCGTTCATTCCGGGGCGCCCGGGAACTTCACCTAACTCCGCCGTCGCCGGGGCGAACGACGCGAAACTTGAGGCCATCGATACAATTCCCACGCGGCCCTTGGGCGTATCCAGGAATCTCGCCGCGCGAGCCAGTCCGCGATTCTCACCCGTTCCCGCATGCACAATACCCGCTTCGTCCAGCGTCTGATCAGTCTGGCGCATGCCTTCGATGCCAAAGTCGGTGCTGTGATTGTGGGCCCGCGAAACCAGCCGTATACCCATCGCGCGCAGGTCCCGTGCAACTTCTGGAACGCCGATGAGCCCGATGTCGCCTGAGGCCTGGGGATAGCCCTTAAAATGGCGCATGTCAATCAGCGTTTCTTCAATGTTGCCGAAGGCTGCGTCCGTTTCACGCAGGATGCGTGAAGTCGCGGTAAAACCCTCGTCTTGAATGCCGGAGATCGGCTGCGCGACGATCATGTCGCCGACCGCCGCCAGCGTGAATCCATCCGAGACGCTGCAGTTCAGCGCTTTTTGTGGATTCTCGGTCGTCGCCGTTTGAATCGCCTGCCCGCTCCCGCTGAGTGGGAAAAACGCCAGCACAACTAAAGCAAGGAGCCCTGCGCGCGCAGGCATTTTCCACATGGGCAAGTTCACACTCCAAATCTTCATCGTGAAATCCTTCACCTGTACACTGACCCGCTACCAAGGCCGTACATGCAGTGATGTACTTCCGGCGCGATTGCGACTAAGGCCTCAAAGTTTCCGCTTCCAACGAATCCACTTGCTGAACATCTGCGGACCGGAGAACTTCAGCGCAAATCTCGTGCAAGTGGACATCACTGATTGCTCTCTGGGTGTCT
>JBAPOI010000265.1:0-3618 GCA_049279555.1 Candidatus Sulfotelmatobacter sp.
CACTCGACTGAGATCTCTGGGGAGATACAGGAAAGTGCCGCCGCACGGTTAGTGCGGCGGCGCCTTCCGTGAGTCCTTATCGTCGAGCACATCCAGGCCGAAACTTGGATGCTCGTAAGTTCCAGAAATTTTTACTGGGACAATTTCGCCCTTGGGTTTCTTCTTAAAAAACGGATTCATCACTTTCGGCAGAAATGCTTTGGTGCCATCGGTGGTGTTCGAGATCTTAGTATCCACTCGTAAGTGACCGTGGAGATCGATTTTCTGAGTGATCAGGCCATACGTACCGTGCATGCGGGCCGCGGCACCTGGAACACCAAAAGATAAGTCAGGGAAGCTCGCCTTACCACCCACAAGGTTGACTCGCCCCTTCAAAGCGGTCAGCACAGTTTCAGGATCTTCACGATTTTTTTCTCCACGCGCGCCTGCACTCAGTTTGTCCACATCCTGTTGGGTGGATGAGTCGGAAAATGTCCCGTCGTCAACTCCAAAGGCCCCGCTCATCTTCAACTTTTTCAGGAACGGTTCTTCCTCCGGTGGAAGCTCCGCTTTAGCCTGCAGTGTGACGCTGCCGGACATGGGCGCGCGATTCGCTTGAACAAACAACTTCAGGAGATCTTCAATGCGCGCGTTGGTCGAATTAAGATCGATGAGAGCAGTCTTGCCTTTACTGCCCGGTGACCCAGCAACGCTGCCTTTCGCGACAACGTGCGTCTTCCAAAAATCCGCCGTCACACGATTCAGAAATGTATCGCCTCGCGTTGCGTCCACGTACGCGCTGAACTCTGAAGTCAACCGCATCGGGTGCCCGCCCGATCTCACTTCAAAATCAGGCGTGTCGATTTTGCCCGCGATATTGATGTGCGCAAGTTTACCCTCAAACTTGCCCGTCGAAGACAAGGTGCCCGCAATTCCGCCGTACACGCTCAGGTCCGCCCGGGCAAATTTGTAATTGCCGGAAATGGGCGTTTCCCCCGCGTCGTTTTGATTCCACACTCCGAACTTTCCTTCGGCGGTGACCTCGCCGGGCGGTTCGGGATTGTGAACGCTCACCTCGTAGCTCAAAGGTCCGGACCATCCGATATTTTTCAGAAGTGCTTGATGCACGTCGAAGCGTAAAGGCTCTTTGCCGGGATCGTGCAAGGCAAACTCGATTGCCGATCCATCCGCGATCATTTCATCGACCGTGATTTTCGACTGGCTTGTGTGAAATGCTGCGCCAGTACCAAAAGACGGGATCAACACGCGCAGACCCTCAGCCCTGATTTGACTGATGTGTTGGGCTAGAAGGCCGCTGTAGCTTCCCCGGATGGTCAGCTTTTCAACGGTAATGAGAGGCTTAGAATCGGCCTGGCCGTGGATGAAAACTACACCCTCGAGAATGCAACCGGGTGAGGGAAAATACGTCTCGCGAAACGAGTGCACCTGCACCTGGCTGTCGCTGGCTTCCCGCAGATTCTGGAGAACCGAAGCCTTCCCAAACGGCCACCACCGGATCATTCCGAAAGCAAACGCGCAAACCAGAACGCCCACCGCAAGGACGATCAGGAGAATGAGACGGGAAGGCCTCCGTACACTGGGCTGCGCATCAGGCTTGGTAGGCGGCGCAGCTATGGAGGTAGACATGGAGATGTTGGAGGCAGCGGCACGCGTTTCGGTTGCTGTGAGAAACCGTCTATTTGGAGCATAGGCTCAAGTGGCAGTCTGCGCCAGCCTCATAGCGGTTTTTCCTCCGACCGAATCTCCCCAAGTGCTTCTCTGGTTACTTTTCCGTGTAGCTCACTCTCCAGATTGAGTTCGATCCATCGTCGCTTACCAACAGCGATCCGTCGGAAGCTATCGTGATGCCCACCGGCCGTCCCCAGACGTTGCCATCCGGCAGCACGAAGCCGGTCAGGAAGTCTTCATACTCGCCGCTGGCATCGCCGCTCTGGTGCAACGGCACGCGAATCACTTCATAGCCCACGCGCACCGCCTTATTCCACGATCCGTGTTCCGAGGCGAAAATATCTCCAGCATATTCAGCGGGGAATTGTTTGCCCTGGTAGAAAGCAAACTCCAGCGATGCGTTGTGCGGTTGCAGCAGCACATCCGGTACGATCACCTTGTCTTTCAACTCGGGGTGCTTGCCCTTGTGGCGCGGATCCTGATGCCCACCGATATACCACCAGGGCCAGCCGTAAAAACCGCCTTCCTGCACGTGCGTGATGTAATCCGGAACAAGGTTATCCCCCAGGGCATCGCGTTCATTGACCGAGCACCAGAGCTCGCCAGTCTTTGGACTCACGGCAATTCCGCCGCCCGCATTGCGAATGCCGTAGGCATAAACGCTGAGCACGCAATTCTCGGGATCGCAAACTAGAATATCCGCACGATTTTTCTCCCGCAGTGTGGTGTCGGGGTCATCGATGTTTGAGCCCGACCCGACTGCTACAAACAGCTTCTTGCCATCTTCAGAAAATGCCAATGCCCGCGTCCAGTGACCGCCTGCGGCCGGCAGATCGGCGATGTGCTGCGGAGCGCCGCTCGCCTTCAAATCGCCATTGTGATAAGGGAACCGAACCACTTCGCCCTCGCTTCCCACATAGAGCCACTGCGGATCAGGTCCAGGAGGATAGAAGGCCAAGCCATAAGGACGCTTCAGGCCGCTCGCGAAAAGGGCCGTCTGTTCGGGCTTGCTGTCGCTGGTCAGCCCGCGAAACACACGGATGCGTCCTGGGTCGCTCTCCGCGAGAAAAATATCGCCATTAGGGGCGGTGCGAAGCGTGCGTGGATTTTCGAGAGCGCTGGCAAACAACTCCACCTTGAATCCAGCAGGCGCCACCGGCCATGCGTTCTGGGGCCGCGCTACCAATTGTGCGCCGTTTTCCGCTGACCGCGTCGTATAAGGCTCTGGAAGGTCTTTCACCGTAATCTTGCGAACCGTCCCCGGCCGCTCATAGCGGAAGTCTGTAAATGGAGGCGTAGGCGGTGGAGCCTTCAACTTCGACACGCTCGTATCAGCCGGCGCTGCAGTCGCCGCTGCCGGCTGCGCGTTTAGCGCCGGCAGGGTGGAGGTGATATATGTCACGATCTGCCAGCGCTGCTTCGTCGGCAATTGTGCCCACGAAGGCATCCCATTGTCTTTGTCACCTTGCGTGATAAACCAGAATATTTCACCCGGCGCGACAGAATCGAGCTTCCCGCCCACCAGCGACGGCACGTTGCCCGTGCCTTTTCCCTGCTTCCCATGGCACGACAGGCAATTCTTCGCGTAGAGAGGCTTACCGGCCTGTGCGGCTGCATCCTGCCCTTCATAAGGATTCTTCGTCTTCTTAGTCGAATCCGGAGCGTTGTGGAACTTCGTGTCGACAGGGGCCGCGAAAAGTAGTGAGGGCAACAGAAACGCGACGTAAAGGGCGTGCGAACGAGGGAACGAGCGCATGGATCCTCTCAAGGAAATTTTGATCAGATGGATATTACACGAGACCTTGGATGCAGCTGGATGGCACTGGGATTGTGCAAGAAACGTCTCGAAGGTTCTCTTCGCGCTCTAACCTTGGTCAAACCATGCACTCCGGGCCTGTCAGCGGCGGCTTGAGAAGCCCTTTTCAGCCTGCAGTTGACCCAACTTTGGCC
>JBAPOI010000266.1:0-2377 GCA_049279555.1 Candidatus Sulfotelmatobacter sp.
CCGTTGGCGGCGCGCCATTTTCGATTACCCCGACCGCATGGCCTTTCAACGCACGGACGAATCGTTCGCTCCTTATGGCGCCTCCGTCAATCTCCCGGAGAGAACTCTCGCCCTCACGAAGAAGGACGACAAGAACTGGACGGCGAGCTTCACCTTCCAGCGGCCTGCCGGGGATCAGCTTATCCTGGATGGACGGATGGACAATCATCAGGTTCATATGGAGCTTCAGTTGACCGACCGGAATAGTTTTGTGCTGGTCTCAAGAGGTTTCCACTGGATCCAGGAGGGCCCTTTCGACGCTCAGAGCCATCAAGGCCGAGCTGCAACGCAATAAGCACCATCGCACGACTGAAGTCGGAGCTTGGCTTCGCAGAGTTGTGCTGGGTTACTTCCAATACCAAGCCGTTCCAGGTAATACGAGACAGTTGCACATCTTTAGCCGTGGCTAGCTGTGGTGCTATCTGGGCGGACGCCGGATCGAGGTGCGTTCTGATTTTGATACAAGTACGTTTGAACGTCTGATGGGCTCATTAAGCCGTGTTTGGACTGGCCCAGCCACACGGATTTATCTGGCCGCGGGTGTCACTGACATGCGCACGGGATTCGAGGGGCTGTACGGTCTCGTCCGCGATCATTTATTGTGTGAGCCTCTGAGCGGCCACCTATTCTTGTTCAACGGCCAGCGCAATCTGCTGACGGTCCTAGTCTGGGACAGAAGCGGACTCTGGGTCTGTGCCAAGAGGTTGGAGAAAGGGCGTTTCAATCGGAAGAAGGCAAGCAAGACGGAAGCTTCGCGTACTCTCGAACTTCACATCGGGATCGATCCGAAACAACTTCTTTTACAAGACTCGGGCGATCATCGCAAGGGCTCGGTTGACTTATTCTTCCTGCAGCGCGATGTGTCCGGCAAGACTGTCGCCGCCGATAAGCAGCACATCGATTTGAACCTCGAAGCCAAGCAGCATGAGTATCTGGCAAAGGTCGCGATGGTGCTCGATAGACACCTGACGGTCGCGCCGCAATCGGCGGAGATTCGAGTCGTGCTTCGCGACACCGGCTCCGGGTTGCTGGGTTCTGTGACGCTTCCGACGACAGCGTTCTTGCCGAACGCCACAAACGCTGTAACACCGGCCAAGGAGTCGAACTGAGCCGGACCCAGCCCAATTTTTCGAGACTCTCTTGGCTAATGCGTTTCCGGCGCTGCTGTGTTTGATTCAACCGGCGGAATCGAGAAATAATTCTGGTCGTTCAAGCACCTCCGCAGAATAATTTCTACGACGCTACCGCCAAGCTCCTGCAACTCGTGATGATCTTCCTCGCACTCGCCCGGACGCCCGGTTGTTCCTCGTGAGGTTCGGGATCTGATTCGCCAAATGTGCCGGGAAAATCCCACCTGGGGTGCGCCGCGCATTCATGGCGAACTCCTCAAGCTCGGCATCGATATCGGCGAGACCAGCGTCAGCAAGTACATGGTACGGGTCCGCCAGCCGCCTTCTCAGACTTGGCGTACCTTCCTCGAAAGCCACGTCTCGCAGCTCGTTTCCGTCGACTTCTTCACGGTCCCGACGATCCGATTCCAGGTTCTCTACGTCTTTTTAGTACTGGCGCATGATCGGCGTCGCATTGTTCACTTCAACGTGACTGCACACCCAACCACCGAGTGGACTAGCCAGCAATTGCGGAACGCGTTTCCGTTCGAACACTTCCCGCGGTACCTGCTGCGAGACCGCAACGCGATCTTCGGGCAGGAGTTCCGGGAACAAGTACAAGACATGGGGATTGCCGAAGTTCTTTCGACGCCGCGCTCCCCCTGGCAACGCGCATATGTAGAACGGGTGATTGGCTCTATCCGGCGCGAGTTTCTCGACCATGTGATCGTGTTCGACGAAGCTTCGTTGCGCCGAATCCTTGCCTCTTATTTCGATTACTACCATGAGTCTAGAACGCATCTGTCGCTAGAAAAAGACTCGCCGGAGCCACGCCCGGTTCATCCCCAGGAAATCGGCCCCGTGATGTCACTGCGTCAAGTTGGTGGACTGCACCACCGCTACGAACGCCGCGCCGCCTGAAGGAACCAAGAGTTCCTCCGCACCCCAGAAACGCAGAGAAATTTCGCGCCTGAAACGGGCCGAACGCATACCTGTGGCTCTGCGATTCGCTCCACGAACTCAACGAGTCTTTACAATCGAACAACGACATCGGATTCTTGTCGTGGGAGCGTGTGCCCGGTGGCCGTTTGAGATTGTCGTTAGGCACAGTCGGAATCAAAGGCCCGTAAGCCACGTGTAACCGAAATGAACAATCGAATCTGGTTCGGAGCGATGAGGGTCCGGAGGCTCAAATTCTGCCTTCCGGTCCCAACCACTATGAAAGGCCG
>JBAPOI010000267.1:0-7619 GCA_049279555.1 Candidatus Sulfotelmatobacter sp.
CTTGCGCTCCGCGAGTGGAATCTTGCGCAGATCATAACCGTCAAGATAAAGCAGATCGAATGCGTAATACAAAATGGGTACGTCGGCGTTGGTGGCCCCACGGCGGCTACCGGGACGAAAGCCCGTCCGCTGTTGCATCAGATCGAACGACGCGCGGCCTTGCTCATCGAGCGCGACCACTTCGCCATCGAGGATCGCCGTTTTCGCTTTGATGAACTTCGCAAGATCTTTCAGCTCAGGATAGCGTGGCGTCAAGTCATTCTGATTTCGCGAGACTAGACGCACTTTGCCACCTTCGATGAAGGCGATCGCGCGGTAACCGTCCCACTTGATTTCGAAGACCCAGTCGGCTCCGTCGAAAGGCTCGTCGATCGAAGTAGCCAGCATGGGGTGAATGACCGAGGGCATGGGCTGCTTAATGGGAGCTGAGGAGGGGGAGGGGAGGACTTTTAACACAGGGGGCACAGAGGACACGGTGTAAGGCGTGGGCCTTGGTTCACCGTGGCTTACCCCGGAATCCCCTGTGCCCTCTGTGTTTATTTCTTTTGTTTTTTTTTAGTCGTTGGCTGCCTGCTGGGCGTTTTCTTTTCTAGCTTATTTTCTTCCAGCTTTTTCTTATCGAGCTTCGCCACAGCATCGGCGAGCCATGCCGCTTTCAGCTTTCCACTACCAGCGGGACGGCTCCTCCATTCTTTCGATCCTGAGTCTCCTGCGATCTCAGCCAGGCTGCGCTTGCTCAACACAGACTCGTCATAGGCATCGATGTCATAGCCTTCGACTTCGTGATCGTCATGTTTCTTGATGAGCAGCCATTCGGTGCCTTTACTGCCTGGTCGCCGGCCCTTCATCTTCACCAGCGCGAAGTCACCTTTTAACTTCTTGCCGTCGAGACGAAATTTCAAATCGCCCTTAGTGAGCATTGCAGCGGCTTCGGCTTCGGTCCCCGGCACATATTTCCCTTCCACCGGAACTGGAGAAAGCGGCTGCCATGTGCCCACGTCCCAGACCATCACCGTGCCCGCGCCGTAGTTGTTTTCCGGGATGATGCCTTCGAAATCGAAATACGAAACGGGATGATCCTCGACCTGCATTGCGAGACGCTTATCGGCAGGATCGAGCGACGGCCCTTTGGGGACTGCCCATGATTTCAGCACTCCCTCCATCTCCAGGCGAAAGTCATAGTGAAGGCGCGTGGCATCGTGTTTCTGCACCACAAAGCGATGCGTGGATTTTTTCTCAACTTCGCCCGCAGGCTCCGGCGTTTCATCAAACCGCCGCTTCCGTTTGTATTCTTCCAGTGCCATAGCGAACACCATTTAACCACAGAGGCAGAAAGTTAGAGCGTCACGAGAAACCCAGGCAGGTAACGGCTCATGTAGGGACAGCCGCCTTCGGCTGTCCAGCCGAGCGTAAGCTCGGCACTGCCAGCACCAATGAAACCTCCGGATTCGCTTTAGAATGCTTGTAGCATGCAACGCGAATTCCCTGAAGTGCCGTTGATCGGCGTCGGCGCCATCATCATCGAGGGCGATCATGTCGTGCTGGTGAAGCGCGCTCACCCACCGCTGCAAGCCGAATGGTCCATCCCCGGCGGCGTGCTCGAAGTCGGCGAACTGGTACGCGAAGCCGCCGTCCGCGAGGCCCGCGAAGAAACCGGACTCACGGTCGAGGCGGGCGAACTGCTTGGCGTCTACGACCGTGTCCTGCGCAATCCCGAAAAGCGCGTGCAATATCACTACGTTTTGATTGATTTTCTATGCCGCCGGGTTGCGGGAGATCTTGCAGCCGCCAGCGACGCCGCCGAAGTGCGGTGGTTTACACAGGAGGAGTTAACTGCGATGAAGCTGGCAGAGGATACGATGGATGTAATCCGAAAGGGCTTCGCAAAAGTTGAGATCAGTTAGTAAGTTACTTACACACATGCATAAAGCTAGTAAGTTGCTTTTGTTTTGGTATTTACGGTCAGTAAGTAGTTTTCAGGACGTATTAACAGTTAATAAGTTGATTTTGAGCGCGTATTTACAGTGGAATACACTTCCATGCTGCTGCGATGCGGGGCAGGCTATCGTCCCCGGAAGCCTAGTTACTATCCGCCGAAAAATAAATGGCGTTTCATACTTGACACAACGCTAACTTCCTTCTAATAATCGGCCCACACAGTAACACGTGGATAAAGGGATTCTTCGCTAGAACTCTGGCCAAGCTGAATCTCTTTGCCCCCAAGCCGCCCCCCAGGAGGAAATCGTGAATAGGAAAATCTCCGTATTGCTGTTCTCCATCGCGGCATTGTTCGCTGCTTGCGCCATGCCGAGCCGTGCGCAAACGCTAATGACTCGCCACATGCATAAGGTAACCTTGAATGGGCAGGCAATCCCGCTGGGACGCCTGTCCGCCAATCGAGTCCTGCAACTGGATGTCGTTCTGCCGGTACGCGATCAGGCTGGCTTGGACGCCTTTGTGGCCGAGTTGTACAACCGGGATAGCGGTAATTACCAGCGCTATCTGACCCCGGCTGAGTTCACCGAAAGATTCGGCCCCACCCAAGAGGACTATGACGCGGTGATTAAATACGTGCAAGGCTACGGCCTGTCGGTGGTCGGTGGCTCGCGCGATGGCATGGAGGTGCAGGTCAAGGGACAGGTTTCGGCGATCGAGTCGGCCTTTGACTTGAAGCTGCTGACTTATCAGCACCCGACCGAGAATCGAATCTTCTATGGGCCGGATCGCGAGCCTACCGTAGGCCTGCCTTTCGCTCTGTGGCACATCTCCGGGCTGGACAATTATTCCATTCCGCATCCGTTGTACGTGAAAAAGAGCGACTACGCCAAGGCGCACGGCCTCGATCCGGATAAAGTCATCGGCCATGCCACCACTGGCTCCGGCCCCTCAGCCTCCTTCCTGGGCAGCGATATGCGCGCCGCCTACTACGGCGGAACTGCATTGACCGGTGCCGGCCAGAACCTCGGTTTGCTCGAATATTTGGGCACCGATCTGGCTGACCTGACCACCTACTACAAGAATGTGAAACAGACCAACAGCGTGCCCATCACTCTATTGTCCACCGATGGCACCAGCGCTAGCTGCGTTGATTCGAGGGCCGGCGGTGACTGCGACGACACGGAACAGACGCTCGACATGACTCAGGCGCTCGGTATGGCTCCTGGGCTGGCCAGCCTGGTGATGTACATCGGCTCGACCGACACGGCCATCATCAGCGCCATGACGACGCACAGCCCGCTTCCCACGACCATCGGTTGCTCGTGGGGCTGGACGCCGGCCGACGCATCCACGCTCGACCCCTACTTTGAGAAGATGGCCTCTCAGGGCCAGAACTTTTTTGTGGCCTCGGGCGACGATTCTACGTGGAAGAAGTCGGGCAATGCCGAGGCTTGGCCAGCGGACGACGCCAATATCGTCTCCGTCGGCGGCACCGACCTCATCACGGCCAGCGCCGGCGGCCCCTGGAAGTCGGAAACCGCTTGGGTTGACAGCGGCGGCGGCATCTCCCCGGACAAGATCGCGATTCCGTCCTGGCAGCAGCTCGCGGGCGTGATCAATTCCAGCAACAAGGGTTCGACCACCCTGCGCAACGGCCCGGATGTCTCGGCCAACGCTAATTTCACCTTCTACACCTGCGCCGACCAGACCGCATGTCTGGCCAACGAGTACGGTGGCACCAGCTTCGCCGCTCCTATGTGGGCCGGTTACATTGCGCTGGTCAACCAGCAGTTAGCGGCCGACGGCTTCGCCGATATCGGTTTCATCAACCCCTACCTCTATTCCTTTGGCGTCAGTTCAAGCTACAGTACTGACTTCCACGACATCACTAGTGGCAAGTCCGGCAGCTATTCGGCAGTGACCGGCTACGATCTGGTGACGGGTTGGGGAAGCCCCAATGGCCAGGGATTGATCAACGCGCTCGTCGCCGAGAAGTAGCCGCGTCGGCGTTTGATCGTTTGAAAATAAAAGGCCCGGACTTTTTCGAGTCGGGGCCTTTTATTTCGCTCCCGCCGTTGGCCACTGCATCGTTTTCCCTCTCTGCGTCGCAGACTAGGCAGTGCCTGGCGAGGAGGAAGGCGCTCATCTAGGCGACGAGAATGTCCAACCGGCCACGGTCAGGCTAGCTTCCTGCCCTGATTGATTGCGTATTCGGCAGACCCGCCCGGCGTCCAGCAAGGAGCCAACCGATCCAGCAACTTACCGGCCAGGTAAGCAGCCACGACAACCAGTACCAGTGCGGCCAGCCCTTGCTCCAGTTGGGGATAATTGCGGCAACGCCCATCGCTTCCCCAAGGACAAAAAACCAGAGTACATGACGCGCGCTGCGACCGGGAGCGAAACGGGCACAGAGCCACGCACAAAGGATGGAGACGACCACGAACAGTGCTGTACTCGTGATGAGAGCCGCATCGGAGGGAACACGGCCCTTCACGAAATCGCCGGGGAAAAGGCGAGAAAGCAATGGGTCTGTTGCCAGTACAAGAACAACAGAGAGCAGGTAGCTGCCTACGACGACGGCGACCGATTTAACCATTTGTTTACACTCCGCATCACGCTGACGTTATATCAAAAACTGTGCACACCCCCAACTGCGGGTCGACGGTGTCAGTCGCCCCTTACGAGCGGGGCTCGCCAATGTCCCCCTCCACCCCATCGTCTTCCCACTCTGCATCGCACGCATGGCAATGCCACGCTGGGCGTTGCACAGGCAACGGCACCCGGAGGAAGGCGCTCATATAGGCAATGGGGCGATCCAGCTCCTGGAAGTTCACGTCCAGCGACTGGCACTTGGGACAGCGTGGTTGCTCGTACAGTCCGATGCCCTGCACATAGAGGCCTTCGAGAATCGGCTCATCGAGAAGCTTGCGCGCGTTCGCCTCGTCCGTGGGGCGTACATTAAGCTTGATGCCGCCAATGAAGTTGGAGATAAACCAATCCAAACGCACGAGGTTTTCATCGGCCAGAAAACATTCGATGCCCGCCGACTCTAGGCTGCCCTTGGCCAGCAGCGCCTCCGGAAGATCGCGAAATTTTCGGACGGTGACGAGTTCCTGCACTTCAAGCTGTTGGCGCTTTTCTTGTGCCACCCCGGAATATTCGTCTTCGGAATGCTCGTCCTCCGGAAGCTCAAGATGGCGGCGATCCAGTTCGTCTTCGAGGGTATCCCAGGCCACGTCGGTCAGCGAATCCGCATTCTGAGCGAGCTTCTGCAACTCGCCGTCGGTCATGCTGGCATAGTTATCGGCCAGGCGGCGGCGCTCCCGTTGCTCGTTTAAATAGGATCCGTCGAGATAGGACACCCGGCAAGGATACTGCGAGTGCAGTCAATCGGCCAAGTGCACGGGAGTAGAGGAACTCAGTGAACTGCGGTCAGCGTATGTGCCGCAGCTACGTGAATGTTCGCGGACGATGAGCAGTCCTACCAGTACTGCGCTGATCAACATTGCAACTCGTATGTACAGGCCAGCATGAAAAGCTTGGTCACCGGCGGCGGTGCGCAGAAGTCCTGAAGCGTCCTGATCACGAATAATACTTCTTATGTTGTCATCCTGAGCGAGGATTGTGCTTCGCGCTAGCGAAGCACAGCCGCAGTCGAAGGACCCCTATCGTTCTGCACGACCCGCTGGCTTCTCGAGGAATTCTCCCACGGATATTTCCGCTTCCTCGCCGCCCAAACGTTGAAGTCATCGCTGTATCGAAAATACAAACAAGCCGGCCGCCTCATCGCCTAGACACTGAACGCCGAGGTTCTGTAACCGCCGCGTCCAAACGAGCCGCGAGATCGGCGAAGCCGGCTGTGGGTCCCTTCCAGCGCAATTCCTCGACATTGTCGAAGAGCGCTATGTCAGTCCGAAGTGTCGCGAGCGTACGAAACAGCATGGCTTGGTCGCGTTCACGGGAGAGGGTGTCGGCGAGCGCACCTGCGCCTGTAACGTTTACTTTCCACTCGCGCCAGTCCGCGGGAATGGATTCCAGGTGGAGAAACTTGGCAAGAACGGCGGCCGACGACTTCGCGCCCCAGCCTCGAAGTCCCGGATAACCGTCCGCGCTATCGCCGACTAAAGCCAGGTAGTCCGGGATCGAAGCTGGACGCACGCCAAATTTCTTGAACACACCGGACTCATCCACGATCATGCGGGTTCGGCGATTCAGTTGGACGATGCGCGTGCCGCGCACAGATTGGGCAAGATCCTTATCCGGCGTACAAATGATGACGCGTTCGACGCGGTCATCTCGACCGGCCGCGGCCGCCGCAGCCGCGAGAGCGTCGTCGGCCTCGAACTCTACCATCGGCCAGACCACAATGCCTGCCGCCGCGAGCACTTCTTCGAGCAGAGGAAATTGTGCCCACAGGTCGGGATCGATGCCTTCTCCAGTCTTGTAACCCGACCACAGATCGTTGCGAAAGGATTCGATCACGTGGTCGGTTGCGACGGCAACGTGGGTGGCGCCGCCGTCCTTCATCATGCCCAGCACCGAGGCTAGAACGCCTCGAACCGCAGCTACCTCTCGCCCCTCAGAATCCTTGGCGGAAGGTAGCGCGTAATAGTGCCGGAACAACTCGTATGTGCCATCGACCAGATGGATATCCAAAGTGTGACTCCGTTAAACGTCAAACGGCCCGCAGAATGAACCTGCGGGCCGTCCGGTGGACTGTTTGGGATTGACCAAGAGGTGGTCACTCTACGTGGCCTCTCACGGCAACTCCCGGGTCATGGACCGAAGACCGGGCCGAAGCCCAAGGTCGCAAGCCTTCGCGCGACCGACGCGATGCCTGCATCCGTACTCACCGGCTAGTGTGCGGGCTGTAGCTCGCGGGCGTTGCGTTTGCCGCAATCGCGCCGGAACCCCGCTTAGAGCAACCAGCTCTAAGTCTCAGCCACCTCACCTGGTCTTAGACTCCCACACTTACCACTACAATCAGAACTTGTCATTCGACCACCTCCTTCCCGGTGTAATTGCAGATTAGTACGGAAGGCTGTGGAGCGTCAACCGTTACGAAAGGGAGTGGCGGGGATGCAACTGCCTCCATCTGCTAGCTTCGAGGGGTCGGCCGGTGGAATGAGAATGATGATGGCAATAACGATGAAAAACGCCACAAAGCTCTCGACCGTGGGAGACATTCTTCGGCAGCGCTGTCCCCGCTGCCGCATGGGGAGCATTTTTCGCTATTCCATCTTTCGCGGATTCCCCAAGATGAATGAACGGTGCTCAATCTGCGATCTTAAGTTTGAGCGCGAACCGGGCTATTTTCTGGGCGCCATGTACGTGAGTTACGGTCTGGGGATTGTGATCGTTACCCTCTTCTCAGCACTGCTGTGGTCCATCACCGGTTGGTGGATCACGAAAGACACAATCTGGGCCGTCGTCTTGTTCTTGCCGCTCGCGCCCACGATCACCTTGTTCGCCCGCGTGCTCTGGATCTATTTCGACCAGACTGTCGATCCCGAACCCCGGCCCTAGCTCGCTCCACACATGGCGTGTCTCCTGGCGGTCTATCCGAGGAATAGCGGCAGCCTCAAGCTTTTTCCTCTGGAGTTTTGGAAATTGCCAGAGGCGATGCCGCCACCTCTTCCTTTCCTTGCATCGCTGCCTTGAAACCGCGAATGCCTTCGCCC
>JBAPOI010000268.1:0-1628 GCA_049279555.1 Candidatus Sulfotelmatobacter sp.
CCGCACCACATGGCGGCCCAGAAAACCCGAGCCGCCGAACACGGTGACGAGCGTTTCGATCCTGCTCTTGATGGTCATTCTTCGCGAAATACCTGATCGGTTTCGCCGTGTATAGGGCCTTAATGCGTTCGATTGACAAGGCGGTGACCGCTCCGTACCTATCCCGGATTCTGAAAGCCCGACACTGCCCAGGTGGCGGAATTGGTAGACGCACTAGTTTCAGGTACTAGCGCCGCGAGGCGTGGAGGTTCGAGTCCTCTCCTGGGCACCACGGCCGGAACTGGCTTCTGATTCTCCACGTTTTCGTGCGACAAGGCGCCGCTTAAGAAAAACACGACAAGAATCGGACCCAATTTCGTCTCGACGACAGGCTAACCCGTCGCTGCGGCAGTCGAATATCCGTTCTTGGCGGTCACTCCACCGCCTCATTCGCTATCTCCGACGACAGGCGATATCATCCCCTCACTGGCCTGCGCGGTATTCGACAAATCCCGCACAAGAACGGGTCGCGCCAATTGTCATGTAGCGGGGTTTGCGGATGAGTACGACGCTGAGCGAACCGCTGAAGGGCCGCGCGGTTTTTACCAGAATTTGGAAGTTGACGCTTCGGCGGGTGCTGTTTCCGCTCTGTGTGCTGGCGCCATTCGCGTATTTCTTTCCCAAGATCGCGCTGTTCTACGCCATCTGCGGCGCCTACGACGTCAGCCGCAATAGCGGACTGAAATTATCGACGCTGCGGCGGTATTTCATCGGCAACGGCTTCTTGCTGTGGCTGCTGTCGCCCATCAACATTGTGCTGGATCTATTCGCGTTGCCGTATGTCAACAAAGGCGTCTACCGCCTCGACGATCTGCCGCCGGATTATCAGGACGAAGTGCGGCGTCTGCTCCGGGTCACCGACGACGCAGACCTCGTCCGCCGGCTCGAAGAGCGCTCGCAAGACCACAGGCGCACGATGTTTTCCTGGCGCTGGTACGGAATCAAATCCGAAGCCGCGGTGGATGTTCCCGGCTTCGACGGACCGTGGAAATACGTCAAGACAATCGGATTGTCCGTCTTCAACAAAAGGACCACCACGTCGCCCCACTTCGGCTGGCTGCGGCCGACCCTGCGGCTGCTCTACAACATCAACGATATGAAAGATAAATCCGCCTACATTGTTGTCGGCAACGAGACGAGCTACTGGTGCAACAATAAGTTGTTCATCTTCGACGATACGCTGTTGCATCTGTCGGCCAACGAGACCGACCAGCCGCGTTATTGCATGTTCGTCGATATCCTGCGCCCGACGCTTTTCCCGCGCGTCATGGCCGCCGTCGTCGCGTTTGAGGCCTTTCTGAACTGGCAATTCAAGTTCATCCGGTTCAGCGGCTGGACCCTGGTCGGGCGATAATTGCCCGCTGCAGCAGCCGGGAAGGCCGTCGCCGGTCCGCACATTGCTGGCATGCGTGAAATCTCGATAATATCAGGGCGACATTTGATCCAGGTCAACGTTCCGGTCCCCACTTCGCGTATGAGGCAATCGTTCCGGGCGGGATGACCGGAGCAGGGGTCCCGGCAGCGATCTTAAGGGGAGGCCGGGCTTCGGCTGCGCCACGCAGTGTCGTCCTTGATACATCGGCCTGAGA
>JBAPOI010000269.1:0-12062 GCA_049279555.1 Candidatus Sulfotelmatobacter sp.
AGCCTGCAACTGCGTTAATTTGGACTTCAGAGCACGTGCTACATCCTTGCGTCGACGATCGAAAAAATCCTGCGGTAGAGCGGTCGCGTTCATGGTGAGCTACCCTCCCGCGCTTTCTATCTCTCCAAGCAAAGTGAGAGCGTCTGGTTGTTGAGCGCTTAGATCGAACTCCGTGAGCGCCTCCGACTGTTGTTGTGCAACGGAAATCAGGGCAGCGGTACCCGCGATCGTTCGATGGCGCAAAAGATCGGCCAGCGGCAGTTCCACTCCAAATTCCGCGTTTAGCCTTGTTCGCATCCGGAGAAGCATTAAGGAGTGGCCACCAAGATGGAATAGATCGAGGTGTCGATCAGTTGTGGCCGCTCCCAAAATACTTCCCCATACGTCGGCGACGCGCTCCTCCACTGCTGACCAGCCGAGGCGTTGCAGTCTTTGGTGCTTTGCGGTTTCGCCAGGTTGCGCTACCGACTCACCGGGGTCATATCCCAATCGTTCGAACCATCTTCCCCAACGTTCAGAAAAGTCCCCTTTCACTGCGGAGACGCAACCCCAATCCGCGCCCAACGTGCGCTCGAAGAGGTCCAAGGCTTCTTGCCCAGACAGGGCAAAACGTTCAAGGCTGGTCTGCTGGCTCAACTCGCCCGGGATACGCCATCCGTCCCAGCAAATTGAAGTCCAGGGAAGGCCACGTGCCCGCTGGGATTGTGCGAGGGCATCGAGAGCGGTGTTGGCAGCTGCGTAAAACGCCAAACCAGGCCCACCCAAAATTGACGCATTCGAGGAGAATAGAGCCACAAAACCGGGGTTGTGAGTTCTAAGTGCTTCTCTGAGAGCTAAAGCTATGTCGAGCTTGGGCTTCAACTGATTTTGCAGATAGCCGACGAGAGCGTCCGGCGCCACATCGGATAAAGGAGAGAATGCCGAGGCGGAGTTAAGATCCGCCGCCAAATGCAGGATCCCGTCTATCCGGCCGAACGCGCGGCCGAGTTCGTCTATAGTTTGAGATAGAAAGCCCGGGGAGCTGGCATCGCCCATAAATAGCCGAATATCGATGCCCGCATCGCGTAATTCCCGTATCAAGCCGGCGGCACGGTCGCCGCTATTGGCCTCGACAGCAGAGCGCTGAATGAAAGCAATGCACCGGGGTTGAGAATGTGAAGCGCAGCGGGCTAGCCATCTTCCAAAGCATCCGAGGCCGCCAATCAAAAGATAAACACCGCCTGCCTCGAATTGTACTCGGCGGTTTTGGGGCGTACGAGTCACAGTAGGTACCCACACGCGCCCGTTTCGGAGCGCACGAAAGCGCGGCCCTTCATCTTGCAGGATTTCCCGCAGAACCGCGGCCACATCAAAAGATCCGGCTACGTCCACAACCGATCGCTTGATCGAGTTGTTCTCTTGTCCAGCTACTAATGCGAATGTGCGCAACGCTGCCTGCAACGGCTCGGGCCCTTCGCTGCCCAGAACATCAGCGCCGTTCCGAGTCACGGCAGCCACATGCGGCAAAGGGCCTGCCAGGCTGGAAAGAGCGCCCATAGGGTGCTCCTCGAGGGCATGCAAATCGATTACAACGTCAGCTTTCTCGATAGAGCCAATACTCAGGTTGGCGAACTGCTTTCGTATGGTTTCCTCGAACGGGGCAATCGTTTCGGAGTTGCTAGCAATAAAAGCCACTACTCCTGGCCCCACCCAGTTTGAAGGAGGGCGCGGCTTCCAATGCATGTTCCAGATTTCAAGCTCCGCGCTAGTTGCGGTCTGTTGTCCGCGCGGAGCAACGCTGCCAAGTTCAGTGCGTTCTAACGGTGCGATGGGGGCCGGCACAAGCACTGCCTTGGTTGACTGCGCTTTCCAAGAAATGTTCGCGCCGTGTTGCCAGAGCTGGGCAATGGCAACAGCAAAGCAATGCTCATCGGAAGTTTCATCTCCCGGATGCCTCATCGCGTTAACGACACGAGCACTGGTGGAGCGCAGCGTTGACGTCAGTGTACGGCCCGGCCCAAGATCGAGCAGAATGTCGCGCGAACAAAAGTGTCTGAGGCAAAGATCAAAGCGGTTCGTCTCACGCAATTGCCTGCCCCAATGCTGCGGTACCGCGAGGCGCGAACCAAAAGGTTCGCCATCCAGAGAAGAGAATCCAGGAACAGTGCCTACTCCCGGTTGGGCTGCCTCTAACGCGTTTTCGAAACTGGATCGTACACTGTCGATAAATGGTGAATGGGCTGCGCCAGGGATCGGCAAAAGATTCGCGTCAATGCCCTTTTCGGAGAGGTTTACCACGGCCTCTTTTAGGGGTTCCAATGGGCCAGAAATAACGCAGGAATCGGGACTGTTGACTACCGCCACACCCACTCGTTTATTGCATTGAAGAAGATGCTGAACAATTTCGAAATTAGCATTGACGATGGCACAAGCGCCTGGCGTGATCTGCTGGAAGAGATTTCCGCGCCTAACAGCGAGTTCGATTAACGTTTCAAAGTCGAAACAGCCACTGATAGCCGCAGCTGTCAACTCACCCAAAGAAAGTCCCACCACGGCATTTGGACGTAAGCCAAATTCGGCGAGCCCGAATGCCACGGCAGCGCTAACGCTCACTGTCACGGCAAACGAAACCGGAGCTTCATGTAGGCGCTCGCTACGGATAGCCTCCCAGAAGCCTATACCCAGGGATTGTTTCATTCTGGTATCGGCACGAGACAACCAAGATGCGACGCTCGGCACCGCCGCCAAGCCCTCCGCCATACTAGGGTGCTGCGCACCACCGCCGGGGCAGACGAACACCAGTCTCGGCGAGTCCAGAACACGGACCTGCGGTAGTATGACCTGTGATTTCGGACTTGCCACGATCGCGGCGCGAACGCCAAAATTGGTCCGGCCACGCTGCAGTGCTGTAGCCACCCCTTCCGTTGAAGCTGGGTTTTCTACCAACTGCTTTGCAACGGCCTGTACATAGGTCATCGCAGCGGGTTCAGAGCGAGCCGAGACAGGAAGAATGTGCGTGCGATGAGAGTGATTGATTACGGTATCAGGAGGCTGCTGAATGACCATATGCACATTCGTTCCCCCAAGACCCAAACTGTGGACGCAAGCCATCCGCGGACCTTCCCAGCTATAGGAATCCGCTCCGACACAAAACGGAGTGCCTACGAGTTGAATCTCAGGATTGGCTCGCTGAAAATGTAGCGTGCCGGGAATTATGGCGTGCTTTACCGACAGGGCCGCTTTGATCAAGCCGGCGATGCCGGAAGCCGCATCCAGATGCCCTATGTTGCTTTTCACAGAGCCGATCACACATCTCCGCGCTTTCACGCTGGTATCAGAACGCCAGACTTCGTTAAACGCGGCGAACTCTATGGGATCTCCCAGGCGCGTCCCCGTCCCATGACCTTCGATGTATCCAACTTCTCGAGGCGCAACGCCTGCCATCCTCAGAGCGCTACGAATAACGCGGGCTTGTCCGGACGGAGAAGGCGCCGTGTAACCGACCTTCTCACGACCGTCATTATTAACTGCTGAACCGAGAATGACGCAGTGGAGTGGGTCACCGTCGCGCAAAGCGTCGGTCAGCCGTTTCAAGACGACGATTCCGGCGCCATCACCGCTTACTGTTCCGCTTGCCTCCGCGTCATATGGACGGCATGAACCATCTGCCGAATAGATTCCTCCAGGCTCAAATATATGGCCGCGGAGAAGTGGATACCGGATTGCTGATCCTCCAGCAAGCGCAAGATCACATTCGCCCGTCAGAAGGCTACACATGGCTAGATGAACCGCCATCAGCGAACTCGAACATGCTGTGCTTACGGTCAGTGATGGCCCCCGGAGGTCGAGCAGATACGAAACGCGCGTCGCCACGTAATCAGCAAGCGCACCGAGGTCCGCCGCTACAGTATCGCTCGGGTCGAGCGCCCCTACCGAGGAGCGCTGCGGGCTGCAGGCGCCGAATACGCCCACACTCTTCGTACGAGGATTGCCGAAGTATCCGGCGCTCTCAAGCGCCTGCCATGCGCACTCCAGGAAAACGCGGTGTTGCGCATGGATCGACCGTGCTTCTCCCAAGGGCAAACCGAATAGCTCGATGTCAAACTTGTCCGTTCCTTCCAGCGCGCCGCAAGCAGCCACAAAACGAGGATCGCTCACACTTTCGGGTTTCATTCCAGCTTGAAGCAATTCCTGCCGGCTTGCCCGCCTAATGCAGTCTCGCACCGAGATGAGATTGTTCCAGAACTCGTCTAAGTCAGGAGCGCAGGGGAAGGTTCCCGCCATCCCGACAACCGCGCACCCGAATGAACGATCACGGCTTCTGTCCATATCAATCCTCTCGCTGTGCCGCCAACCTGCGGATCAACTCGCGACGATTGTCGCTGGCTTCCAACACATCTTCGGGAATAGTCAGAGGAAGAATGTTGTCAAAGAAGGTCTCTAGTCGCCTGGCTTGAGCGTTGATAGTGGCAAGTTCAAACAACTCTGGAATGGTGAACTCGGCACCCAACCTCTCTTTGAGACGGGTCCTGAGTCTTAACAGCGTGAGACTGTTTCCTCCGACATCAAAGAAATTCTGGTCAATGCCGCAGTTGTTTCCCAGAACCTCTCGCCAGACCTCAGCTATTTCGGCCTGCCTAGAGGTCGCGACTTCAGTTATGGTCGGCCGGTGCACGCTGGCCTCCGACGGAAACAGTGATCTTCGATCTACTTTGCCGGACGAGGTTCGCGGAATCTCTTCGACGAGAAACCACTCTGTTGGAACGAATGTGCGTGGAATCAGCCGGCGGAGATAAGCAGCGAGTTCAGTCGCGGTTGTCTGCCTTGTCGCCGGGACTACAAAGGCGACCAAATGACCGTTCTGCTGAGCTACTACCGCTTCACGGACACTTCCGCCATTCAAGAGAGCGATCTCAATCTCCTCGAGCTCGAAGCGTTCCCCGTTGATTTTGACCTGACGATCCGCGCGTCCCATAAGTTTCAGCTTGTTCTGCGATTCCCAACGTGCACGATCCCCAGTGAGGTAGAAGCGCTTGGGATCATCTTTAGTCAGAGCTCGAAAGCGCGCGGCGGTGGCTTCGGGATTTCGAACATATCCATCTGCAAGGCTCGGGCCAGCAATCGCCAATTCACCTACTTCTCCGACACCTAAACTGCGCCCGGCCTCATCGACAACTCTTATTTCGAGGTTATCAACGACTTCGTCTAAAGTGTCACAACCTTTCTTATTGACATCGAATGTTGCCAGAGCATCGATAGCGGTCTCCGTAGGTCCATATAAGTTGTGCAGACGGCTTCCTGGTAGCACATGTCGGAAACGGGCGACCAACTCGTCATCCAAAAACTCGCCACCACAGAATACGTCGATTGGCCAGGACGCCTCCTTGAGACTAGGGTTCTCCAACAGTACGCGCAGCAGGGTGGGAGTTATCTGAAAGAGTGTAATTTTGTTCTTGACTATAAGCTCTGCAATTTGCACAAGATCGCGGGCAGCAAGGCCAGAGGCCATGACAACGGTAGCTCCCTCTGCGAGGGGAGCGAACCTTTCCCACATTCCCACATCGAAGGACACTGTCGTCCACGCGAGTACGCGATCTTCTGATTTAAGAGGGCGGACCCGCCGCATCCAACCGAAATGATTGCCTATCGCTTTATGACTAATCTGAATTAGCTTCGGACAGCCATTCGATCCTGAAGTACCGATAATATAGGCGCCGTCATCCGGACTACAGATGCAATCCACAGAGCCCTCGACCGGGAGCGTAGCAGCGCTAATAGAAATCGCATTGGAGTATTCCCTTGACTTCGCGAGTATCGCGGCTGCCCCGGCTGAGACCGCATTTTTCCGCATGGACGGCCACATGTGATCCATCGCAAGTATGATGCTGCCATGTCTGGCGATCGCTATCGTTGCCGCCAGCTGATCGAAGCCTGGCTCTAAATCGACGGCAAGTACCGCTCCCGATGGAATGCCCGCCGCGCGAATCACCGCGAGCCATCGCCTACTGCTGAGATCAAGCTGTTTGAAGGAACAATATTCATCATTGACAATAAGTCTTCCTGCGTCAGCTTCGGCTTCCATGCGGGAAACAAGCCGGGTATGCAGGCGCTCATCGTTGTAATTAAAGATCGCGCCTTTTGTAACTTGCCCAGCAGCATCTCCGGTGGCCCCGAGGGGGCGCGGCATGCGCATGATACTGCGCTCAGGGTGCTTCGCCATTTCTTTTAAGACGCATTTAAATTTCTCAACATAAACCTCGAGGTCGTCCTCGGACTCCAGTGCACGACCGTGCAACTGGAGTAACCAGTTACCGCTGTCATCTTCGATGACGTCGAGGTCCAAATCAAAAGTCGCACATGGAAGAGATGTTGGCAATCGACGGAAAGAACAGTTATCGATGACTCTACTGTTCCAACGGTCAAAAGTGAGCATCGCTGCCACAGGTGAGGACGTCAGGCCGCGAGCGCGCCGAGACTGTAAGTGATGAGCATATGGCGTGTGCCGATGAGAAAGCTCGATGATCGTGCTCTCGTGAACTGCCTTCACGATGTTGGCCGCAGACAGTTCATCATTCGAGTTCACAACAATGACGATCGGGTTCACTTTATAAGCGATCATCCGCTCCTCTGAATAACTGCGGAGATCGGATGGAGTCGCTATGGCTACTTGTGGTCGGCTTTGTATGTGGCCGAGAACAACACCCCATGCCGCGAGGACCACGGAGAACGGCGTGACCCGTAGACTGTGTGCCGCTTGCTCAACTAGTCTGGGCAACTCTGAGGGGAGCAATTGGCTTAGCATTCTGGTTTCGCGGCTCGTCGGCGAAACTGCCACCCGCACAGTTGACTCGAGATTAACCCATGCGGGGACATATTTGTCCTCGACGTTGTACGTTGACCGTCCATCGGGAACGACTGGCGAAGTAGGTTCGAGAGAAGTCCCTCGAAGCAGCGCAGCCAGTTCGTCCTCAAGAATATCGATTGATGGGCCATCTAGCGCTATATGGTGACCAATCAGGACAAACCACGCCCGGTATTGTTCCAACTGTATCCAAGCTGCACGTACAGTCTTGCCTTCTTCCGGAGCTAGACGTTCTGCCCATAGATTCCTGACCATTGCCCAGGCGCGAGTGTCAGGGCGATCGCTGCCATCGGAATCGAAGAGGAACATTTGATCTATATGTGGCGCGGCATTTCCATACACAATTCTGAGACGGTCTTGTTCCAGCAGCTTCAACCTGAATGATGGATGGCGCTGCAGTAAAGTCGCAATCGCTTCTAAGACGACTTGCCTATCGATCCCGCCTCGAAACTCGATGACAACTGGCAGACGATAACTTCCATCACCAGCCAGGAGCGACGCGACCCACAAAGCTTCTTCATAGGGCGTAGCAATGCGCTCTGATATCCGTGCCAAATGGCGACCGTTCGTGTCATTACAAGCCGAGGAGACTGTCGAACGCGCTTCGAGCGCCTCCATGCTCTGAGCTTCATAGATGTCCCGGAGACTCACGATCACGCCCTGGGCCCGCAGGCGCTCCATGATACGTAGAGCAGCTAACGAATGGCCACCAACATCGAGAAACGTATCGCTTTGTTGTACGGGGACGCCCATCACTTCGGTCATAACGGCCAGAATCAGATTGAGACGGGGGTTCGTCCCATGCTTCGGCGGGATGATCGCGGGAAGAGGCAAGCGGTTGAAATCGAGTTTGCCTCCCGGCGTTTGCGGGAAGGAATCTACCGTTACCAGAAGGGCGGGACACTCGAACGGCATAAGCTGGTTCTTGAGTTGGGCTCTCACCGCGCGTTCAGAATACTGTTCTGCCGGTATTACCCACCCGATCAGGGAAGGACTGGCTTCTCCGAGCTGACGTATTCCTACGGCGGCTTCACGGATTTCTGGACAACTTCTGAGCACTGTTTCAACTCCGGCTGTGTCCACCCGTTGGCCCCGAATTTTGACTTGGCGGTCAAGGCGGCCGAGAATGACGTAGCTCCCATCCAACCGGCGCATGGCGAGATCTCCGGTGTGATAGCAAACTCCTTCCGCCGTTGGGCGAAACCGCGCGTTGGTTTCGGCCTCCATGCCGAGGTATCCAAGCGAAACGGAAGGACCTAGAACGACGAGTTCTCCAGCCGTGTCTTGTGGTACGTCGTTTCCTAACTGATCGACCACTCGCAATATGATCGATGACAATGGCGGCCCTACTGGCACACTATTCAGTCCATTGGCCTTCAGTTCGCAGGGATCAATCCCATCGACTTGCTGCGATGCGACGCCAACGCAAGTCTCCGCCGGACCGTAGTGATTAAAGACGCGAAGTCCTCGCCGGTTTTTTTGGATTGCGGCCAACAACTGAATACTAAAGGGTTCGCCTCCTACGACGAGCACTTCTCTTGGCAGTGTGTTCACGAGCTTCAGCAGGGCGCGCAGGTGAGACGGCGTAATCTTAAGCAGGTCTATTGAGTAACTGTCGTTGTAACTAGCAAAAGCATCAGGGTCGGTACATATTGATGCGGGCGGAATATGCAGGCATGCCCCGTGCATCAGTCCGGGAAAAACCATCGTAAATCCGAGGTCCACGCTTAGGCTCGACACGCACGCCGCGGCTTTACCGCGAAATACTTCCGGACCGCCCAATCGTTCTGTAACTGAACTACAGTAGGTAAGAAGATTGGCATGTGTGACCACGATCGGCTTTGGTTTGCCAGTGGATCCCGAAGTGCAAACCACATATGCTGGATCGGACGGTTCCGACACAACTTCCGGAAAAAGCCGGCTGACGTTGACAGGAACTTCAAACGATCGCAGCGCGTTCGGTCCAATCAATCGACTCTTAAGTTCGTCTGTTCCCCCTACCACGAAACGTGCCCCCAGTTGTTCGAGCCGGCCCCCTACAAGGTTGGCTGAAACTGGTTCCAGCACTACGAATGCGGCACCCGACCATAGGATTCCGAGTATTCCGATGACATCGTCGCAACTGCGTGAAGAGAGAAGAGCAACAATGTCGCCGCGTGCGACACCGGCGCTTCGGAGCTCACTTGCGAGCTGGGCTGCTCGCCCCAGCAGTTCCTCGGTGGACACAGTTACTGGCCCGCATGCCAGAGTGGGCCGGCTTGCACAAATCTGTTCAACAATCGGTCTCATTCGGTCGCTTCCTCAGTTAGGAAAAGTCGATTGCCCCTTTGGGAGATAGGTAAGGTAGTTAGGGGATAGTGCCGCTCCCAATTAGATTTGCAAGCTGAATCTGTCCGGTCGTGTGTCAGTACGGGGGCAATGCGGCTATCAACAAGTGGTCCGTTTGCGAAACCGTTCTCAGATTGCCGAAAAAGTGGCCCACTCGAAATTACAAAACGCCGCTATCGAAGAGCAAGTTCCCGCAGGCTTTTTAAGAGCGTATTCGCCGTCTGCCAAACCCTCGGCTCCCGCATGATGCTGTAATGGGTCCCTTGCACCACGGTTTCGCAGGTGTGGCCTGACGTATACGCACCCCAGTTGGTTCGCACTACAAATTCATTCGCCAAGCTGTGGTCCGAGTACACCGCGTGAATGGGCGCTCGAATCTTCTCTGGTTGCCAACTTTGGAACAGCCGGGCATGGTGCACCGACAATGCGGTGTGTTCGTCTATCTCATCAGCTGTCGCACCAGCAGGGATACCGTGCTCTTGGGCCCATTCCATCACGGCGGGAATCCGACTCTCGGGATCCACGTCTTCGAAGCGGCAGAGAAATTGCTCCAAAGTCCGGACACCGGACTTCGCGAGAATAGTCTCTATGTGGCGGCCAAAGGCGACCCGAAGTCCGAGCTGCACAGGATCCGCAGCGGTTCCTAAAGTCGTGCTGGAAAAACTGCAATCCCAAACTTCGATTGAGACCACCCGTTTCTTAATTTGTTCCAACTGTTTGCCCACACTGAGAGCGATCAAGCCTCCAAGTGACCACCCCACGAGAATGAGCGGGGAATCAGACAATATATTCTTGAGATCTTCGGTATAGCCTTCGATCATTTCGGGAATCGAATTGACCTCAGGGCGACCATTGGACAATGCACGGGATCGTACTCCAAGAACTTGGCATGGGACGTCAAGCGAAGTAATAGCTTTTGTGAGTTCGCGATATGCAAATATATCGCCGCCGAGAGGATGGAGCAGAACTGCGGTGGGTCCCCCCCCACCGTGAAGAGAAACCACTGTAGATGTGGAGGGCTTCGTTTGCCCGAGCTTCTCGATCGTACTGGCTAAGTCTGCGAGCGTTGCCGAAGCAAAAATGGCGTTGAGCGGCAGCGCGATGTCCATCTCTGTGCGAATCCGGTGGAGCATTCGTAATGCGAGCAGCGAATTCCCGCCCAAGGAAAAGAAGTTGTCATTTCTGGAGACGCACCCAAGCAGCTCCAGCCATATTTTGCCGAGTTTCTCCTCCGTAGCGGTCTGAAAAGACGAACATGTAACGCTTGGACCGGGAGCTGAAGCAGCGAGAGCATTCAAGGCCTTCCGGTCTGCTTTTCCTGATGTCAGGCGAGGAATGCGGTCCAGATGGACGAAGCGTTGCGGCATTTCCCAGCGTGGAATGGCGTTCAGAAGGGCCCGACGTAGTGCGGCAACATCGATGGGATTGTGTGCTACGACGAACGCTACCGGAGAGACTTCCTGATCTGAAGTCCAAAGACCAACCGCAGCATCGCGAACATCAGGTTGGCGAAGTAATACGGTTTCGATTGCCTCCAGCTCTATCCGCACGCCATTGACCTTGACTTGGCCGTCGCGACGACCCTCGAAGATAATCCGGCCATCAACACCAAAACGCGCCCGATCACCGGTTCGAAAAACTCGCTCGCTGGCACCGAGCCATGCTGGACCACTTGTAAACACGCGTTTACTAAGGTCTGGGCGGTTGAGGTAACCCGCGCCCACTTGAGACCCGCTGATCCAGAGCTCACCAACCACACCCGGGGGGACTGGCTGGCCATCCTCACCCACAACCCAAACGCCAATTCCACCGAGCGGATGCCCAAGGTGCGGCGGCCGATCGGCAAGGATGGCGGCACACGTCGAATTGACGGTGCATTCTGTCGGCCCGTAAACATTGAATGCAGCAACTGGCGCATTCGCTAAAGTTATCCAAAGATCTTTATCGATTCTCTCGCCGCCAACCAGAGTCAGGCGAAGAGGGTTATCCTCTCGCAACTTGGCTAGCAGTCCAGCTTCTAGCAGCAATCTTGCGGTCGTTGGAGTGCAGTCGAACGCATTGACACCGTGTTCGGACAGGAACTCAATCATTTTCGCGGGTTCGCGCTGGACCTGACGCGGAGTTATGTAGACCTGGGTTCCAGGATCTCCAAGGACCATCAGATGCTGTAAAGATGCGTCAAACGAAAATGGCGCATGGATTGCAAATTTCCTAAGTCCCGGTATTCCGTTGTAAACCGCCGAACGCATCGCGTTGTGAAGGTGTTCAATTGCTCCGTGCGTAACGATGACGGCTTTTGGATTCCCTGTCGTTCCTGACGTGTATAGAGCATATGCAACACGTTCCGGCTGCGGGAAGCAGACGTCGTAGGCAGCAGGTTTCCTGCGCTGTGATGAAACGCGAAGCAAGCCAGCAAATTCAGCGCGATCCAGGAGTTTAGCCGCGCCCACGACACACTTAATTCCAGAATCTGCGAGCAGAAATCTTATGCGATCGGATGGAAGTTCCGGGTCGATAGGGATGAATGCCCCGCCTGCCGCGTGAATCCCAAGTATCGCAGCAACATCGGCCGACACTCTTCCAGGAACCATGCCGACCAATTGTGTTGTGCAATCGCCTAAGTCGTGGGCCACCGCCAAAGCTGTTTCATAAAGTTCTGATGCGGTGACTCCGATCCATTCACGGTCTTCCTGGCTAAACAGCACCGTCTGCGCAGGCGTGTTTTGTGCCCTCTGTCGGACTCGTTCGAGCAGAGACGAAAATGGAGCACTTGCTTCCTTCTGTTGGAATCTTCGTTGTCGGGCGATGCTGCGCTTGGTCGAGTCCAGAGGGATATGTTCTGGCGATCGATTCGGATCATCCAGGATAGCGTCGAGGACCGTTCCCCAGTGCC
>JBAPOI010000270.1:0-8062 GCA_049279555.1 Candidatus Sulfotelmatobacter sp.
TGCTTCTTCACCCTGCGCCTTCGAATCCTGATAAGCCTTTTCGTATGCCTGCTTCAGAGCGGCATAATCCGGATTCTGTTCGATATCTTTTTCAGACGTCGCCGACTTCGACCGCGCTGTGTTAAGAAAAGCGCTGTAGCGGTCTTTCCAGTTCTCCTGAAGAGCCTTCCACGGCCTCTGGTTCCACGCCTCATCCCACAAGGCCCAGAACAGCGTCGCCATCAGAATCACCATCGCGATCAGGTAATAAGCGGCGTACGACTTGGTTGTGATCGGGTCTTGCTCGAGGTTGGGTTGTTCAGGCACCGCGCTTCCTCCGAAAACCGTCGTTGGTAGTTAGTCGTTGGTCGTTCGCCATGCGGCGATGCTGCCGGCTGTCATGGTCTTTGGCCAACGATTAACGACCAACGACCAACGACGCCCTTCAGACATTGAACCAGGGTGTAATCCACACGTACTTGATGTGCCACAACAGGCGCAGCCCCATCTTCAAGGGCAAGGCCACCATGCTCAGCAAAAGAAATTGCGTGAGGCCAAACTGCAACAGGCTCATCCGCTTGAAATCTTTTCCCATGTACCGCCGGAAGAGCGAATACACCAGGAAGCCCCCCAGCACGTAGTAGCCGCCCACCACGATCGCGCCGAAAAGCGCCTTCGCCATGTTCGACGTGATCCCAAAAATATCCGGCAAGTCGCGGTTCACCTCATAGATCTGCCGGTTGTGATCCCAGGTCTGCCCCGGCCAGAACCACTGCCAGCCAGGCCCGCGGATGAACGTCCCAATGATGATCATCGCGACCCATAGAATAATGAAGCCGAACAGGAACGTCCCAATGGAAAACTTGCGCTGCTTCCAGGTGTAATAGCCGCTGCCTAAGGGGTTGGTATCGATGTAAGGAATCACCATGAGCCCGACGATGATCATGGTCGGCATCACAACGCCGGCAATCCACGGATCGAAATACACGAGCATCTCCTGCAGTCCAAGGAAATACCACGGGGCCTTCGCAGGATTCATCGTCAGGTTAGGATTGGCGGGTTCTTCCAGCGGAGCGTTCAGAGTGATCGACCAGACCATTAGAATGATGGTCACGATAATGGCGGCGAGGAATTCAATGCGGAGCAGAAACGGCCAGACGTGGACTTCCTTCTGCCAGCCTTGCTTGAACGGCCAGGTCTTGCGGTGATGCGTTTTGGCGAGCGCGGCATCGCCTTCGAGTTGCTCGATGAGAACGTCGTTGGCATGCGCCTGCTTCCACGCCAGATAAATGTAGAAGCCGAGCAGTGGAATCAAGCCTACGATCGGCACGTTGTCCGGAGCCGAGCAGATTTCCCAAAGTTGTCGCCAGTCCATAGTTTCACCAAGACCTTGTGGGGACGGCCGCCCTCGGCCGTCCATGTCGAGCGTAGCTCGACTGGTTTTTGCTGGCGCCGGCTAAAAGGCGGCCGAGCTTCGCTCGGCGGACAGCCGAGGGCGGCTGTCCCCACATAAATCTTCTTACTTCACTCGGCAGCTACTCTCCCGCCGCCTTCGGCCCTCTTCGCGGCTTATCCGCTTCGGCTTGCAGCATCACCGGCGCCGGACCCGAAATCCCGCCATCTTTTCTTACCCGCCAGAAATGCACAATCATCAGGATCGAAGCCACAATCGGAATTCCAATGCAGTGCCAGATATACGACCGCAACAACGCATTTGCATCCACGATCGATCCGCCCAGCAGTCCGAAGCGCACATCGTTGTATGGAGTCATGCCCAACATCGAACCGAACGGCCCTTCATGTCCCAGGAGCGGCGTAGCCCGCGCCATGTTGGTGCCGACGGTCACAGCCCAGAATCCAAGTTGATCGTCGGGCAGTAGATAACCCGTGAACGAAAGCAGCAAAGTAAACACCAGCAGCAACACTCCAATGTTCCAGTTGAATTCGCGCGGTTTCTTATACGAGCCCGTCAGAAATACACGGAACATGTGCAGCCACACGCCGATCACCATCAGGTGAGCCGCCCAGCGGTGCATGTTGCGCAAAATTTTTCCGAAGGGTACGTCGTGCTCGAGATACAGAACGTCGCGAAACGCCTGCACCTTGCTGGGGTGGTAATAAAACATCAGCAGCACGCCGGTGTAAGTAAGGACGATGAATAGAAAGAACGTAATGCCGCCCATGCCCCATGTGTAGCTGTAGCGCACCGCATCGCGATTGATCTTCGCGGGATGCAAGTGCAGGAACACATTCGATAGCACGCCCAGAGCTCGATTGCGCGGCGTGTCGTCGTGCTTGTGGCGGAAAATCGAAGTGTAGACCTGGGTCTTGGTCGGATCCTTCAGCCCTTCGATCTGCTCTTTTGCCTTCGCAGGGATGTCGACCTTCATCGCCTGAATGTCTTCTTTGACGCGGTCGACTAATCCCACTTTGCCATTCTTGCCGTTGTTTTCATCAGCCATAGATGATTCCTGAAAAAAGCTAAACTTTGTCATTCCGAACCGGGCGGAGCCCGGAGAGGAATCTGCTTTCGCGTCCGCAACTGCGGCCGCGCCTTACACTCCCGTTAAGAATGCTCCTGGATCGTTGAATTTAGTTGGCTGTCCCTTGGGCCACTGATACAGCCTCGAAGTATCGACAATAATCTGCCCGTCGGGTGCAAGTTCCACATGAGCGCGGTCCATGGGCCGCGGCGCCGGTCCTTCGAAATTAATCCCTTCGCTGTCATAGCCGCTGCCGTGGCAGGGACACTTGAATTTGTTTTCGCTGGGTTTCCAATCTGGTGTACATCCCAGATGAGTGCAGCGCGCGTAGATCACGAAGACGCGATCCGGAGTACGGTCGACCCAGATGCGATACTTCTGCTGAAACTTCGTGTCAACGCCCAGGGCAAACTCCGAGGGATAGCCGATTTTGAAAACCGTATTCGGTTCGAAAAGAGTGCGGGGAAGAAAGAATCGGAAAAAAGCGAGGAACCATGCGGTCAGGAATGCGGTAACCGCGACCCACACCAGCCGTCGGCGTCGTTGGTCGATCTCCGTATTGGAAGGACCTGACGAAGAAAGTCCCGCAGCCGCAGCAGCCTTCGAGGTGCCAACCGCAGGCGTGCCCACATATTTCGTGGCGTCCGCTGCCGGTGTGGCAGCCGGCTTGCCGGGGTCAGGATTCGGGTTAGGCTTCTCGGCCCCCGTTTCAACCATCGATCCCCTCCTTTTCTCGAACCACCTGGTTCTCGAAGAATGTTCTCGAACAACTTCCTACGATGTTGCACTTACTTCTTAAAACATCATGGACGCGCTTACCCTGCGGTCGCTAATGTTGACGTTCCTATTTCCGCATCCTCAAATCGCGTGTGCGAAACAACTTCTTGGCCCAAAGCTTCCCGCACTAACTCTCCAAGGGCACGGATAAACTTCGGAGAATCGTTCAACCCCGCGCTCATCTCGAACCGTGCGATTCCCAGTTGCCGCGCTTCTTCTCGCGCCTCGTGGTCGATCTCGCCTAGCGTTTCCACGTGATCGGAAACAAATGCCACCGGCACGATGCAAACCTCCTGCACCTTTTCCGCCGCCAGATCGTGCAGCGTTCGGTGCAGCGAAGGCTGCAGCCATTTGCTTGCGCCCACCTTGCTCTGGTAGCAAAGGTGGTGACGATTGCTCCACCCGCCGCGCTCCATCAAAAGCCGCACCGTCTCTTCAATCTGCCGCTGGTAAGGGTCACCCTTGGCGATAACCGACATGGGGATGCTATGCGCGCTGAAAACAATCTCGGCCCGCTCCGGCACCGGAAATCGCGCCAGAGCCTCTTCAATTTTTTCTATGACGGCGTCTAAATACATCGGATGCCGATAGAAGGCGCCGACGTTGTGTACCGGCATGTCGTCGTTGAACAGCCGCCGCCATTCGTTCAGACTGCTGCCGGTTGTAGTTGACGAATACTGCGGATACAGAGGCACCAGCACCACCTCATCGCAGTTCGCCGCCTTGAGTTGCGCGATGGCCTCGCCGGTAAAAGGATGCCAATAGCGCATTGCCACAAAACATCGAGCATCGACCCCGCGGTTTGCCAACTCGGTCTCCAAAGCTTGCGCCTGCTGCTCGGTGAAGCGCCTGATCGGCGAACCTCCACCAATCGTCGCGTAATGATGTTGCACTTTGCGCGCGCGCGTGGTCGAAATTAATTTTGCTAAGGGTCGGCGTCCGATGCGGGCAAAAGGAAAGTCGATGATATCGGGATCGCAGAAGAGATTAAAAAGGAAAGGCTCTATCGCAGCCAGCGTGTCAGGACCGCCCAGCTGAAACAGAATTACCCCTACACGCCGTGTTGTACGCGTCATCCCCCAGAAACCCCGGAACCGGCGAATTTACTCCCATCTGCGGCCAGAGTCAATGGCGGAGTGCAGACACTCCGCTTAAAAAACCGGACAAGTCGCACGGGAATAAAAATGGAGTTCGATTAATGCTGCACACGCCGAACTTCAACCCGCTCTCCGATCTCGATGCTCATCAAGTCTTCTCCCACTTCCAGTGGGCCGGAATAAGTCTTTCTTGTGTGGAGGACCAAGTCCGGAACATTCGGAGGGACGATATGCGAATAGACCGCGAGTTTCGGCGCGATCTTGGTGAATACCTCGCCTGCCTTGTCGGGAGTGGTGTGGTGCGCCACGACACGCGCTCGCTCCTCCGGTGTATAGGAATTTGCGAGCTTGCTGTAGGCCTCGGGGTCGAGGACTTCATGAATCAGCACATCGGTCCCTTGCGCAAACCGGATCAGGTTTTCCGAATAACGGGTGTCGCCGGAAAGCACGACCGAATGGCCCGCATAATCGATCCGGTATCCATACGCGGGTTTGAGCAGGCCATGATCCACTTCGAAGGCCGTCACCTTAAGGTCTCCGTTCTGATAAACCACGCCTTGGTGAATGTCCTTCGCTCGGATCTCCACTCCTTGCGCCGGGAACTTCTCGTCGATGTCCCTCCGCATGTGGATATCGAAGGAATAGGCCTGCTCGAGGTGCGCCATCATGCGTCGAGTTCCCACCGGTCCCCACACGCGAAGCGGAACCTTGCGTCCCATCACCCAACTGGTGAGCCAGAGGTCTGGAATCCCCACGATGTGATCGGAGTGCAGATGAGTCAGGAACAAGCCGTCAATCTGCTCGACCTTCAATTGGTAAAGCCGTTGCAGAGCGCCACGGCCGCAATCGAACAGCAATTTCTCCTGTCCTGCTTCGACCAAAATGCTCGGGCCAAAGCGCTCCATCGAGGGACGCGGGTTGCCGGTGCCGAGCAGGGTGACCTTAAGGGTTTGCGCGGGCGCAGCCTGCGCAAGCAAGGCCGTCATAACCAGCCCCAATGCCAGCTTCAGCCGGAAATTTCGGAGGATGGTCGGCGCAGCATTCATGAGTTTGGGAGGCTCCATGTTCGTTCAAATGCCTCGGCATGAGAAGCGCCGACCGCCACAGCGGTTGGATTCGTCAGATTGTTACCCTCAACTACGGCAGCCGTAATTCGGCGTGCTCCGGCACCACGATCTGCCTGCGCTCGCCATCATGCCAGTAAAGCACGCGCAGCACTTTGTGAGCTTCCGGATCGGGATCGCCACCCATACTGCGATTATCGACTACGACGAAGAGTCTGCCATCGTGCTTCATGCTGCGCAACAACTCCGTGACATTCATGAAATGTCCGGAGCCGCCGTAATACGCGCGCATAATGTGAAATTCGCGATCGTGCCATTCGTATCCCCGGTCAGGATCCAATTCCAGCCTTACATGCGTTCCTTCCCGGAAAGCAAATTCTTCGACACCGCGGTCCCAGTGCTGTACCCGGATGAAAAGCTCTTTGGTGTGGCCGTGCTCCGGATCTACGCCAAGAGTTTGATTGCTAAGATCGAAGTCCAGAATTCCGTCGTGCAGGAATGACCGCACCTGCGGCGTCACATCCACACGGCGATGCCCAGCGCCATACTCCGCAGAAACCAAAGTTCCTCCCTGCGCCGCTGCCGAGCCAGCAAAAAGAAATACACATGTTAAGCCACTGATTACACCCGAGAGTAATCTTTGTTTCATATTTACCTTTCTGCCTCATTGACGGGTGAGGCTCCCAGGCCCCAAGCCTGAACTCTTCAAAAGAAGAGTTGTCTCTTGCGAACAGTCTATATTGAACGCTCTAGTGAGATGCCGCGGGCGCGGCAGCTTTTGCTTTTTCCATTTCCTCGATCACGGCGTCCGCAAACTCGGAGGTTCCCGCCTTTCCTCCAACATCGCGCGTCAGCTTCTCCGGATGCCGGTAAACTCTTTCCAAAGCATTGCGAATCTGCGTGGAGGCCTCATGCTCGTTCAGATGCCGCAGCATCAGCAGCGACGATCGCAGCAGCGCAGTGGGGTTTGCCACATTTTTGCCAGCAATATCTGGAGCCGACCCGTGTACCGCCTCGAAAATCGCACAGTGCTCACCCAGATTCGCGCTCGGCACAAAACCCAGGCCGCCGACGAACGCCGCGCACAAGTCGGAAATAATATCGCCGTAAAGATTTTCCATCACCAGCATGTCGTATTGATAAGGATTCATCACCAGTTGCATACAAGTGTTGTCGACGATGTGCTCGCCGTAGGTAATCTCGGGATATTCCTTGGCTACGGTACGGCTGCAGCGTAAAAACAAGCCATCCGAGAGTTTCATGATGTTGGCTTTGTGGATGGCGTGGATCTTTTTGCGCTGGTTCTTGCGGGCGTATTCGAAGGCGAATCGCGCGATGCGAGTCGAAGCTTTTTCCGTGATTATCTTTAAGCTTTCCACCACACCCGGCACAACCTCGTGCTCCAGGCCCGAGTAAAGGCTCTCGGTGTTCTCGCGTACGATGATGAGGTCAACATCTGGATAGCGCGTCGCAACATGTGGCAAGTTTCGAATCGGCCGGAAGTTGGCATACAACTCAAATTTCTTGCGCAACGCGACGTTGATGCTGGGAAAACCGCCTCCCACGGGCGTGGTCACCGGCCCCTTCAACCCCACACGCGTGCGCTCGATCGACTCGATCAGTTCCTTGGGAATATATTCGCCGAACTTTTCAAAAGCTGTGCTCCCCACATGAAACGATTCCCATTCAAACTTCACGCCCGTCGCTTCCAGAATACGCACCGTGGCCTGCGCTACTTCCGGCCCAATGCCATCGCCCGGGATCAGCGTAACTTTGTGACTCATGACTGCCTTTCAGTGGATAACACTAACTACATCTTTTTCCGCACTTCCGGAGCTTCTTTCGCTTTCATCAAATCTCTCAGCTCATCCATGAACTCTTTCACATCCTTGAAATCGAGATACACGGACGCAAACCGTACATACGCCACTTTGTCGTAACGCCGTAACCGGTTCATGATGAGTTCGCCGAGTTCGCTGGTTTTGCGCTCCCGCTCCTGCGACTCGATTACAAAAGACTCGGTTTCGTTCACAATTTGTTCCAGCTTGCTGATCGGCACCGGCCGCTTCTCGCAAGCCCGCAACAATCCGTTCAGAATTTTCTGCCTGTCGAACTTTTCCCGCCGCCCATCTTTTTTCACCACCATGTAAGGAATTTCATCGATCCGCTCATAAGTCGTGAAGCGCTTTGCGCACTTCAAGCACTCGCGCCGCCGCCGGATCGACTCGGCTTCCTTACTCTCTCGCGAATCGACTACTTTGTCGTTTGCAAATCCACAGAATGGGCATTTCATAGCGCTGGGTGAATCAAGAACCAATACTGCTTGGGAAATAAGTGTTTCAGGATTTACAGAAATTGTAACAGGGGCATAGGCGGCAGAGAGTCGCAGCACGTACCTAAGTAATAGATAAGGATTTGCTTACCTAGGTGGACCTTTGATCTCGGCCTCTTCCGCACGATGACTCTCTTCCGACAACTTTCGCAACGACAGTCTTTCGTGATGCGCTAACAACAGCCCGAGCGGAACCACCGCAACGAAAGTCACTAGCCATAACAGAATTCCGCAGCTCGCAGCCATTTCCGGGGGCACATCGAAGATTGCCGTAAGAGCCTTGATGGTCGCAACCTGCGACCCTCCGCCTACGCCGGGAAGCTGCAGCAT
>JBAPOI010000271.1:0-2555 GCA_049279555.1 Candidatus Sulfotelmatobacter sp.
TCCCTGCGGTTTTAAGTGGGCGATGGAGGCGAAGCGCAACCGCAACGCCAAGCTGATTTCCGTCGATCCTCGATTTACGCGCACATCCGCTACCGCCGACCTCTTCCTACAAATTCGCGCTGGTACCGACATTGCATTCCTCGGCGGCCTGATCCGCTACGCCATCGAGAACAACCGCATTGCCGAAGATTATCTCGTCAACTACACCAACGCGGCCTTCATCGTTAAGGAAGGCTTCAAACTTCCCGAGGATGGCTTGTACTCGGGATTTGACGCAGCGTCGGGCAGCTACGATAAGACCACGTGGAATTATGAAGGAGCAGCAGGTTCAGGCGGGCACCCAGGTCAGGCTGGGTCGACCGGTCACGCACCCGAACCAACACCGGGCAAGGTAGGAGGAGCGACGCCACCTCCCGCTCTGCCTGCCGACGTCTCTTACGACCTGACCCTTCAGCATCCGCGTTGCGTCTTCCAATTGCTGAAGCAGCAGTATTCGCGTTACACGCCTGAACTCGTCGAGCGGATTACCGGTATCCCGAAGGACCAGTATCTGAAGGCTGTCGACATGTTTACGTCTGTCCGTAAAGACGGCGACATGAAGAAAGTCGCCACCATTATTTACGCCGTGGGTTGGACTCAGCACACCTTCGGAACGCAAATCATTCGCACCGCTGCCATGATTCAACTGCTCCTCGGCAACGTTGGCCGAGCTGGCGGCGGCGTGAACGCCTTGCGCGGACATTCGAACATCCAGGGCGCGACGGACATGGCGGGTCTATATGACTCGCTGCCTGGGTATCTCAAAGCTCCCGCTCTGACCGATACCGATTTAGCTACGTATCTGAAGCGGACCACGCCAACAGCCTCAAAGCCAACGCCATGGGCTTCATTCAACTACTACTCGAACACGCCGAAATTCATGGTGTCGTTGCTGAAGTCGTTCTATGGAGACGCAGCTACGAACGAAAACGGATTCGGGTTCGATTATTTGCCCAAAGCCGGCCAGGATTGCTCGTGGACACATATCTGGGAAGATATGTACAACGAAAAGATCAAGGGCATGTTGGCCTTTGGAATGAATGGGGTGATGATTGGCCCGGACACGAACAAAAATATTAATGCGCTGAAGAAGGCCGACTGGCTAGTCGTGGGCGAGATTTACGAGGACGAAACCAGCGAGTTTTGGCGAGCGCCGGGAATTACGACGGAAGAACAGAAGAATATCAAGACCACGGTTTACCGATTGCCTTGTGCGGGCTTTGCCGAAAAAGACGGCAGCATGACGAACTCCGCGCGCTGGGTCACATGGAAATATGCGGCGGTTCCACCTCCGGGACAAGCGCGACTCGACCAGGACATTATCGCGCAGATTTTTCTGCGGGTTCGCGACCTCTATAAGAAGGATGGCGGAAAGTTCCCCGACCCTATTCTGAATCTGAGTTGGGCATATGCGGACTCGGCTCATCCCTCACTTTCTCAAGTGGCCATGGAAATTAACGGCAAAGCTCTCGCCGATCTGAAAGACGACGCAACTGGGCAGGTGATCAAAGCCGGCCAGCAGTTGCCCGGTTTTGCATGGCTGAAAGACGACGGCACTACGAGCTGCGGCAATTGGATTTATTCCGGTTCGTGGACGGAGGCCGGAGCGCAGATTCAGCGTCGAGGTACAGAGGATCCTTCCGGAATGGGCGTTTATCCCAACTGGTCGTGGTCGTGGCCGGCGAACCGGCGCGTGCTTTACAACCGGGCTTCCTGCAATCCGGACGGGAAGCCGTGGGACCCGACTCGCAAGCAGGTTTGGTGGAATGAAGCGGCGGGTAAGTGGGTTGGCAATGACGTGCCGGACTTCAAGCCCGACTCCAACCCCAAAGATCATATGGGGCCTTTCATTATGAATCCGGAAGGAGTCGGACGATTATTCGCCCCAATCGGTGTGCTGGCGGATGGTCCGTTCCCCGAGCACTACGAACCGATCGAGAGCCCTATCAAAAATCCGTTTCACCCTGAGCAGTCGAATAACCCGCTCGTGAAAAAGTTCAACTCGCCGTTTGACAAGTTCGGCGACCCGCAAGAGTACAGCATCGTGTGCACTACTTACCGGCTGACCGAGCAGTATCACTACTGGACGAAAAATAATCCGATGAACGTTCAGCTCATTCCAGAACCCTTTGTAGAAATTCCAGTGGAGTTGGCGGATGAAAAGGGAATTCGCGGGACGGACAAGATCAAAGTCATCAGTGCGCGGGGAACTTACATCGCGAAAGCCTTCGTCACTCGCCGGCTGAAGCCGATGATGATCGACGGCAAAAAGGTCTATCAGATCGGATTGCCGATTCACCAGGGCTTCCGCGGAATCGGTGAAGATGAGGGAAGAAATGCGCGGACGCCGGCGAATTTACTGACGCCCGCAGTTACCGATCCAAATGCCCACACCCCTGAATCGAAGGGCTTCTTAGTGAAAGTCGAGAAGGCGTAGGTGCGACGATGAGCCAGGCGGCTACAGAGCTAATCAGAATTTCCGGCCACGCGGGAGTCGTTCCGGGTAAAGGTCTGAA
>JBAPOI010000272.1:0-4571 GCA_049279555.1 Candidatus Sulfotelmatobacter sp.
TTCGAAGGATGTGCGCACCTTTGAGAATCAGCGCGGTGTGGACGGCGAGGTTTCCGTAGACGCGATCGGAAGGCGCGGCATCTTTTCCGTCTTTTGCCAACATTCGACCGATAAAAGATTTCCGCGACGTTCCGGCTACAAGCGGAAAACCCAGGGATTGCAAATCCTGAAAGCGGGAGAGCAGCGGATAATTCTCCTCCAACTTCTTGCCAAAGCCGAAGCCTGGGTCGAGCGCGATTCTTTCGCGGCGGATGCCGCCTTGTACGGCCGCTTCCACTCTTTCCCGGAGTTCACGTTTGACCATCAGAACAACATCACCGGGCGGCGGTAAGGCGTGCCACTCTTCGGGACGGCCGCGCATGTGCATGAGAATGGCGCCACATTTTATTTCGGCGATCGTCCGAACCATCTGCTTATCCCAGAGAAGACCGCTCACGTCGTTGACGATTTCGGCTCCGGCGGCTGCTGCGGCGCGGGCGACGCTGGCTTTGTAGGTGTCGATTGAGATCACTGCATCCGGCCGGGTCTTCTTGATGGCAGTGATCACGGGCAATACGCGGCGGAGTTCTTCCTCTGCGCTGACTGAAGGCTTTATCGCGGCTGCGTTGCCGGGGACTGTTTTATCTTTCGCCGCCGTGGGCTCGACAGAAGCGGCGACGCTGGCTCCGGGGCGGGTGGATTCTCCGCCAACATCAATTATGTCCGCGCCTTCGTCGAGCAGTTGAAGCGCGTGGGCTGTAGCTTTCTCGGGGTCGAGGTACGAGCCGCCATCAGAAAAAGAGTCGGGCGTGACGTTGACGATACCCATAATCAGCGTGCGTTTTCCGAGTTCCAGCGTACGGGTGCCGAGACTCCACTGAAAGACTGCTCTCATGGGGTGATTCTAAAGGATAGGAGAGATCACAAGGTTAAGACCAATTCTGGTCCTGTATCGAGCGTCGAGATCGCGCAAGCAAATGTCGAGCTTCGCTCGACGGACAGCCGAGGGCGGCTGTCCCCACATAAACCATGCAGCTCACCTGCGACGGCGGACCGCGGCATCGCGTTTGCGCGGGGATCGAAGGGCGCCGGTGCCGGTTGGAGGCTTGCGCATTCCGTCGAGCAAGTCCTTGAGCACGACGGCGTTGTTATACTTCTCGTTCTTTGAGGCAAACAATAGCGTCAGTCGTTTTCTCTTTTGGGCAAGAACGTAGAGCTTTTGCAGTTCTTTCTCGGCGTCAGGACAAGTTAATTCTTTCAGATAACGCTTACGAAAGAGCTGCCATTGCTCGGGTTGCGCGTGATACCACTGCCGGAGTTCGTTCGAGGGAGCGATGTTGCGTAACCAATCGTCGAGATCGGCCTCTGTTTTGCGAACGCCGCGCGGCCAGAGGCGGTCCACCAGAATGCGCGCTCCGTCGGAGCGCGACGGTGAGTCGTAAACCCGTTTCACGGCGATAGTCATAGGCCTTGGGTCAGCAGCTTTCCGCTTTGCCTTATCATTGTATGTTCGGATCATTGTATGTTGAGTGGTCAGCAAGCGCTGCGGAAAGGTGCGAGAGGAAGCGTGAAGATGCGGGGGGCCGAAGGTCAAAAATTGGAAGTGCAGGGGTTCGAAGGGATGAATCCCAAGAAGAATCGTCTCATCGCTGTGGCCTGCGAGCGTTCCGCGGTATATGCAATTGTCGCGCTGCTATTCCTTGGCACTCTTGCAGGGTGTGATGTGGAGCGGCGCAGATCGGACGCCGAACTTGGCCTCAACCCGCAGCAGGCTGCGGGACGCAAGACTTACGACAGCTACTGCGACCGGTGCCACCGGCCCTATTCCACGAAGGGTAGAAAGGGCCCGGGGTTGAAGGGAGTTTTTCAGCATCCTTATCTTCCGGTAAGCGGCCTGCCGGCGAATGACGACCGCGTGAGCGAAATTATTCGCTATGGCCGGCACGAAATGCCGGGCTACAGCCAGACGTTAAGCGCCGAAGATTTGCAGGATTTGCTGGCTTATCTGCATACGCTGTAGCTGATGACTTGCGGTGAAATCGTGTTTCATTCTGATCGTGGGATAATCTTCGCGTGAAACAAACTTCATCATCGGACCTTTTTCGCAAGCTTCCATCGGTCGATGAGGTGATGCGTGATCCCGCGATCCATTTCCTTGTGAGGAGTTCAGGACAGGAATCTGTAATCAATGCAGCACGCGTGGTGCTTGCCCGGTTGCGGCAGGAAATCACAGCGGACCTGCTCGATGAAGCTGGGTTAGAACTCGCACTTACGGGCATGGCCGGTGCAGTGGAGAAGCAAGTTCGCCTCTCTCTGGATTACTCTCTGCGGCCGCTGGTCAACGCGACCGGGGTGATCCTGCACACAAATTTTGGACGGGCTCCGCTGAGCGATGCTGCGATCGAGCACATCTGCGAGACTGCCGCGAGTTATTCCAACTTGGAGTTTGAGCTGGCCACGGGCAATCGCGGCAAGCGTGACGCGCATGCGGAGCGATTGTTTCGGCAGCTGCTGAACGCCGAGTTCGAGAGCAAGGGCCGCGAATCTGTTTCCACCATTGTGGTGAACAACAATGCTGCCGCGGTTTTGCTGGCGCTGAATACGCTGGCTGATGGTGGAGAGGTTATCGTCTCACGCGGAGAACTTGTGGAGATTGGCGGTTCATTTCGCATTCCGGAGGTGATGGCAAAGTCCGGCGCAATCTTGCGCGAAGTGGGCACTACGAACCGGACCCGGATTGCCGATTACGAGGGCGCCATCAGCGAAAGAACGCGACTGCTGCTGCGAGTGCATCGCTCGAACTTCGAGATCTCCGGTTTCACCGAACAAGCGCCTACAGCGGAACTCGCCGCTCTGGCGCACCGGCGCGGCATCTCGCTGATGGAAGACCTGGGTAGTGGTGCACTTTTTGATTTGCGCTCAATTGGCATTAACGACGAACCGGGCGTGCTGCACAGCCTGCGCAGCGGCGTCGATATCGTTACTTACAGCGGTGACAAGTTGCTTGGGGGGCCGCAGGCGGGCCTGATCAGTGGCGATCCGGCGCTGGTGGCGCGCATGCGGGCCAATCCACTGTTTCGTGCTTTGCGAGTGGACAAGCTGATCTATGCAGCGCTGGAAGCAACGCTGCTCGCGTACGTGCGGGGCGATCATGATGCGATTCCGGCGCTACGCATGATGCGGCTTTCCAAGGACGAGATCGGCGAGCGGGCCGAGGCGCTGGCGGCAAAAATCACAGCTCCAAGGTTGAAAGTTGAAATCGTAGACGGCGAATCCGTTCTTGGCGGGGGCGCGGCTCCGTCTGCGATCCTGCCGGCGCGGGTGCTCGCGCTCTCTTGTGAGGGACTCAGCACCGACGAACTGGCGGCTCAGCTTCGAGGCTCGGATCCTCCGATTATTGCCCGGATTGAGGAGGGGCACGTCGTACTGGATTTGCGTACTGTGTTTCCGCAGCAAGATGCTGCGGTCGCCGCTACCCTGAATCGCATCGCCAGCTAACTATCCTGCATCGAAGCGTAATGGCCCGCCTTTACACCGTCGGACATTCGACTCGCACGATCGAAGATCTGATTGAGACGCTTCAGGCGCATGAAATTCAAATGCTGGTTGACATTCGCGCCTTCCCGATGTCACGGCGCCTGCCGCAATTCAATCGCGAGTCGCTGGAAAATAGCCTGGCTGGAGCCGGCATACGGTATCTCTGGATGAAAGCTCTCGGCGGTTACCGCAAGAAAATTCGAGATGAGTCACCGCATGTGGCGCTTCGCAACCCGTTTTTTCGCAACTACGGCGACTATATGCTGACCGCGGAATTCGAAAACGCGATGGCGGAACTCGTTGCGCTGGCTGAGGCTTCGTGCACCGCTTACATGTGCGCCGAGCGCGTATACTTCCGCTGCCACCGTATGCTGGTTTCAGACTGGCTGGTCGCGCACGGGCATGAGGTGGTGCACATCGACGGAAAAGGCCCGCTGAAACCGCATCGGCTAACTGCGGAAGCGCGAATGATTGACGGCGAACTGATTTACCGTGGCGACCGGCTGTTGTAGGTTCGGGAAGCTCCAGGTTTCGAAAAAAATGATCGTCGGCACAGGCATTGATATTGCGGAGGTTCCGCGGATCCGGCAATCGATTGCGCGCTTCGGCGATCGTTTCCTGCAGCGAATTTATACTGCGGGCGAAATCCGCTACTGCGACTCGAAGGCGAACCGTGTAGAGCGATACGCGGCACGCTTTGCGGCCAAAGAGGCGGCCATGAAAGCCTTGGGCACAGGCTGGAGCCGCGGGGTGCGCTGGCGGGATTGCGAGGTGACGCGGCTGCCGGGAGGACGTCCGACCATTAGCTTTCACGGAAAAGCTGGCGAGATCGCTGCCAAGCTGGGCGTGAAGAATTCGGCTCTGTCGATTTCGCATACTGCCGAACAGGCCATCGCGCAGGTGATTCTGGAGGGTTAGCGGGCTGTATGGAATTTCGATCCAAGTGTCCAGCGCCTGAAGGCGAGTAAACGGTCTGCTCATACAGCACGCATGAATTCGCACCCTGATACGAAACTAAGTATCGCGCCGCGTGCCTTCTGCTAGACTGTCGCATT
>JBAPOI010000273.1:0-7478 GCA_049279555.1 Candidatus Sulfotelmatobacter sp.
CTACAAGAGTCTGGTCGATCAGGCCAACAAGCTCTTCGGCGCACATCACTATCGCGATTACCATTTCCTTTACAGCCTTAGCAATCACGTCGCACACTTCGGGCTTGAGCATCACGAATCCGACGACAGCCGGGTTGATGAGCGTGGGCTGGTCGATGAGGCTCTGCGTAAATCGGAAGCTAGCTTGCTTCCGCACGAGTACGTACACTCGTGGAATGGAAAATACCGCCGGCCCGCGGATCTCGCCACACCGGACTATCAAGAGCCCATGCAGGACGATCTGCTGTGGGTCTACGAGGGTTTGACGGATTATCTGGCCGCGGTGCTGACCGCGCGTAGCGGACTGCTGAACGGGAGCGACGCGCGCGACGACCTGGCGCTTACCGCAGCGTCTCTCGACCATACTCCCGGCCGCGCCTGGCGCAACCTACAGGATACGGCCGATGCGGCTGCGCAGCTTTATTTTTCTCCGGAAGCATGGCGCTCCGCACGGCGTAGCACAGATTTCTATGATGAAGATACTTTGAATTGGCTGTGGACAGACGTCATAATTCGCCAGCAAAGCAAAGGCAAGAAATCTCTGGACGATTTCTGCAAACTGTTTCACGGCGCGCCCAGCACAGGGCCCGCACTGAAGACTTATACGTTCGAAGATGTGGTGAATACTCTGAACCAGGTCGCACCCTACGATTGGCGCGGCTTCTGGAATGAGCGGCTGACCAACCACGGTCCCGGAGCGCCGCTCGGTGGCATCAAGTTGAGCGGATGGAAGCTTGCCTATGACGACTATCCGTCGGGAATGGATTGCGCAGGCGAGTGCGGCTCCCGTTCCATCGATGTGAAGTTTTCCATCGGCCTTACCCTTCGCGAAGACGGTATGATCATCGACACCATCGAGGGAATGCCCGCAGCACTGGCGGGGATTGGGCCGGGCATGAAGCTGGTCGGGGTCAACGGCCGCAAGTATTCAATCCAAATCCTGCGCGACGCGCTCAGGGCCAGCAAGACAAGCACCGGTCCGCTAGAGCTGCTCGTCGAGAACACCGATTACTACAAAGTCTACAAACTGAATTACCACGGCGGCGAGCGCTTCCCTCACCTGGTGCGCGATGAAACGAAGCCCGATCTGCTTTCGGAGATTTACGGAGCGAAGTAAATAAGCAGCTAACAAAATAACGTCGTCATGCATTGAATGGTTTCGTCTTGCGAGGAGATGCCATCATGAGCTTTCCCCGGCGTGTGCCGCCGTTCATCGTCGAATTGTGCGTCCTGATGCTCGGCTTGAATTTGCCACCGTTTGCACGCGCGCAAGCTCAGACTTCGATTCTGGGCTTCACTCCGTCGGCCGCTGTACGAGAAACGAAAATCGAAGAGCAGTTCAAAGCGATTCCTTCGCCCGATGAGGAGCGCCGTCAGCATCACATTTTTACCGCCGAGCCTCACGTCGCCGGCTCGCCGCGCAACAACGAGCTGGCTCGCTACATCGCGGACCAGTGGCGCAACGAAGGGTTGGAAGATGTCGTCATCCGCCGCTACGACGTCTATGGCACCAATCCAAAAAGTACCTTTCTGGAAATGGTGGCACCTACTCACTACCGCGCGATTCTGCGTGAACTGCCTGTCCCCGGCGATCCTGATTTAAAAAACAAAAGCATCAGTTCCGCATGGAGCGGCATGTCCGCTTCCGGCGAAGTGACGGCTCCACTTGTCTATGCTCATAGCGGCAATCCTGAGGATTACGAACTTCTTCGCCGGCAAGCCATTGACGTAAAAGGCAAGGTCGTCCTCGTGCGCTATTCGAATCCTTATAGTTATCGCGGGTTCAAGGCGCTCACGGCCGAACGCGAAGGCGCCGCAGCTCTTCTTATTTACAGCGACCCCGCCGAAGACGGGTTCAAGAAAGGCAAGGTCGTTCCCACCGGGCCATGGGGGCCTGAGTATCACATTCAGCGCGGCGCGATCACTTACGACTTCATGGTGCCGGGCGATCCGCTCACTCCGGGTTGGGCTTCGGTTCCGGGCGCCAAGCGCATTCCAGTCGATCAGGCGGTGTCGATCCCGAAGATTATGGCGCTCCCGCTCTCCTGGCACGATGCCAAGCCGCTGCTCGCAAATATGGACGGCCCGCTCGCTCCCGAGGATTGGCAAGGCGGATTGCCCATTAAATATCACCTGGGCGGCAACCGCGTGCGCGTGCACGTGAAAATAGAGATGGATAGTTCCACTCAACCCTACTATGTGGTCGAAGGCCGCATTCGCGGCGCACAGTTGCCGGACGAATGGATCGTGCTCGGCAATCACCGCGACGCCTGGGTTTTCGGCGGCGTCGATCCAAGCAGTGGAACTGCATCGATGATGGAGTTGACGCGCGCGTTGGGAAAACTGGCGAAATCAGGGATGCGCCCGCGCCGCACCATCGTCGTCTGCAGTTGGGATGGCGAAGAAGTCGGCCTCACGGGTTCCACCGAATGGGGCGAGCAGTTTGCTGACGAACTACGCAACAAAGCCGTCGCTTATATCAACGTTGATGAAGCGACGTCCGGCCCGGATTTTCACGGTCAGGCGGTCGCCTCGCTCGCGCCCATGCTGGTGGAAGCTACGCGCACGCTAAAGGATCCTTCGGGGAAAACGCTCTACGAAGCGTGGAGAGAAACCAGCACGCGCGACCGCCGCGAAGCGAAACAAACAGAAGAAGTCACGGATTCGAATTTGAGCGATACCCGCATCGGCAGCGGCTCAGACCACACGGTCTTCCTTAATTTTGTGGGGATGCCAGTTCTTGGCCTGGGCTTCGAAGGTCCCTACGGCGTGTACCACTCCGCCTATGACGATTTCTTCTGGATGAATCGCTTCGGCGATCCCGGCTACCGGTATCACACGCTGATGTCGCAGTTGTGGGGCGTGCTCGCGCTGCGCCTCGCCAATGCCGACCTGCTCCCCTTCGATTTCGCCAGCTACGCCGATAACATTCGACAGTTCGTGGGCGAATTGACGAAAAACAAAAATGAGGACATGAGCCATTTGGATCTCAAACCCGCCCTCGATGCCATCGACGACTTCGAAGCTGCCGGTAAGCGCCTCGACGAATCCGCATCCCACGCACTCTCCTCCGGCGCAATCGACCCAAAGCTCGCCGCGACCATCAATCACGGCACCATGCAGGTGGAACGCAACTGGCTCAACCCCGATGGAATCCCTGGCCGTCCATGGTTTAAACACATTCTCTACGGCGCACGCTTCACCTACGCGCACCTGGAGCTGCCTGGCTTAACCGAAGCCGTAGAGAAACAGGATTGGGCAACCGCGAAACAGCAAGCGGAAATCCTACGCCAGGCGCTGGTGAACAACACGAAGCTGGTCAACGAACTGAGTTCGAACTTGAGCGGCGAGAAGGTCGAAGCCGGAAAGTAAGGTTCCGCACGGCGCAACGGGGCGCGCTCCACGCGCTTGCCGCTGTCTCATCTTCTCGTCATATGGTGACCCCAGTGGTGCATCATGGCGCAACTGATGTGACCTAATACGAACCAAAATACCGCCATCAGAACTGCCTTGAGCGTTGGATTCATGCCAGCAGGATTAATGCAGGGGCAGTTTCTGTCAAGCGAATATGTCGCGACCAGGCGATGTTCAACCTTCGATCGCGGCGTCGTCGAACTCGAAAACTTCCTGCTCGATCGGAGAACTCCAAACCGGAGCGAATGATTGACGGTGCAGCGGCGTTGGACCGTATTCTTGTAACGCGGCCAGATGCTGCGGCGTGCTGTAGCCCTTGTGCGAGGCGAGGCCGTACTCGGGGAAAACTGCGTCCCATTCGCACATCATGCGGTCGCGCTCGACTTTGGCGAGAATCGAAGCCGCCGCAATCGAAGCGGAAAGAGCGTCGCCGTGGATGATCGCCTTTTGCGACACATCGCAATCGAGCTTCACGGCATCGACCAACAGATGGTCGGGCACGGGCTGCAGGCGCATCACGGCTTCGCGCATGGCGACCCGCGACGCCTGATAGATATTGATTTGGTCGATGCGCGCAGCATCCACCGCCGCAACCGCCCACGCGATGGTATGCTCTCGAATGCGCGGAGCCAGCAGTTCACGACGCTCCCGCAGCAGCAACTTGGAATCGCGCAGGCCGCGAATGCGGTACTCGCGGTCGAGAATCACGGCTGCGGCTACGACTGGGCCGAATAGCGATCCGCGGCCGACTTCGTCGACGCCGGCCACCATCAACGCGCCTGACTCCCACGCTTTTTTTTCAAAACGCAGGGTGCAGCGCAGCTTTTTCAACAGCCGGAGCTTCGCCGCCGATGCGGAGAGAGAAAACTCGGAAGCAATCTTCGCGGTGCTCAGCATGCAGGACTCAACATAAGAGAAATGAAGTGTGTTGCACCATCTTTACTTGTCACGAGAGATTCTTGCAACCCCATAAAATCCACAGTCTGTGAGTTCTCCGGCTTCTTGCGGTTGTGCGCTTTGCAACCAATCGTCACAGGCTTGCCATGAGGTAACGCTCGCCCAGTAACCATTACTTTGATTACGGACGTACATTGTCCGGTAGGACATGTACTGCTATGTTGGCGTCAGATCGATGTGAGGAGAGCGTGAGACACGAAGTCATCCAGCCAGGGCGAGTTCTTGAAGGACGAGTTCCTGCGGCAAACCCAGATACTACAGTCGAGAAGTTGATCCACCTGGCGCTTCCGGTTCGCCTGATTCACATGCAGAACGGCGGCCGTGGAGGGCCGGAACTGGCTTGCACTTATGATATCCATCCGCGCGGGGCGCGGTTGCTTAGCTGCCGCGATGTGAAGGTGGGAGACCTGATCACGATCGAACGCGGGCGCAACAAGTCCGTCTGCCAGGTGATTTGGACGGCGCATCCGGAATCCGTGCTGCGTGGTCAATTTACGGTGGAGTGCATCGAAGGCAGCAGGATTCCGTGGGAAGAAGAATTGCGGCACGCGCAAGAGCAGTATCTGCCGGTGGTGCCGGAAGGCGCGAACCGGATGTCTAGGTTGAGCACCGGGCACGTGGCCGGACAGAACCGCCGTCGACGGCCGCGATTCGAAGTAGAAGGAGGGGCCGATGTCACGGAGATTGGTGGACAGTCGCACGTGAAAGGCCGGCTGGAACAGATTTCGGAATACGGCTGCCTCATTACCGCCGGCGGTCTTCTAGTTCCTGGGACCGGGCTGAGGCTGGTGCTGAACATGTGCGATGTCAGCATCGCGCTGCGCGGGCACGTGAAATATACCGCCGAGAACCGCGCCATGGGCATTGAGTTTCAGGAGATCCGGCAAGGCGACCGTCCGCTGCTCGACTACGTGCTGAACCGACTGAAAAAACCTCGCGTCGAGGATTTTGCCGATCTTGAAGTGATCACCGAAGAGATGCGCACCCAGCCTGCGGCCATAGGATAAGCAGGACAAGAACGCTGCAAATCCCACGCCTCCGCACATGCGGAGGTACCATCGCACAATTCTTTAGCTAGGTCTTTCGACGTCGCGCAGGCGTGCGGCCTTGCCTTTGAGTCCGCGCAGATAATACAGCTTGGCACGGCGGACTTTGGACGAGCGCAGCAGATCGACTTTGTCGATCACCTTGGAGTGGACGGGGAAGATGCGCTCCACACCCTGGCCGAAGCTAATCTTGCGCACGGTGAAGCTGGCCTGCGGTCCGTTGTCGCGCTTGATGACCACGCCTTCAAATGCCTGCAGGCGCTCCTTGTCACCTTCTTTGATTTTCACGTGAACGCGAATCGTATCGCCCGGGTGGAACGCGGGGATATCGGTGCGCTGGGTCTTGGCCAGCAATTTTTCGATGATTAAGTTCGTCATGATTTAGTCCTTCTGAATTCGGAAATCTTGCCTCTAAGCTCTTTTCCCGTATGTGTCATTTCGAAGCGCGGTCCTCGCGCGAGGAATCTGCCTCGCTCCCGCTTACAGCAGATTCCTCACCGGCAGAAAACGCCGGTTCGGAATGACAACCTGCTCTTCAAACTGTAGCCTTACTGACTCGTATTCTTGAGTCCGGTCAGAAATTTTCTATCTTCTTCGCTGAGCGCCGCACCATCCAATAGGTCTGGGCGGTTTCGCAACGTCTTTTCCAGTGCGCGTTGCCGTCGCCATCGGCGAATCTCTTCGTGGTTTCCCGACATCAACGCCTCAGGAACTCCGACCCCGCGAAACTCCGCTGGGCGCGTGTAGTGCGGATAATCCAGCAATCCATTCGACCCACAGGTCGAATCCGCACCGCCAAGGCTTTTCACCTTCGCGTCGACTGTAAACGATTCCTGTTGGGTCGAGGCCTCGTTTCCGACCGCACCCGGCAGCAACCGCAGCACCGCTTCTACAATCACGGCGGCGGCCAACTCCCCACCGCTCAAAACGTAATCGCCGATGGAAAGCTCGCGGTCGGCGAGATGATCCGCCACACGCTCATCCACGCCCTCGTAGCGGCCGCATATCAAAACGATGCGGTCGAGCAGCGCCAATTCCGCCGCGACTTTCTGAGTGAACCGCTGTCCTTGCGCCGAGAGCAGGATCACCGACTCTCTTGCATCTCCCGCCAGACGCTCGGGCCGCAGCGAAACAGTCATCGATTCCAAACATTCAAAGAGCGGTTCCGGCTTCAGCACCATGCCTTCGCCGCCGCCGAAAGGGCGGTCGTCCACAGTGCGGTGACGATCATGGGCAAACTTCCGCAGATCGTGGACTTCAATTGTCGCCAGCCCCAACTCCTGGGCCCGGCGGGTGATGCCGTAATCCAATGGTCCGTGAAAGAAGTCCGGGAAGATCGTGACTATGTCGGCCTTCATCGCAGAACCAAAACCTTTAACACAGAGGGCACAGGGTCGCGCAGAGAACTCAATGTTTATTCTGTGACCCTCTCTGTTTATTGCCTTTTCTTACTCCCTGCGTCTGTTCTCGCTTTTCTTCAGCCGTCAGCGGAGCGTTTACTTCCAGCAGGCCTTCCGGCAACTTCATTCTGACCTGCCTTTGATCTGTATCTATGCTCTCGAGGAACGCTTCGGCGAACGGGATCTCGACCAACTTCGCCGCGGCATCGCGCACAATCAGTAACGGCGCTTCACCCGCGCCAAACTGAACATCTTCCACGCGTCCGATTTCGCGGCCGTGATCGAGCAATGCACAACCGATCATGTCGCTAACATAGTTCCAGCCCGGTTGCAATTCCGAACGCTGGCTTCTGGGCACTTGCAGTTCGCACCCGATCAGCGTTTCCGCCTCCGTAATCGAATCCACTCCAGCGAACTTCAGAACCAACAGCCCTTTGTGCGGCCAGAGTTCTTCGACTTTCAGTTCCCGACGACTCGAGCTCGAATCCCGCGGCGGCGCCTGCAACTTCATGCCTATCGAAAATCGTTCAGGGACATCGCTGTAAATCTCGGCCGCAACCTCGCCGCGGCGACCCTGCGTTTTCACCACGCGGGCCAGCGTAATGAACTCATTGCATGTATC